>CAZFAL010000020.1:0-23254 GCA_964516945.1 uncultured Ignavibacteriales bacterium
GGCGCCATTGTTGGGCGTCATTACAATTGTACCCGGGCCGCGTTTGACCGGAATTGGGTCCGGTGTGGCCTGCTCAAGTGATGCGCCCTGCAGTAGATTTCCCGGAAAAATCAAATCCGCATTCGGATCAAACAGCGGAAAATCTCCCGGAGCTTCGGTGGCGTCAACTGTGGTGCGGGTGCAGAAAAAATCCTCACCGCCGACAACCTCCTGCAAACTGGTGTCGACTGCAACTGTGTCATTGTTTTCAACCACCGGCGCAAAACCACCACCGGAGGCGATTACCGCATCAAAACTGCTTTGTGTGTTGTTTGACCCGCCCGGGTCTGTCGGACCTTTGCCGCTACAGGCGCTGAATATCAGCGCTGTCGCGCACAGCGCTATCCACTGTGCAGGTTTTCTGTTTATGCGTATTTGTTTCATTGTTCTATTCTGTTCTCTTTGTTTCTGGTATGCGAGTCCCGGCTTGTGTTCTCCGCAGGGAGTGACAGTGTCATCAGCGTTACCCTCGACTGTCACTCCCCGGAAGAACTTGCGAGAAGGGAGTCGCAACATCTTGCTTGATAAACCGCTACCTTAGTTACTGCACCTTTTTCGTTTCGGCCTGTTCACCGGTGGCGCCTTTAGCGCCGTCGTCGTCAGTGCGGAAACCGCCATTGCCCGGAGTACCGAGTGTGAAGACATTCATGTCCTGGAATGAATCACTGGCCTGTTCGACGATGCCGATGCTCGGACCACCGCCACCACTGGCGCCATCACCTCCGAGGCCACCTTTGCCGCCGGAGCCACCCCGGCCACCGGCCCAGCCGGCGGCGGAGTTTGTGCCGCCTTTACCATATGTGCCACCGGTTCCGCCACCGGCTCCGGAGCCACCGGCGCCACCGTCACCGCCATTGCCGGTTGTGATGCTGTTGTTGACGATTTCGGCTGTGGATGTGTCAGAGAGAATGATGCCGAAGGAGCCACCGCCCCCGAGGCCGCCGCCGCCAGCGCCACCGCCATAACCACCGGCGCCACCGCCGCCGCCACCGCCGCCGCAGGCAACACCAGATCCGGCGCCACCGCCGCCGCCACCGCCAGCGCCGCCATTACCACCACGCTTGCCATTTGCGCCTTTCGCCCCGATGTACAGACCGAAGGCAACTTTGCCGAAATCAGCTCCACCTGTCGCACCATGACCGTTGAAAGCGCCTGTCTTTCCGCCTCCACCGGGCTTACCACTGGAGACAATGCCACCTTTGCCGCCACCTCCGGCGAGGGTACCGCCTCCGCCGGTAGAACCTTTGAATCCGCCTGCGGCGCCACCATTACCGCCTTTGCCACCATCATACCCGCTTCCATTTCCTCCGGAGCCCCCTGGATTGCCACACAAACCTGCTTTTTCACCAGCTTTGCCATTTGGCGCTTTCTTCGGAGTCGTACCATCGGAGCCACTACCACCCTTGACACCGTTACCGGCTATCAATGTATTATTGGTGATTGTCAGGTTTTTGCTTTTGGCAAAGCTAACAGCGATAGAACTCTGACCGGGTTTTGTCGCATCGGCGCTGACGATAGTTAATCCATCGAGTGTTACATTATCCGCCTGCTTACCGAATACGGCGACTGCGCCGCCGTTGATGCGCGTGATGAAGACACGCACATCGCGCATCCAACTGAGCGGATCAAAGCCGCCATAGAGACTGACATTGGCGGACAAAACAATTGATTCTGCATAGTCACCTTCAGCGATATAGACATCACCACCGGCGCCTGCGGCTGTCGCCGCGGTAATCGCCGCTGAGATTGTGGCGTATGGCGCCTTGCGTGTGCCCGGATTTGAATCACTGCCGGAGCCGCTAACCCAGAAAGCGGATTTTTTGTTTTCGAGAACATACACTTTGACTTCATCAGGGGCTGACGGACCGGAGCCGTCATCGACAGTCATTTCAAACACCAGCACACTCACTGAATCCGGAGCGGTGAATGACGGTTTGGCGCCGGAAAGCGCGCCGACTGACGGACCGGCCTTCTGTGTCCAGGTGTAGGTTGCCGAAGCGCCGAGGTTGCTGGAGCCATTGAGTGTGACTGTTTCGCCACGATTGACATCCTGATCATCACCGGCGCTGGTGACCGGTTTGACCGCCGTTTCAAATGATGACATATAGTCTGCGCTCAACACCTGACCGTCGATGTCTTTGACATCTGTTGTGACGACCAGCGTATAGCTCGTTTTTTCAGCCAGCGGCGCCGACGGTTTGAATGTCGCTGTTGAGCCACTGACACTGACCGAGCCACTGACACCCTGCAGATAGAATGACGAGTTTGTCACGGTTGTCGCATCGAGCTCTTTGGAGAATGTTGCCGAGACTGAGCCGTTGACACTGACTGATGTCGCTCCGTCTGACGGCGTCACCGCCGATATGGTTAGCGGTTTCGGTCCCTGATTATTGGGGCCACCGGGATTGTTGTCGCCGCCGCTTGAGCAGGCGCTGATCAACAGGGCAGAAAACGCCGCTATCATGATTGTCGAGAGTCCGCCTTTACCTAAGCGACTCATCGCTGTTGTGATTCTTTGAAACTTCATTTGTTTACTCCGTTTTGTTATTGAAGATGTTTCTTGTGTTTGGAATTTCTGATGGACCAAAATCTATGACCCGCTAATGAAAATTGGTTTCTGCCATTTCCTGTCCTCCCCGATTGATTAGGTTTGCGTAGGTGAAAGTTTTGTTATCTCGTTTATGGTTATTTTCTATCCAATTTGTCTTTTGTTTGTGTATCTTGATTCTGAGCTATCTATGCGAGAATTGGCTCAGTGAAATCAGCAGACGGTGAATCTCTGTTTCCTATCCCCTGACGCGGAGGTGAGAGGAATAACCCGTCATATTTTCTTGATATTTCTTGATATTTTTTGGGGATTCTGGGGGATTTTTGGGGCTGAGGTGGGAGTTTATGTGATTATTCGAGGTCCGGAGCTTGGCCCGGAGCCATTGAATGTCACGCAACCTGTTAACTACCAACAAGTTGTGTATTTTTTACGGCTTTTCTGCGAGAGAGACTATATTAATACTGTGTCTGAAGAACATGGACAGATAACAGCCCTATTGGGACGCTTGAGCGCCGGAGATAAATCAGCGGTCGAGGATTTGATGCCGTTGATTTACCAGCGTTTGAAGGTTGTCGCGCAGGCGCAACTGAATCGCGAGCGGGCTGACCATACACTCAACGCCACTGCCTTGGTGCATGAGGCCTATTTGAAGTTGGTCGATCAGGACGAGGTTTCCTGGCAAAATCGCGCTCATTTTCTGGCGATTGCCTCGCAGGCGATGCGCAGGATTTTGATAGATTATGCGCGCTCACGGATGGCGGATAAGCGCGGCGGCGGACAGGCGGTGGTGACTTTCACCGATGAAATGGCCGGCAGACAAGCCAAAGTCGAAGACCTCGTGGCGCTGGACCAGGCGTTGGGGCGGCTCGAAAAAGTAGACCCGCGTCAATGCCAAGTGGTGATATATCATTTCTTCGGTGGACTAACACACAAAGAAATCGCCGAACTGCTGGAAGTATCAGAAGTCACCGTACAGCGGGAGTGGCGCTATGCGCGCGCATGGTTGAGTAAACAATTGGGAGCTGAATGAGGAAGAAATGCAACGTTAGTATTGCGCTCCACATCTTGTGGGTCGGGTTCCGGCGTTCGCTGTTCGCTTTCTGAAAATCTTTTGATTGGTTTGTCCCGCATCCTGCGCGTTAGAGATGAGGGACAAAGATGTGTCCTCTTTATATCTATTGTTTTTCAAACAATCAACGAATAAATCAAATCGCAATAGAAGACATCAGGCATGGACACCGCACATTGGAATAGAGTCAAGGAGTTGTTTGAGCAGGCGCTTGAAAAACCACAGACAAATCGTCTGGAGTTTCTACGTGAGCAATGCGCCGAGGATTCTGCTACATTTGTTGAAGTAAAAGATTTACTGTCTGCCGATGAACGCCCGCACAGTATTCTCGAAGGTCCGGCTGTCGATGCATTGGATTTGCCCGACGGATTTCTTGCCGAAGGAACACGAATCGGTGTCTACAAAATAGTGCGCGGAATTGGACAGGGCGGGATGGGTGCGGTCTATCTTGCCGAGCGCGCCGACGGACATTTCCGGCAACAGGTTGCCTTGAAAATTATCAAGCGCGGTATGGATTCAGTAGAAATCCTGAAACGCTTCGAAGCCGAGCGCCAGATTCTCGCTCAGTTACATCATCCGCATATCGCCCGGTTGCTTGACGGTGGTCTGACCGATGACGGTTTGCCGTATTTCACGATGGAATATGTGGACGGCCACCCGATTCACGAATATTGTGACACACATCGCCTCTCTGTCACTGAGCGTTTACGGATTTTTCAAACGGTCTTGTCGGCGGTGCAGTATGCGCATCAAAATCTGGTTGTGCATCGTGATCTCAAACCGGGTAATTTACTCATCACCGGTGACGGCGCAGTCAAACTAGTTGACTTTGGCATCGCCAAAGTCGTCGGCGGGGAGCATGACTTCGATGCGCTCACTGCGTTGACACAAACCGGCATGCGCGCGATGACCCCCGGGTATGCCTCACCGGAGCAGGTGCGCGGTGAACCGGTGACAACGGCCAGTGATGTCTATTCACTTGGTGTTGTGCTCTTCGAGTTACTGACAGGCAAGAGTCCGTATTTAAACACCGGTGGCTCTCTGAAGAAACTGGAAGAAGCGATTTGTGACACAGCTCCGGATAAACCCAGCCGGGCGCTCAGCAGAGTTGAGCAGGCAGTAACAAACACTACGACAGACACAATAGAAAAAATCAGTCACTTACGAGACGATGAGCCGCGACGTTTGCGCAAGACACTCGCCGGTGATTTGGATACGATTTGTCTGAAAGCGCTACGCAAAGAGCCGGAGCGACGCTACCAGTCGGTGGAACAACTTGCTGATGATATAGAGAGATTTCTCACAGCGCGTCCGATTCATGCGCGGCCGGATTCGTTTTCCTATCGCGCCGGTAAGTTCGTAAAGCGTAATCTCATCGCCGTCAGCGCAACGGCGCTCGTTGTAGCCGGTATTGTCACCTTGGTCGCATTTTACACATCACGCCTGGAACATGAGCGCGACAATGCGCAACAGGAAGCTGAAAAAGCCAAACAGGTAACAGCGCTGCTGACTTCGTTCTTTGAAGAAGCCGATCCGAATCTTTCCAAAGGTGAGGAAATCACAGCGCGTGAAATGTTGGATCAGGCCACCGATCGTATTGAGAGTGAATTGGCCGACCAACCGGAGATTCAGGGCGAGATGCTGAATGTCATCGGCAATGTGTATATCAAACTCGGCGACTATGATGTTGCCAAAGATGTCCTGTTTCGCGCTCTTGCTGTTCAACAAATAGCGCCCGGAAAGTTCAGTTCGGAAGTGGCGCTGACGCTCCACGATTTGGGAACGATTTATTACAATCTGGGCGTATATGACAGTTGTGAAATCTATTATCAACAATCGGCTGACATCGACAAGCGCCTTTTTGGCGTGAACAGTAAGCCGTATGCAATCGATGTTGGTGATGTGGCTATTGCAATTCGTGCGCGTGGCGATTTCAAGCGAGCCGAACCAATGTTTCGTCAGGCGCTGGCTCTCAAGACTGAGCTGTTCGGCGCAGATGATATCGAAGTAGCCCATACGTTGAATCATCTTGGTCGCTTGCTGACATTCCTCGGGAAGAATGGTGAAGCCGAGCCATTGTTGCGCAGAGGATTAAAGATTCGCCTTGACACGTATGGCCCAGACCATGTTGAGGTCGTCGCCAGTCGCGGTTCGCTGGCGAGCTTGCTTAATGACCAGAAGAGATATGATGAAGCGTATGAATTGTATCTCACGTCGTTCGCCTCTATTAAGAAAATAATGGGTGATGAACATCACTATGTCGGCGCGATTTTAGGAAGTATGGGCGCCACGAGGTATCGAAAGGGAGATTATCTTGCCGCTGATACTTTGTATCAGGAAGCGTTGCGCGTTCTACGAAAAAATCTCGGCGACTCTCATCCGAATTTATCCTACTCGCTTGACGGGCTGGGGTTGACATACATGAAACAGGGTAAGCTCCATGAGGCCGATTCATTGCTACGGCAGTCGCTCAAACTTCGTGAAGACGGTTTTACCCGGGAACACTGGCTGACTGCTGTCTCAGAAGGGTCGCTCGGAGAACTGTTAACAATTGAGGGTGAATACAGCGAGGCGGAGCCGCTGCTATTGCATAGTCTGACAGTTCTCTCAGAAAAGTATTCAGAGGACAATTCTCATGTCCAGCGAACCTACCGTCGTCTTGCGGATTTGTATCTGGCGCAGGGTGATTCCAGCCACGCAGAGATGTATCTTGCGAAGTTGACGTCGAATTAAGGTCGTTTTTGCTGCGTTTTACTGCTTTGTTCCACTCATCCTTCCACTTTCAACGCAACCATTCTCAGAAAGTCACGTAACTAATACCGACCGGTTTGACTTTTGTCGCCGGTTGATGTATGCTGGCGCTCGAATCCTGTGAATGTCATGGGATTTTCAGCCGGAAGCAAGAGAAAGAAACAAGCATGGCCAAAGACCAAAACCCTGCCGCAACCCGCAAGGCAATACTTGATGCGGCATTTAACCTGTTTTACCACAACGGCTTTCAGGCGACAGGACTTAGTGAGATTGTCGAGCAGGCCGGTGTCTCCAAAGGGGCGATTTACAATCATTTCGCCAGCAAACTGGAACTCGGCTATGCGATAGTGGATGAGGTCCTGCATGAACATGTGCTGTCGCATTGGATGGCGCCATATCAGGAGCTTGAAGATCCAATTGAGGCCACGATGGCGGTGATGGAAAACGCGCGCGAGTTTCTGGCTGAAAGTGAATTCAATCTCGGCTGTCCGCTGAATAATCTGGTGCAGGAGATGGCGTCAATCGATGAAGGCTTTCGCAGCCGCCTCAATCAGCTCACAGTGAATTGGGTGAAAACTGTGGCCGAATCATTCGAACATGCCCGCGCAAACGGCTCTCTCAAAGAAGATATCAATAGCGCTGAGGTTGCCGGCTTTGTGGTGAGCGTCTTTGAAGGCACGATGGGGCTGGTCAAATGCGCGCGTAGTGTTGAGTACCTTGAACAAAACACCAGACAGTTGCTCACATACTTGAACCCGCTACGCAAAAGTGATAGCGTTTTCGATTCACAACAAGTCACTTGCAAAAAAACACAAGGTTGACACCATGAAATATCCAAAACGAATTCTGCACAGTCGAATAGGCTTATTAGGCGCCGCAATCGCTCTGATTCTGTTCGGAGCAGGCTACGCCGGGGTGGCGCGCGCGCAGGGACCGCCTCCGACACTGGTTAAAATGGCGCCGGTTGTCAGTATTACATTCCATGATCAGGTAAAGCTAATCGGACGCACCGAGGCAAAGTCACAAAGCAATATTGTCGCTGAGGTGTCCGGTAAAATTAAGTCCATTGACGCCGGTGAGGGTGATGTTGTCGAAGAGGGCGCCCGCTTGGTAACAATCGACTCGCGACGAATACGTCTGCTGTATCAGGCCAAGAAAGCCGAAGCCGCCGAGGCCAAAGCGCAGGCGGAGCTGGCGGCTAAGAATCTAAAACGCGCGCAGGAGCTGTTTGACAAGAACACTATCGCTCAAAACCGGCTGGATACCGAAACCGCAAACGCCACAGCCGCAGAGCAACGCTATGAGCGCCTGCATGCTGAGGAGCGACGCCTCAAACTGGACCTTGACAATTGTATAGTCAGAGCGCCGTTTTCCGGTTATACCGGCAAACAACTTGCGGATGTTGGTGGATGGGTAAACGCCGGTACACCGGTGTTTGAAATGATAGATCTTTCGAAGGTTCAGGTCACAGTCGATCTGCCGGAGCGTTATTTCGGGCAGGTCAGTATCGGTAGTAATGTGACAATCAGCGTCAGTAACGACAGGCAGGCCGACGATGAGTCGTCACTGGTCGGCGTTGTCACCGGAGTAGCTCCCAGCGCAGTTGAGGAAACACATACATTTCCGGTGTTTGTGACCATCACTGAACATGGTGGTCGTCTCGGCGCCGGAATGCTTGTTCGAGCCACACTCAATCTAAAAAAACAATTCACGTCACTGGCAATTTCCAAAGACGCAATAATCCGTCAGGGAGCCAAAACCATGGTCTATACGATCGCCAACAGCAAAGCGGTTCCGATCCCGGTACAAACAGGTTCAACCAGCGGAAGCATGATTGCAATTTCCGGACCAGGATTGCAGGAGGGGACGCCGATAGTCGTACTTGGCAATGAGCGAATATATCCCGGAGCCAGTGTGCGCACACCCGGGCAAAAGCCGGGCGTCCAACAAACCAATAAGAACAATGCAGACTCTGGCGCTGCCACGACTGCCGGTAACAAGCGCACGGACGGATAAAACAACTATGAGTCTCATTAAATCTTCCATACGCTATCCGGTCACTGTTGTTGTCGCAGTGCTCATCGCTGTTCTCGGCGGCATGATGGCGCTCTTTCGTGTGCCGATTCAACTCACGCCCGATGTGGAAAAGCCGTTTATCACGGTCAATACGACATGGTTCGGGGCTTCACCGGAAGAAATCGAAAAAGAGATTGTCGACGAACAGGAGAAATATCTCAAGTCGGTTGAGGGCCTGCTGAAAATGAATTCCGAATCCAAGGACGGAGTCGGAACGGTGTCACTTGAGTTTCCAGTCGGCACAGACCTGACTGCGGCGCTGGTGCGAGTCAGTAACAAACTCAAGCAGGTGCCGTCATACCCGGAGAATGTTGACCAGCCGGTAGTGACAACCACCGGACCATTCGACGGCGCTATCGCCTGGTTTGTGGTTGAAGCCACGGATAGCTCTATCTATGTGCCAGAAATGAAAACACTGGTTGAGGAATTAGTGCAACCGAGGATGGAGCGTGTCGCCGGTGTCGCCAGAGTCAACATCTTCGGTGGATTAAAGCAGGAATTACATGTGGACTTTGATCCGCAGACACTGGCTTCAATGGGAATTACTGTGTCACAACTGACGAATGCGCTACGCTCAGAAAACCGTGACATCTCCGCCGGTGATTTCGGCGAAGGAAAACGTCGCTACGTTGTGCGTACGTTGTCACGCTACGAGACGATTGGCAGTGTTGAACAGACAATTGTCGCCATGAAACGCGGCGCTCCGATTCGGGTGCGGGATATCGCAACTGTTTCACTTGGATTCCAGAAGCCCGTTGCGCTGGTGCGTCACTTCGGTCGGCCGTCGATTGCATTTAACGTACAACGTCAGGTTGGGGCCAATGTGCTGGAGGTGATGGACGGATTATTGAAAACTGTCGATGAAATCAACGCCGAGATTCTTGAGCCGCGCGGGATGAAGCTTGAAAACGTCTATCGGGAAACTGTCTATATCAATTCCGCCATCAAACTGGTGTTCAACAATATGTTCCTCGGCTCACTGCTCGCGGTGCTGGTACTGCTGTTCTTCCTGCGCTCCGGTTCATCAATTATGGTTATCGGCATTTCGATTCCGATTTCAATTATCAGCGCATTTTTGACCATGTATTTGTTCGGGCGCACTATCAATGTGATTTCACTGGCAGGTATGGCGTTCGCGGCGGGGATGGTGGTTGATAATGCTATTGTTGTACTTGAAAATATTTATCGTCACTTACAAATGGGTAAGAGCCGTTCGCAGGCCGCCGCAGACGCCGCCTCCGAAGTTTGGGGCGCGGTGCTGGCTTCGACTATCACTACAATTGCAGTCTTTCTGCCGATTTTGTTTCTGCAGGAACGCGCAGCGCAGTTATTCAGTGACATCGCGATTGCGATTTCAACGGCAATCGGGATTTCATTGATAGTGTCCATTACTGTGATTCCGTCACTGGCGGCAAAGATTCTCAAAGTCTCCGGCCAGTTCAAGAACAAGGATTTCTCTCAAACAAAGTTGGGTATATTCGCCGCTACAATTGCCCGACTGGTTGATTATCTTAACGCCAGTCCTCTGCGACGAATCGGAACAATCATTGGCACAATCGTTGTCACTGTTGGCGCGTCATGGTTACTGCTACCGCCATCGGAGTATTTGCCAAACGGCAATCAAAATCTGGTCTTTGCTGTTTTGTTGCCACCGCCGGGATATAATCTCGATAAAATGGTGGGTGTCGGTGAATCGATTGAAGGGCAGCTAAAACATCTCTGGGAAACAGACAGCGCACAGGCAAAGGATCTGCCCGGCGGGGGAGTCGGCAACTTCTTTTTCGTGGCCTTTCCCGGACAAGCGTTTATGGGACTTGTTGCCAAGGACCAAAGCAGAGTTAAAGAATTATTGGGTCCGGCAAATGCTGCATTGGCGTCGGTTCCCGGCGCTTTCGGTTTCGCTTCACAAGCATCCCTGTTCTCCCGGGATTTTGCAGGCAGCCGTTCGGTGAAAATTGATGTCAGTGGTCCGGAGCTGACCGCTATCCTGCCGCTCGCCGCTCAGGTGTTCGGAAAAATGTCAACCGTGTTGCCCGGTTCACAGTCACGGCCTATACCCGGACTGGACCTCGGCAACCCCGAAGTGCGAGTCTCACCGGATCGCGCCCGCGCGGCGGATATGGGGATGACTACTGCGGATATTGGAGTAGCTATCAATGCGCTGGTTGACGGCATGGTCGTGTCAAACTATCGCCATGACGGACGTGATATTGATTTGGTCATCAAAGGCAATTCGGCGCTGACACAACACACACAGGACATTGCGCAATTACCTCTGGCAACACGCTCCGGCAGGATAATCACCGTGGCTGATATAGCCGATGTGAGTATCCATCAGGGCCCTATTCAAATCAACCATGTGGAACGACAACGCACGGTTTCGATTCAGGCGACATTGCCCAATGATATTCCGCTTGAAGAGGCCATGACCCGAATTCAGACACAGATTATCGACCCCATGCGCCAAAGTGGTCAGGTTGGCGGGCTGTATGACATCCGGATGTCCGGCGCGGCTGATGACTTGAGCAATCTCAAAAGCGCGCTGACAGTGAATTTCATTGTGGCGCTGACACTGACATTTCTCCTGCTGGCGGCGTTGTTTCAGTCATTTGTCTACCCGTTGGTTATCATGCTGACTGTGCCACTGGCGACATTCGGCGGTGTGCTGGGGCTACGTTTGGTGCATATCTTCAACCCGTCCCAGCAGTTGGATGTGCTGACGATGCTCGGCTTTGTCATTCTCATTGGAACAGTGATTAACAACTCAATTTTGATTGTTCATCAGGCGCTACAGTTCATGCGCAACGGTCAGGATGCGCGCGCCGCTGTCAGGGAGTCGGTCCGTATCCGTGTGCGGCCAATTTTAATGTCGACCTCAACATCGGTTCTCGGTATGCTCCCGCTGGTGATTATGCCGGGCGCGGGCTCTGAATTATATCGCGGACTCGGCTCGGTGGTTGTCGGCGGACTGGCGCTGTCATCGGTATTCACACTCGGATTGACGCCATTAGTGTTTTCATTTGCGGTTGAAACAGTGGCGAAAGTCCAGGCGCTTTTTCAACGAAAGACAGTAGCAAAACCGGCGGAAGTCAGTCCTCAATCATAAACAATAAACATGTAACGATTCATAGTCTATTCAACACTGCAGGATGTAGCGCCAGCTATATCAATTATGTAACAGGCGGGTATTGGAATGGAAACAGCACAAAAAGAACAGAACACAATCCACTCAGTAACATCCTCTATGACATGTGTCATACTTAGCGGTTTGTTAATGACATTAACCCTTGTTTCGACCGTCCGCTCGCAAGGCGCTGAGGCCTTGACAGTGACAATTGACGTAGCTGTCGATCGCGCATTGCAAAGAAATCCGACCTTGCGCATTTCGCAGGAGGCGTTGAATGAAAGACATGCAACGTCATGGCAGGCGACTACATCATTGCTCCCACGCCTCGATATCAGTGGCACAGTAGCGCGGTTTGATCCGAATCTGTTCAGTAGAGAGTCATTTGTGACAATCGACGAACAGCGAAGCGCTCAATTACGCGCGTCATACAGTGTCCTCTCCGGAGGTGAGAAATACGGCAAGACCCGTGCGGCGCGGGCGCTGGCCAAAGCGGCGATGCACAACTATAAAGCGTCGCGGCTGGCGACCATCCAGCTCGTCAGGACTGCGTTCTATGATGTGCTGCTGACAGATCAACTGGTGGATGTCGCACAGGAAGCGGTGGACATTAACAAAGAAGAGGTTCGTCGCGCCAAGGTGCAATTCGACATTGGTGAAGCCGCTAAGATCAATGTCCTGCGTGCGGAAGTCCAGCTTGCTAATTCAATTCCGGAACTCCTGCAGGCCAAACACAATCGACGACTGACAAAGGCGCGTCTGGCAAATATCATCGCCTTCGATTTGGATCCTTCCGATATTGAAGCAAACTCGCTGGTTGTCGAAGGGACGTTGGAATCTTCCCGCCGGTTAAAACTTCCGCCGCTTGGCAGACTGATTACCGCCGCAAAAGCTAATCGCCCGGAATTACGAAGCGCACAAAGTCAGGAGAGCGCCGCGCGAGGCGAAGCGTGGACAACCTGGGCGGGACTGTTGCCGAAAGTTGACATCTACGGCGCCTGGGACTGGCGTGGCGCTGACGGTAATATCAATATTGATATTGGTCAGTCACGGTTCATCAGTAACAACAAAGGCTGGGAAATCGGAGCAACGGCCAGTATGCCGCTCTTTGATTTCTTCGGCAATGTTAAAGGGGTGCAGGCCGGTAGAGCAAAAGTTCGTCAAGCGGAAATTGCCGAAGAGGATTTGGGACGACAGATTGATTTGGAGGTGCGCACATCGTACAGCGGGTATCTTGAAGCCGTTGAGGCGCTACGCTCTCAGGAAAAAAATGTCGAACGCGCGAGAGAGTCTCTTCGCTTATCACGCGAATCACAGTCTGCCGGTGAGGCAACTCAGCTTGATGTTCAGCAGGCGCAACTGGGTTTGACTCAGGCGCGTTCATTATTCGCCACCGCCAGCCGTAATCTGCTTATCGCCGAATCTTCATTACTGTCATCGATTGGTCTCAGTGATTTGTCAGCAGCCCAACGCTTCGGTATTGAAGTTGAACAGATTCAGGAACAACATCCTGAGTAATGTCAAAAAGTGTTCGCGCTCCAGAAATAGTCTTGTTTTGGAAATATTCTTGTTTTTAGAAATAGTCTTACTTCAATAAGATCATCTTGCGGGTCAGCGTTTGTTCACCACGCTTAAGACGATAGAAGTACATCCCCGAAGCAACACGCGTATTGTTATCATCGGCGCCGTCCCAGTTAACAACGTAGACATCACTCTCCTGCCGGGCGTTTACCAGCTCGCGCACTTTCTGTCCGAGCACATTGAAGATAGTTAGTGTCACCTGCCCCGGCTTTTCGAGCGCATACTCGATTTTCGTCGCAGGGTTGAACGGGTTCGGGAAGTTTTGTTCGAGACGGAAGGTTGTGGGTTTGTTTGTTCCGGGAGTTTCCTCGATTTTCAACACACTATCGAGCCGCTCGTGTGCGGCAGTGACGGTTGTTTGTAGCTCAAGTAAACTATTGCCGGCGATAATCGCGAACACTGCATGGACAGAATCACCGGCTCTGATAGAGTACGGACCTGTCGTAGCAAAATGCGCCAGGTCGCCCTGTTCAAACTCAGTTGCTTTTGTAAATCCTGAAGAGAGCGCTTCATATTTGAATGACTCAGTGAACGGATTGCGCAAATTTCCGAACTCGGACATATTTTGAATATAGTGTCCGCTGAGTCCTTTTGCGCTGAGGACTGCAATCCCGCGATACATGCTTGTGTCTCCATTTTCAAAACTCATGTAGCACAAGTCAGCGCCCGGATCGAATGAGCCGGTGTTTTCGTTTAGCGCGCCAATATCCCAGTCTGCGAACATGCCGACATAAACACCGCCGATTCCGAATCGTGAATTGTTCACTATGGTGTAGTCGAGCGCGACAACATTGTCGAGAGGAGCGTGGCTCCAGCTGAATGTGCGTTGCCGCACAGTCAAGCCGAGAGGAGTCTCGGCAAGTGTATCTGCAAATGCGCTGACTGTGGAAAAATCAGCGACACTGTCAAGTGTTGTGACTTCAATAGCTCCTCCCGGCGCCGGAGAAAAATCTCTGTCCGGCTCCAGGCCGATATTGCGGATTCCATCTGAGACATGGTTTTTGTCCAGCCCGATGATAAACGCCATCTCAAACAAACTTGAACGCGGCTCATCTTCAAAGCGTAACCCGGAAAACCCCAATGGTGTATAGGAACCATCGGCAAAACCATATTCACCGAAATTAGAAATCGTAAAACTCATCCTGTCTGAACGGTGTGTGTAAAATTCTCTATCGACTCTATCCCCTATCAATACGAAGAGTTTGTCTAATTGTCGAACGCCATTATCGGCTGTGATAAGAAAGTCTACGGGAATCACGCTTCCGGCAGAGAGTGTGTCTGCGACTTCAATTTCAATCTCCTCGGAGCTTGTTAGTGAAGCGCCGGCAGCAAGTGAACCAAATGTCACAGACCCGGAACGGATTGTCACAATTTCTGGAGCGGAAATAATCTGTCCACGCACGTTGCTTGCAGTCGCCGCATTAGCGCTGATGTTTTCAAGGCGTACGCGCGCGCGCAGAACCCCTCCTCCATCAGGACGATTGGGCGACAACGCGGTGACACGCAATGTCGGTTGCGCAGGTTCCGGGAGCGCCTCTAACGCTTCAAGCGCATTGACATATCCCCAGCCGTAGTTGTTGTCAGCGCCCCGTGTTCCGAGGTCTCGTGCGCCAACCAACAACGCGCTCTTGATTTGCTCAGGTGAAGCGTCCGGGTTTTTCTGCCGTAGAAGCGCGACAATTCCGGCCACATGCGGAGCGGCCATTGAAGAACCGGAGCGAAATCCGTAGTCTGCGCCCGGAATACAACTTCGAATATTGACACCCGGAGCCACGACATTGGGTTTGACACTTATTCCATCACAATCAGAAGGACCGCGTGACGATGAAGCCGCGAGTGACGGCGCCCCCGGTGCGCGATGGTTCACATAACCGACTGCAAAACAATCGATTGAGTCACGCGCGCGGTTAGCGGGATTACGAATCGTTTGCGCTCCCTGCCTACCTTCATTACCGGCGGCAAAGATATTGACTATCCCCAGAGCTTCGGTGTTGTCTATCAAGCGATGAAACAGCGCATCACATCCCAGGACAGAATTGGGAACCCCCCAACTATGATTGATAACATCCGGCACATCTGCAATGGTATTCGGGTCCCGGTCCGGATCCGCCGCCCATTCGAACGCATCGACAATTGACGCTCCGGGGATATCGATAACAGCCGCAGAAATCCATTTGGCGCCGGGCGCCACACCGACCGTGTCACCACTCGCAGTATCATGTCCGACCATAATACCCATGGTGTGACTACCATGCTCAGGCAGTGAGGTGTGCGCAAAGACATGCGGATATGGCAATCTGGCGACCGGGTCAAACCAGGCCGCGGCGGAGTCGCCATTGTAGCCCTGCCAGGAACGACGGAGCGCCGGATGGATACCGTCAATGCCGGTGTCAAACGAGCAGACGATTCGTCCGGTTCCGGTATATCCCCGCGACCAGACTGCGCGGGCTCGAACAGATTCAAGATTTGATTCGACAGAGCCGGAAGAACCGTTGACAGCCCGTGACACCTGTTCCGGAGCGAACGGAATCAGTTCCGGAGACGGTGGCAGGACGATTGCTTTAACTTTTCGCAGGGCGCTCAGCCGTGCAACATGTTTCAACGGCAATGTGACCGAATAAGCCCCAAGTAGCCAGTGATTGCGATATGAAAGAATAGCTCCGGAAAGCCGGAGGGAATCGAGAGACGATTGCAGCGTTTTCTTTGTTTGTAGCGCTCGCGCATCGAGTCGGGACCGGACAAAATCGTATCGCTGCCTGCGCGTCATCCCGATAAGTGAATCCCGGAAGACCTTTGAACCATAGTCCCGCTCCATTGCCTCTTCGTGAGAGGACATCTGCGGAAAGACAAGAACAGTCCACGTTTCAACGCTGTCAGCCGTCAGCAATGCCTGGCGCAACGCGCTGTCGAGTTTCTCGTTAGCTAATCCAACTGCCCCTGCGGGCGCTCCGCACATCAGAGCGGAGAACACCACGACGCAAAGTATGCGGGAAAGCGCATCATACACGTCATACCGATGGGCAAAAGATAGATTCATTGTCTGACTCCGGCTGCTGAGATGTCATGCGTAGTATGTGGCCAGATATAACCAGATTAATAGACGAAACATTCGGTAAACCCGTTAAGATAACGAGCTTCGCAGTATAATGCAGAAAAGCAGAAAATGGACAAAAATCAGGAGTATTTTTTGACGCTAATTCACTTCAATTCATGAAGATTCGCACCGCCGGGCGCCCCGGGGACAGGGCTTGTTAAAAAAGTCATGTATTGCAGTCATTGCGAGCGAAGCGCGGCAATCCCGCTGATTCATAGCCGGGAGATTGCCGCGTCGTCCGGCTGTCGCCGGACTCCTCGCAATTGACGTACATGACTTTTTCTACAAGCCCGACAGCGCCCGGGATACAGAAGTGTTTGTGACAGTAAGAGTAGTAAGAGCGGTGGCAGGCGATATCAGAATCAGATAGCTCAGCCAGACAGGTAATCCAGATAGTTCAAATAGTGATGCCGCCGACGGGGGTCCGGTTCAGCGCCTGCGAAGTAAACCAACTTACTGTCGCCTGCAATCCCTCTTCGAAACTGACCGCCGGGGCAAAACCGAATTCACTCTTCAACAACTCGCCTGAGCCATAGGAATGACGAATGTCGCCCTGACGCGCCTCTTCATAGGTGGCAGGTTGAGCGGTGTTCATAATCGCCCGTAGCTTGTCCAGCAGGCAGTTCAGGGTATACTGTCCCCCACAAGCGACATTGTACGCCTTGCCGACGATTTTGGGGTTGGTCGCCGCAGCAATATTGGCCGCTACTGCATGTGAAACATGGGTGAAGTCCCGTGACTGTTCCCCGTCACCGTAGACAGTCGGATTCTTTCCTTCCGAGAGCGCGGTGATAAAACGCGGGATAACCGCCGAATAATCAGATTGCGGATCCTGCTTTGGTCCGAAGATATTGAAATAGCGCAATGAAACGGTCGGCAGGCGATATAAATCCCAAAACACTTTGAGATAATATTCACCGGTAAGCTTGGTAATCGCATACGGACTGAGCGGATTCGGTGTCATCGATTCTTCTTTGGGAAGCAGTTCTGAATCACCATAAATCGAAGAGGAAGATGCGAAGACAACTTTCTTAACACCGGCCTGGCGGGCGCATTCAAGCACATTTAGTGTGCCATTGATGTTGACATCATTACTGGTCAGCGGATTCTTCACCGAACGCGGGACCGAGGGAAGCGCGGCCTGATGAAGAACATAATCACATCCAGCGACGGCCTCATGGACTGTCCAGAAATCACGGATGTCGCCATCAACAAATTCTATCTGCGATTGAACTTCGGCCAGATTGGCCATGAATCCCGAAGAGAGATTATCAAGAACCCGGACCTCTTCGCCACGTTCAACCAGTTCTGCAACTATATTACTGCCAATGAATCCGGCCCCGCCTGTAACTAAATACCGCATAATTCTCCACTTCCGTCCTTGTTGTCTGTCAATTTTGCATCAAAGGGGTTCTCTGGAACGCACGACCTTACTACTTTCTATATCGACCAGCGTATCAATCAGGTTGAGTCCCAAATAGTTCAATTGTGAACGTCTGAAACTATTGATTCTGCAACCATTGATTCCGAAACTGCTGATACTGAAACTATTGATACTGTGCGCCCGAAAAATAACGGAGAATATTTCTCTGGCTACGCCTTACTAAGATACACGTTTCTTTGCCCTGAACTGTTTCAAACAAGTTTCAAATACGCCGATTGTCGCCGGAATAGTTGTCGCCCTGTTCGTCCGGAATTGTCGAGATTCCCGTCCGGGCGGGCAACAAACTATGGCCGTAATCTCAAAAGTCAATCAATTGGGATATATTATACCATGATTTCATGGACATTTAATACTACAATCGACGCTCACAACCCGTGAACAGCGCGGTTACCATGCTGTGCCCCAGCAGGTTGCACGTACCTACCATCTTATTGAGAATCGATATCAAGATACTTATGTCGAGGGGCCATTGAAAAAAACCAATGAAAAAATGAGCTTTATTCAGATTCTATATTCTGTAGGATTATCAAGAACCTGACCGCTCCAGTAGTTAATTGTTTGCGACAAACCTTCAGAGAGGGAGAATTGCGAGCTAAATCCACAGAGTTTTTCGGCCCTGGCTCCGTCACCCAACAATCGGGTGACTTCGGATTTTTTCGGCCGGATGCGTTTCTTGTCAGTGATAACTTTGAGTTTCCTGCCGAGGATTCCTCCCACTTCAGTTACAATCTGCCCGATTGCTGTCTCCACTCCGGAGCAGAGATTTACGGTTTGCCCTACCGTTTTGGCGCTTGCGGCGCAATGCGCCATCCCTCGCGCTGTATCAGTCACAAAGAGAAAATCCCGCTTTGTATTGGTTTGGCCAAGACGAATTGCAGAAGACTGTATCGCCTGTGTGATAATTGTCGGGATAACGGCGCGAGGGGATTGTCGGGGTCCATAGGTGTTGAACGGACGGACTATTGTGACCGGTAGATCATAGCTCTTCGCATAGGCCTCGGCCATTTTGTCTGAGGCGACTTTCGAGGCGGCATAGGGAGATTGCGGCGCCAGCGGATGCAACTCGTCAATCGGCGCATACTGCGCGCTGCCGTAGACTTCGGAGGTTGAAGTGGCGACAAACCGCTTCAGTGAACGAACATCGCGCGCGGCCTGTAGCAGGTTTGCGGTACCAATGGCATTGACCTGCAGAAAATCTCTCGGCGAGAGATACGAATACGGAATCGCAATTTGTGCGGCGAGGTGAAAAATATACTCGGCGCCTTCAACCGCACGCTGACAGCTTTCTGGATCACGAATGTCACCGTAGATAGCGCGAAACGTTGTTTGAGAATCCTTTGTATTCGCGCGCTGTTCCAGAGCCCCAAGTGACCCATGCGATGTATAGCGAAACAGCGCGGTTACCTCACATCCAAGTTCGCAGAGATACTCAACGAGATGTGAGCCGATGAAACCACCGGCGCCGGTCACCAATACACGGGAACCGTTGAGCTTTTTCAACAGCGGGGCCGGTTTCTGTTTCTTCATTTTTGCTGCTGTGAACGTCATGGTTGTTTCTCTCATTCAGCGCTCTCCGGCGCGAAAGAGAAGATAGTCTTGTGAGTTCAATGACGCAAAGACACTGTCAATTTGATAGCTCCTCTCCAGTATACCGGACTTGAGGATGTAAGGTGTTGTAGATGAGTTTTTGTTCAGCGCCAACCAATGCCCCGGATATGCTTTCAAGCAGTCTTCGAGAAAGCCGGTATATTCCTGAAAACGATTTCGCTCTATCGCTGAGGGAGTGACAAATCCGTCGCGGTCAATGACCTGTCCCCGATAGTAGAATCCCGGATAACCAATATCTTCGGTGACCAGCGCCGGGGCTTTCATAGCGCTTTTGGCCCTCTCACTGAGGAATACACTCATGCGCCTGCGGAATCTGTAAGTTCGCGCTTGTTGTTTATTAAAAGACACTACCGCAGAAAAACTATTTCCGACAACCGGAATTGCGCTAAGAATCAACGCGATACTGATAATCTGAACCACGAGTTTGTTTTTGACGATACTGCCGAGTAGGGCAAATCCGCCGGCGGCCCCTATGCCGAGGAACAACGCCAGTAAGACCGTCACCGGCGCTGAATACCAGAAGAACAAATGCACACCGCTCAACGCCAGGCCTGCGATTATCAGCATGGCGAACAACGCCTCCAGCCAGCCCCAATAGATGCGCATGAGCGAGTACCCGATACCCCACAAAGCGCCAAGCGTAACTATCCAGCCAACCGGTGAAGACAGATGTAGCAGCTCGATGAACCGTCTGAAGGAGCCGTCGTTTTCCAAACCGGAGCGCCAGGCAAGTGAAGCGTCGACAGCCTGCGGAATCGGTGAGCCGAAATAGATTGCGCTAAATGCGAACCATGGTAACAGAACGCCGGTGACAACCAACAAATCCGGTAAGTAATCACGTTTGAAATTGTGAAGTTTAAGAGTGTATTTGAAAAGGAAATACAAAACAATCAACAACACTCCTTCCGGTCTCACCAACGCCGATAGCGCCGAGACGACCAGCGCCGCCCTGTAGCGGGCAGTCAGGAGCGCATAGAAAAAAGACAGTAGCGCAAGAGAGAAGAGTGTCATTTCTGTACCGGAAATATCTGTGTTGACAGCATTCGGCCAGAGCGCATACAACAGCGGCGGAAGAATGCAGGCGGCGCCGGGAATGACTCTGCGGCAATACAAATACAAGAGGATCCCAATCAATCCGGAGGCGGCAATTCCCAGAATCTGTGAGACAAAAGGCAACGGCAGATGCGCCAATGCAAACAGCGCCAGCAGGATTGTATATAGCGGTGTGACGACACCGAGTACACGCTCGCCGACATTGTAAACAAACCCATTACCGGCGGCGATATTTTCCGCATAGCGATATGTGATATAAGCGCTATCCACTCCTCGCATGTCGCTTACCACGACGACATAGACTCGAATAGCGACAACAAAAAGAAACACACCTATCAATATTGACAGGTGTGTTTTAGGTGAGTTCATTGGTTCGCCTGCTTGTTGCAGCAAGTATTATTCACAGAAACAGGACACAACTGAGCGCTCTATCAATTCGGCTATCAATTCCGCTATCGAATCGGCTTGTGCTTACCTTCACGCAACTCTTTGAAATACTTACGTCCCATCGCCGCCACAGCCCCGGAGAGGAATAATAATCCGATGACATTCGGCACCGCCATCAAGGCGTTGGCGACATCAGCGAACGACCAGACCAATGAAAGATTGACAGTCGCTCCGGCGAGGGTCGCGGCGAGATAGAGAAGCTTGTAGGGAAACTTGACTGAGTGCCCGCCGAGATACTCAATGCCCTTTTCACCATAGTAGGACCAGGTCAGGATAGTGGAGAATCCAAAAAGCAACACACCGATAGTGACCATCACCCGCCCGAAACCGGGGAGCACATGCTCAAACGCCGCTGAGGTCAACTGGCTGCCGTTGAGATGCGCGACATTCACTGACGGATCCCAGAGTCCGGAGCTAATGATTACTAATGCTGTCATAGTGCAGATAATCAGTGTATCAATCAGGGGCTCAAGCATCGCGACAAGGCCCTCTTTGACCGGCTCATCGACTTTGACAGCGGCATGGGCCATCGGTGATGAGCCCAGACCGGCCTCATTGGAGAACACCCCGCGTTTCATGCCCCAGGTCAACGCCATCCAGACACTGAATCCCGCCGCGCCACCGGTTGCGGCAACCGGAGTAAAGGCGTATTCGAGTATCAAGCCAAAACTCGGCAGAATGTGCTCAGCGCTCAGAAAGAGGACAAGCAAGGCCGAGCCGACATAGACAATTGACATAAATGGCACAAGTTTTTCGGCAACGCGGCCGATACGCTTGATGCCTCCCAGAATCACCATACCGGCCAGACCGGTGATAATAATACCGACAATCAGCCGTAGATTTGACTCGCTGAATGTTTTCAGCCAGAGCATCACGTCCGAAGAATTCTGCGAATGTGCGCTATTGACAATATCCACAACAGATGCGGCAATCGTGTTTGATTGAACACCATTGCCGGCGCCAAGAGCCGCCAGAGCGGTGCAGACCGAGAAGAACACGGCCAGCGGTTTCCACTTCTTACCCAAACCTTTTTCAATGAAATACATCGGGCCGCCGCGCACCGAGCCGTCCTCGTCAACCTCGCGGTACTTGACCGCCAATGTGCAGGAGGAGAACTTGATGGCCATCCCAAGACCCGCGCTGACCCACATCCAGAAAACCGCACCCGGACCGCCAAAATAAATGGCTGTCGCCACTCCGGCGATATTACCAATGCCAACTGTCGCCGCCAGCGCTGAGGTCAACGCTTGAAAATGAGTTAATTCGCCGGTGTCTTCTTTGTTATCATATTTGCCGGAGATCAACGCGGCAGAGTGTCCCAATCCTCTGAACTGGACGAATTTGTTGCGGATGCTCAACACCAGCCCGGCGGTCATTATCACCGCCACCATCGGCACCCCCCAGACAACTCCGGATATTGAATCAACTATTCCGCCTAATTGCTCAAGAAAACCTGGCTCCATGTCGTGAAACTCCTCGGTTGGGGCTGAGAATTGTATTTTTTTTCGAATCTGGTGGCTGATAAAAACTTTTCGGCCGCACACAAACGCAAGCCGTACCTGACCAGAAACAATTTGCCTGAATCAGGAAAAAGTTATTGGTCGCACTTAGATACAATAATCAAGCCACTCATGCAAGACTGAGTCGGACAAGCTCTCCGGACGGCGGACAGAGGGTGAGCTGCCGGCCGCCCGGAAAACCGGCTTATGGCGTATTCGGCGCCCCGGCGTTTATCCACAGGGCAATAGAATCTATGGTCGATTGCGGCAAATATGGCGGCCCATTCCGCGGCATTCGCGAACCGAATGGAGGATTCGGACCGATCTTTTGGAAGACTATGCTGGCGGCCGTGTCATTTGCTACAATACCTTTGCCGGCTGAAGTTGTCCCGCCAGCGAGAACAGCGTTGTAACTCAGCACGTTGAAGTTGTTAGCGCCGGGAATCGCGCCATGACAACCACTATTTGTGCATCGTGATTGCAATAATGGTCCGACGAAGTCTTGAAACGTCAGCGTGGCGGGGGGATTCTGGTTTCCTCCTCCGTTACCGCCTGTGGGTGATGAACTATCTGAACAACCGCCGGACACTGCGACAATCACTATCGACAACGCCAGTGGAAACATTCTTTTCACTGCACTTTTCCTTTCTATGTTGATACAGAATCACTTTCAACGGTTTCAGGACTCCGGAGCGTCGGCAAGAATCCAGCGCGCAATTGAATCCAATGTTGCTTGCGGGAAAAACTGAGGTCCCCCCAATGGCATCCGTGACTGAAACGGCGGGGTAGGCGTGAGCTTTTGATAGACAATACTGGCGGACGTATCGCCCGGAGTTATACCGGGTCCGTTGAAACCGCCTTTGATAAATGACGCATAGGTGAGAACTGAAAAGTCACTGGAAAACGGACTCATATTGTGGC
>CAZFAL010000021.1:0-23246 GCA_964516945.1 uncultured Ignavibacteriales bacterium
GTCGCCACCGGTATCATCATGGCCATCATCGTCGGTATGGTCATCATCGGCGGAGTGACACGCGTTGGGCAGGTAACATCGAAAATCGTTCCGGCGATGGTGGTGATTTACTTTGTCTCGGCGATGATAGTGATTCTCGGCAACTATCAGAACATCCCGCATTTGTTTCTTTCGATCTTTACCAGCGCCTTCGGTAGTGATGCCGTTATCGGTGGCGCCGCCGGAGTCGCGTTCAAAACCGTCCTGATTACCGGTGTCAAACGCGCGGCGTTCTCCAATGAGGCCGGTATCGGCACCGCTCCGATGGCGCATGGCGCGGCAAAAACCAATGAGCCGGTGCGCGAGGGACTGGTGGCAATGGTCGGGCCGTTTCTCGATACGCATATTGTCTGCACGCTGACCGCGCTGGTGATTCTCAGCGCCGGTGTGACAGGCGGGAGTGACGGTGTGGTGATGACGGTCAACGCCTTTGACAAGGGGATGTTCGGCGCCGGCAAGCTGACACTGGCGGTTGTGATTACGCTGTTTTCG
This sequence comes from uncultured Ignavibacteriales bacterium, assembly GCA_964516945.1. Lineage (GTDB taxonomy): Bacteria > Zixibacteria > MSB-5A5 > GN15 > JACZUZ01 > JAJRPJ01. The sequence goes on from CAZFAL010000021.1 coordinate 532, forward strand.
ATTTCAACAATGATTTCGTATTCGTATTACAGCTTGAAATGTTCGAAATATCTTTTCGGAAGTAAGTTCGGTCATTATTTCATTTATGTCTACCTCGCATCAATCCTTGTCGCGGCGCTCTGGACACAGGACACCGTCATCAATATCCTCGACACATCATTCGCCCTGATGGCCTTCCCGACGTTAGTCGGGACATTGTTGCTCTCACCAAAAGTAATCGCGGCGCTGAAAGACTATTTTGTGCGGATGAAGATTTAGCGTTCTGAGAGCAACTCGCTGATATGCCGGATAGTTACATCATCGTCGCATTCGGTGGCGCAGATTTGAATAGCGTATATACCGGAATTCTGTGCCCCGACTATATCTCGCTCATACGAGTCACCCACCATCACTGTCTTCTCCGGAAGCGTTTCTAATTCTGTGAGCGCCTGCCTGAAAATCTCTCTGTCCGGCTTTCCGACACCGCGCTCACCGGAGATGATGATTGAATTGAAGTAGTCAATCAAACCCGCCTGAGCAATTTTCGCGCGTTGCAAGTCAGCAGGGCCGTTGGTGACGATTGCGAGCTTGTGAGTGGCGCTGAGAGTGGTAAGTGTAGCGATAGTTGACTGGAATGGTGCGACAGACTCGATCCGACGCTTTTTGTATTCCCCGGATAGCTTTCCAATGCTCCTATCAGATGGCATAGAGAAGCTTGAGAGAGAGTCCCGCCAGACATGATGTTGAAACTGTTCCGCCCAGAGTGATAGTCCCGCGCAATGTTTGTCCTCGACTGTAAGAACGCTATACAGGGCTTCACTGGAACTGATTCCGAGCTCAAGGAGTGTTGTATAATGCGGAGAAGCTCTCCACAGGCGCTTTGCTATGTCCTTTGTGTGTTCTACTACATTTTCGGTAAGCGCACCACATTCGTTTTCAATGAGTCTACATGCTTCCTCTAACGCGAGTCGTGTTCCGAGACTGTCATCAATAAGTGTATCATCAAGGTCAAACAGAATCACCTCAAATTCACTAATGTCCCGCATCAAAACCGCAACCCCGCCTGAAAGTATACTCGGTCACGGCTCTCGCTGGCGCGGCCGTAGCCGAAGATGACCGGCCCGAATGGTGTGTCCAGCCCCAGCGCCGCCGCCCAGCCATAGCGCAAATTGTCAAAATTCAAATCTTCAGTCTGGCCATAGGTATTACCGGCATTATAACGGGTTATCAAATACACACGCGGTAACATCCGATACCGTAGTTCAAGATTCATCAGCAGTATTTTAGAACCGGAAAGCTCGGTTGTGCGAAATCCCTCAAACGAGCCCAGTCCGCCAATATAGAACCGCTCCGGCTCAGGCAGATTCGCGCGTGACACTGCGGCAGTGATTTTCGGATGGAAGTTCAAGCGTTTTGTCAGCGGGAAATATGATTCGATAGAGCTGAACCACTTGGTGAACTCGGTTCCTCCGCCAAATAATTTACCTGCGGATTCAAGCGCAAAGACATGTTTGCGACCACGACGGGTAAAATATGTCCTGTCAAAATCCTCTACAAGTGAGCGAATCTGAATCTTGCGCAGATCATATTTCTTCGGAAACAATGCGTCCTGCTCGGTGGATTCAACATGCTCAACAACCATCGCCGCAGATACAATTCCAAAGCGGGCAATTTGCTGGCCGATACGCAATGAGGCGCCATAGCGGGTTTCGCGGCGGAATCCCAATTCGGCGCCGTCAGGGGCCTGGACTCTTCTGTCAAGTTTGGTAGCGTATCCTTCAAGATTAAAGGCGACATGCGTGCGGAAAATTCGGTTAGTGCGCAACGCCGCGTTGAACCGCTGCCGCCTGTCTGAGAATCTTGCGAGCGCGCTGCCTTCCAGCCCGATACCCAGAATGTTGCTTTCCAGTCCTTTGACAAATCCTTCACTGTGATACTCATCATCCCAATGATACCCAAACTGCATTTGCAATGTGTTGTTTTCATGCACGAGCGCTTCAACATCAGCGCCTTCTTCGGTGGGGATAATCTCAATAGAAACACGTTCAAATAAGCCGGTGGCATAGATGTCCCGGTATGCGCGCCGGGCCATGTCAAGCGTCAATGGCATTCCCGCTCCAAACCCGCTGATCCTGTCTCGCACAAAGCTCGGACGAGTGCGCGAAACGCCTTTGATAGTCAATTCGTGCGCGCGCGCTTCATCAATCCGCAAATAAACTGTGTTCGTTTCCGGGATATACATACACACCCGCACCGCGCAGAGATCAGAGCCCAGATCGCGATAATACCGGAGCGCCCAGCTTTCAAGTGAGTCAACTTCGACAGAGCCAAATGCGGAGATTCGCTGAAACAGCGCTTCTTCAACAGCGCGTTGCCTTGTCCCTGAATTGTTTTCAACTTCGACTGTGACATGTGATGGTTCAGGTTGTGGGATTCCGGTAATCTCGAGATGAATTGAACGAACAGGTTCAGAATCATCCGCAGTCAAATCTGAGCTCCTGACCTTCAGCGCCACCAGTCCTCCCTGGGCCCAGCGGTGTTGCAGTATCTCATCAAGCATGTCAGCGGATACCCGTTTGCCTTTCAATGTTTCGAGAGCGGGCTTCAAACCGGGCGCTCCCACAATTGTGAAACTGCTCAGCAATAATTTTTTTTGGAGTGATTCCTGTTGGCGCTTTTGCAGAATTGCCGCTGTGACGTCCTTTGCCTCTTCGTACCCGGCATTGACAAAGTCCTGATAGTTGCTAAAGTCCACTCCGTTGCCGTCACCTACCTGCGGTGTAATAACATAGTCCGCCCGGCTGAGTTCTTCACGCAATTCACGAAGTGACATAATTGTTGTCACTTGCGTCGCCATATCAAACGGGTCTTTGATGCCACCCTTGGGAAGCAGGCGCTTGGTAGTGTTCACCGCAACAACCTCAACATCGTCATCCGCGTTTGTCAGGCCAAGCGCCAGCTCCACCGGGACCGGTTCAACCATCCCGCCGTCCATCAGCAAACGTCCGTCAATTTCCACCGGCGAAATGGCCAATGGAAAAGCCATCGTGGCTCGGATAGCGTCAGCAAGATTGCCGTGATCCAGAATTACCGCTTCTCCGGTGGAAATGTCCGTAGCGACTGTCGTAAACGGAATAGGAAGTTTAGTGAAATCCGCCCCGGCGGCGTAGTTTTGGCGCAGGGTCAGCAAGGAGAGCATTTCGGTCAGTCGTTGCGCCGAGCTGAGACCGGTCGGGATTGACGGTTTCCCGTGGTCGAAGCGCAGAGTCAACAGCGCCTGGTCAATATTCTGACGTTGAGTCAAAAAGAGCGATTTGCGGCGGGGTGAATTTGAGAACAGTGTACGGAAATCAATTCTGCGGGCAATATCCTCAATTCCATCCGGTGAAATCCCTGCGGAATACAGTCCTCCGACAATGCCTCCCATTGAAGAGCCGGCGATGGCGACTATTTCGATATCCGCCTCTTCAAAGGCCTTCAACACCCCGATATGCGCTAAGCCGCGCGCTCCCCCCCCGGACAATGCCAGCGCTATCCGTGGTTTGCCGGTGATTTCCCGCTCCCGGGAGGTCAGTTTGCCCCAGCGACGGCTGTAAGATGGGCTGTCTGATTGTTGTGTGTGTCCGCGTTGCAGAGAGTCGGGCTTTGTCGTATCCTGCGCCGAAGGTGAGCGTAGTGGAAAGCTCACAATCAGTGCGCAAACCGACAGGAAGAATACTATCGGTCGTAAGGGTAATTTGACGTGTTCTATGCGGCTTGTGATTGTCATCTATGAGGACTTAATTTCTTTATTACAGCCAAAAGTAGTGAATTAGCTCCGCAGGCCGAATCGACCTCGCCTAATCGCCGCTAAGATACTGTTGTAACCCGCCAAATGGAAATTGATATTGAAGTCTCGTTGCTAATCTGAAACCGAATACCCGCGTAAGCCCTATGAAGTCAAAATCTCGCTATCTACCCCCTGAGTCCGACTCATCTTCACGGCTGAGCAGGACAGAACTCACTCGCCTGGCCTCGCTGAAGACCAAAAAAGGGCGCAAAAAGGAGGGATTATTTCTCGCCGAGGGAGTGCGGTTGCTTGAAGATGCGCTGAAACATCACCGTTTACCTCGCCGACTGTTTCTCTATCCGCCTGAAATTAATGACCGCGCCCAGGCCCTCGTGGAGTCTTTCCGTTCAAAGAAAGTCCCGACAGAGACCATCTCCTCACGGGACTTTCATCGACTCGTTGAAACAAAAAGTCCGCAGGGCTTGCTCGGAGTTTTCAATATTCCGGAGCAGAAATTCAATTCGGAAATCGCAAGGAAGGCGAAACGCCTGCTTGTCGCCGAAAACATCAACGACCCCGGGAATCTCGGAGCGCTTCTCCGTTCAGCGCTGGGATTCGGGTTTGAGTTGATTCTTCTGGTCGGTGATTGTGTTGAGCCATTCAACTCAAAGGTCGTGCGTTCAACCGCCGGGGCTATTTTTGCCAGCCGTGTGATGAATTGCAACCTCGATGAACTACGTTCGTTGACAGAGGGGGGGGCTTTACGATTGCTGGTCACCGATATTGACGGTGAGACGGAAGACAAGTGGTTCGACGGGGACAGTAATCTGAAGACGAACTCGGGAGCGCTGGCGGTTGCCGTCGGCGCCGAAAGTGTCGGCGCCAGCCCGGAACTGCGTGAGTTGGCGCATAAGAAAATCCGGATTGCGCAAAGCCCGATACTTGAATCACTGAACGCCGGTATCGCCGGCTCAATAGTCATGCACCGTGTGTATATCCATGACTCTTCTCGAAGTTCTTGAGCTACTGAAGTGAGACCGGTCCGGCGATTTTGTGCTTGTATTTTCGGAGGGTCCCGGCGCTTATTGTTTGCTATGCTATCAGAGGAAAAAACATCTATCGGCGTTCGTCTGCGGAACTTTCACTTCTGCATGAGCCCGCGTTTGAGAGCCACTCTCTTCTGCCTCTTGATATTTGGTTTGCCGACGCCTGTCCTTTCGCAGCATCAACCGCGCTCTATCGGCGGCGGTTTTTACCAGTTGCGTTTACCGACCGCACATGCCGCATTGGAGTCTGATAAATCGCTGCAAATTTCTGTTGTCGGCAAGTTACCGGTTACCGGGACACTGGAAATCATCGCACGTGACACCAACGAAGTCAGCGTTGACATCAGAAGCGCGTTTCGCGCCGATGACGCTGAGCAGGCGAATGAAACGATGTCCACCAGCGGCGCTCGATTGCTACCCACCGATGACGGTCTGCATCTCAAAATCCGGATAGATCCTTCAGTGTGGTCGGTCTTTGAGGTAGACAAACTCAGTCTGGAAATGTCTGTCACTGTTCCAATCTCGACTGCCATAAACATTGATGCGCCATATATGCAGGTGACATCTGAGGGCGCTGTCTCAGACTTGACGATTGATGAAACCTATGAATCAGTGAATATCAACGGGGCGCGGGGCACTATTCGCGTTGATTCGCACAACAAGCCAATCATACTGAGTGACATCCTCGGTGGCTTTGACCTGCGCACAAGCAGTGGGAAAATTGCATTGAATGATATTCGCATTGCCCGTGACACTGCAAGAGGTAAAAAGTACCCGGTAAGCCGGGCGCGTAATGAAGACGGAGAGATAATTATCCGACGATATACCGGTCCACTGCAGGTGCGCACTGCCCGCGCAGATATTGTCGGCAGTGATGTTGCGGTCTCCGGTGGACGCAACTGGATTGAAAACAGTGGTGGGACAATTGATGTTTCGTTTTCCGGTGTTGCGCAGGATTCACGCCTGGATATCCGTAATTCCTATGAGGATATTCTGCTGGGATTCAGTCGCGATGTTTCCGCAGCTTTTTCGCTGGTCACCAGTGAAGGTAAATCTATTGATATTGATAAGTTGCCACACAGGATTATTGATGTTCGGGAAAACAGAATTGACGCCGAATGTGGCGCAGGCGCCGCAATAATAGCTGTTCGGGCCAAATATGGCGGCTCAATTCAAATCTCAGGTAAACCATAAGTCAGGTGTCCCGGCGCCGGAACAAACCGTTTTCGCATTGAGAGTATGCGTGTATGAATCTATTACATGGTCGTTTCCATCTTCCCCGTGTTTCACCGCAGATTACCGCTGTGCTATTCGCCTTTCTTGCGGTCATCGTTGGAATATCACCTTCGCTTGCAACTCCCCGGGTCTTGTTCCCCGATGGCGTGTATTTTCAACGTTTTGTCGCTTCGGTCGCCGGCGCTGAGGCGATCTGGATAAACCCCGCCGGGCTGGGAGAGTACAAGACAACAACCGCTTTGCTGATGGTTGACTATCGTGACCCGCACTTTGCTAAAGACTGGGGTGTCGCCACCTCCGGTTCGGGATTTGGCTATGCGCGTCGTAAACTCAGCAGTTTCGCCGGTGGCAGGGATTACAAAGAGCAAACATTCGCTCTGGGATATCAGGGTGAGGGGGGGCTTTCTCTGGGGTTATCCTATCGCTATGTCAACGACGGCCCTCCCGTGTTGAATAATCGTCACACCTGGAATCTCGGAGCGCTATATCGTATCAATCCGCTGTGGTCACTTGGAGCAACCTGGTCGAATCTGAACAAAGGCAAAGTCTCCGGGGTGACATCGGCGGTCGAGCAAGTCTACGGCCTGGCAATCCGCCCCTTGCAGGATAATCGTCTGACACTCGATGCCGAAATAGCGCTTTCTCACAAACAGAATCTTGACGCCGGAGTTGTTCGTCTCGGGGCCACCGGCTCACCTATGCCCGGCTTACGATTGTATGGCTCCTGGGATGAAACACATAAGTACGAATTCGGCGTCCGGGTCAACTTTGAGCGGGCCTTTATCGGTGGACAAACCCGTCACTCCAGCAGTGACAACTTCCGTAGTGCAACCTCATATTTCGGCACAGTCGCAGACAAGCAGGAGTCAATCACCAAAAAGAAACGCCTCTTGCGTGTCGGATTTTCCGGCGCTATTTCTGAGAATCCGCTTCAAACAGTTTTCGGAGCGCAAAAACTCGCATTTCTTGATTACATTGCGGCGCTCCAGCGGGCGGTTGAAGATGAATCGATTACCGATGTGCTGGTGACAATCGGCCCCAACAGTCTGAACTGGGCGCAAACACAGGAAATCAGAAACGCATTTGAGCGCCTTCGCGCAAATGGCAAGCATGTCTATGTTGCGTTGAACTCGCCGACAAATCGCAACTACTATCTGGCCTGCGCGGCGGATTCAATCATCATCCCTCCGGCGAGTTATCTCGGGCTGACCGGTCTGCGTGTTGAATTGTCATTCTATGCAAAGACGCTTGAAAAACTCGGTGTCAAAATGGAAACGGTGAAAATCGGCGCCTACAAAACAGCTCCGGAGCAATGGACTCAGTCTCAGCCGTCAAAGGAGAATCGCGCGATGACCGGCCGCTGGCTTGGTGATTTGTATCAACAAATGGTCAGCGGCATCAGCGCCGGGCGCGCGTTGCCTGTAGCACAGGTCAAAGAAATCATTGACGACGGTCCGTATACGTCTCTTAAGGCGCGCGATCTCGGCTTGGTGGATATGCTGGCCTACCCTGATGAGTTGACAAAGAAGCTGAAAGAGCTTCCCCGAACATCTGTTGGACTACGCGAATATATTCGGGAAAGCGAAATTCCAGCAAGATGGGGAACCCCGCCGACTATTGCTGTTGTTGTCGCAGAGGGAGAAATTGGCGCCAGCCCGGTTGGTGGCGACCCTGTGGCCAGAGGAGGCATAACACCTTCCGGCATGGGCCGGGGATTTGCCGAAGCGCTTTCGAATCGACATGTCAAAGGAGTGACGCTCCGGGTCAACTCACCCGGCGGCTCAGCTCTGGCGTCAGATTTGATTTATCGCCAGAGCCAGCTCGCACAGGACTCACGACCACTGACTGTTTCGATGTCTGGTGTGGCGGCGTCCGGCGGTTACTATATTTCAGCGGCCTCCAAAACAATCTTCGCTGACCCGGGGACCATCACCGGTTCAATTGGAATTTTTGCCCTCAAACCGGACTTGAGTGGATTATATCAAAAAATCGGAGTGAACAAAGTGTATATCAAGCGCGGAGAAAACTCGGACTTCTATTCGTTCGCCAGACCGTTCGGCGAAAAGGAGCGACACAAAGTGCGTGACGGTCTGCGCACATTCTATCGGCGTTTCACCGAAGTCGCCGCCGAAGAGCGTGGCTTAAGCGTTGATTCTGTTGACGCACTTGGTGAGGGACAGGTCTGGACAGGCAGAGAAGCGCAAGCCAACGGTCTGGTTGATACACTCGGTGGACTTTGGGAATCAGTGCGCGCCACCGCCGAAGAGGCGGGACTGGAGCGTTACCGAATCGAAATCTATCCTAAACGAAAGACACTGTTTTCCTTTGGTGGTAATCCGTTACTGGCCCCCCTGCGCGCCTTGCGTCGCCTGATTTCCTTTGTTCCCGGTCTGGAGATCGACGAGTCCACTGAGCATGCAATCGGTGAGTTACTTGCCGCCACAGAACGAACAAACACATCCGGGAAAACATTTGATGCGGAATATTTGATGCGTTTGCCCTATGACTTGGCGATACAATAAGAAAAGACGAACGTATATGACGTTCCGTAAGAAATTTCGACCGTTGTTCCTGACAGCGCTTTGTGTGGCGCCGCTTGTGTTCACCTCACAAAATGTGGAAGCCGGACCCCGTGTCAGAGGCAAACACGCCACTGACACAACCTTCTCAAACGGGTTGACAGCGCTGGCCTATGAAGACAAGTCTGACCCGCTTATTGCTATAACAGTTCTCTACGATGTCGGCAGTCGTGATGATCCCGTTGACAGGACCGGGCTGGCCAAAGTTTGTGAATGGATCATGAACAATGGCTCACTTGGTTATCGGAAAGGAGAGCGTGAGCGTCTGCTCCATGCCTCCGGTGGCAGCTTATCCTCAGTCGTCTGGCAGGATAATTCAATGTTCATGTCACGGTTCCCGAAAGAGGCGCTTCGTAATGTCCTGTTGATGGAATCAGACCGATTGGAGAGTCCGGTGATATCCCGTGAGACAGTTGAGTCAGCCAAGCGCAGTGTGCTGCGACAGCGTCGAATTACTCATGGAAACGATGTCTACTCGGCTTTGACAACAGAAACGCTCCGACAATCATTTACGACTCATCCATATCGAAATGATGTCTTCGGAAGTGAATCGGACTTAATGAATATCGAACCGGAAGATGTCCGGAGGTTCATGCGCAGTTATTATCAGCCGGAGAATGTGATACTTGCAGTTGTTGGTGACTTCAAAACGAAATCCCTGTTCAAAGAAATCGCAGAGATTTTCGGCGACATTCCAAACGGCGCTCTTCCGAATCATACGTATGAACCCGAGCCGAAACAGAAATCCGAGCGCCGGGAAACGGTTGAGGCTCCACTGACTATCCCGGTGTTTATTGTGTCATTTCATACTCCCGGATTAACGGACAGTGACAGACTGCCGCTTGAAGTTCTCGCAACGATGTTTGTGGGTGACAGATCAGCAATTCTGTATCAGGAACTGGTGACAGACAGCGGGTTATGTTTCACTGTTGGAGGGGCTGTGGCAGAGTTTTCCGACCCAAGCCTGCTCTATTGCTATGGTTTCTTGAATCCCGGCGTGACATTCCCGGATGTTGAAGCGCTTTTGAATGCCAAACTCAACACTATCCGGACAAACGGACTGAACAAAGCAGACTTAACCATTGCCAAAAATCAAATGGAAGCGCAGTTTTATGAATCTTCCGCAGGGGTTCTTGGACGGAGCATGAATATGGCGCGCTCACAGCAGGTTTGGGGTGACGGCTCTCATTGGGAAAGCCGCATAGAACGAATAGCAAAGGTATCACTCGCTGACGTTAAGCGTGTGGCGCACAAATATCTCGCAGACAACAATCGCGTGTCTATTTTCCTGAAACCGCAGAGCGGCGGACAATGAAAGAGAAAGCAAGTGGCATCGTGACTCATTTACGCGCATCAATTCTGACTCTCCTTCACTCTGCGGCGCTTTGTGTAACACCGGTAGTAGCGGTAATACTGGTAGGACTGGCGCTTGCGTTGGCGCCGCCAACCCTGCAAGCCAAAGTCCGTCCATATTCAAAATCACGCACATTGCAAAATCGTTTACATATCACTCTCATTGAGCGGTCGGAGCAGCCACTTATCTCGTTCCGCATACTTATTCGCGCCGGATCTAAATATGACCCACCGGACAAATCAGGTCTCGCAAGCCTGACTGCCGGATTGTTACGCCAGGGCGCCGGTAAACGCGACGCAGATATGTTCCAGCGTTTTATCGACTCACTCGGTGTAAGGTTGCACATTGGTGTCACGCGCGACGTTGTGGATATTTCAGCGACAGTGTTACGCAAGCAATTGTTTGCAGGGACACGTCTGATTCGTGACCTGTTGATGGAGCAAAGATTCGATTCGGTGTCATTTGCCAGACAAAAACAGAGGAGCGTCTCGGCCATCCTGCAGGCGACGGATGCAGGATATGCAACTGTCTCAGACTTTGCCTACAGCCGTTTTTTTTCGTCCGATTCGTATGGCAAAGCGCCACAGGGCGAGCTGCAAGATGTTCAATCAATCACACTCGATGATGTCCGGGATTTTTACAAACGTTTCTATGCTCCCGAAAGGATTTCAATAATAGCCGCCGGTGAAATAGAGGCAAAAGACTATCTCACAGAATTGCATGAGACTCTTACGCCATATCACAAAAACAAACACCCGGAGCAGGACTCAGAGATTACTGTCACACCTCCAGATTCGGATTCACTTGAGATATACCTGCTGAACACACCCGGCGCTGAGGGCGCCAGAGTCGGTTTCTTTGCTCTTTGTGACAGCGCCGCTGATTTCCATCCATTCAGCGCTGAACTGATGCTCTCTCACCTGCTGGCCGGATTCCCGGAACTCTCATTTCTCGGCAGAAGACTTGTTGAGGACGATAATCTCGTTTCTCAGCTCCATGCAGAGTTGCCATTTTCTCCGGAGCCGACCTTGCTGGCTATTCAAATGGATTGCACCGGCGACAAAGTCGTTGACGCTGTGCAGGAAACAATTGAAACATTGAGCATGCTTAAGGAAACTCGAATCTCAAAGCGCGAGATTGAAGAAGGGAAAAACTACTTCAATGGCTTCTATGCGCTTGGATTTGAAACCGCGCACGATGTCACTGCGCGTCTGGCAAAGTTGCTGAGCGCAAATCTGCCGCTTAAGGCGCATGACACACTTTTGACAGAGCTGAACCTCCTGAGGCAATCTGACCTGCAGGAAACAGCGAAGACTATCTTCGCGCCTTCACATCTGATTGTCGTTATCTCCGGAGACACAACCGCATTTGCCGAGGCCGTACGTAATCTGGAGGCTGTCCGGGTGATACCCGTCGGCGAATCCTCCCGGTAGCCTGATTCCTGAGACATCGTACGCTAATTGTATTATTGCCCCGCCATGGTTGCACGAGTGTAGCGCTGCGCTATATACTCCCTACGGCGTAATCCTCAGTAGGCGGTCGAGGTTGCGCCTGAATTGCAATCTGCCGTGAATACGAAAGAGATGACGCTTATATGAAAATCGGAATTATCGGTCTGCCGCAATCAGGAAAAAGCGCGGTGTTTGCCGCCGCCTGTGGCAAAACAGGTACAGGCGCCGGAGGCGCACGGACGCAACGGGCGATTATTCAGGTTCCTGATGAGCGACTCTATGTTCTCGGTGAGCTGGCTGAATCCAAGCGCATCGTCCATGCCGAAATCGAATTGCTCGACGCCGGCGGGTTCAGCGGTAGCTCCAAAGGCGCCGGTGTGGATTCGAAGGCGCTGGCGGAGTTGAAGCAGATGGACGCGCTCCTGCTCGTTGTGGATTCATTCTCCGGAACCCGCGACACTGACGCTGACATCCAGAACGCCATTGACGAGATGATTCTCAATGATCTGGCGCAAATTGAATCGCAGGTCCCGAAACTCGAGAAAGTCGTCAAAATGGGCGGCGCCGCCAATCGCACCCGTGAGCTGGAAGTTCTGAAAAAGTGCCTGCAGACGCTTGAAGAGGAGCGTCCGCTGATTGAATTAGAACTCGATGAATCAGAGTTGAAAGAGATTCGGGGCTATACCTTCCTGAGCATCAAACCTCTGCTGATTGTCATCAATATCGACGAGGACAAACTCGCCGAAGCCGATGCTATCGAAAAACAGTTCGATTCACGTGTCAGAGAGAATCGCAGTGAAGTGGCGGTGATTTGCGGTAAAATTGAAATGGAACTCGCGGAAATGGAAGCCGACGAACGCGCCGAATTTCTGCAGGATCTTGGCATTCAACGCCCGGCAGTGGAAGTGGTTATCCAAAAGGCCTACAAATTACTCGGATTGATTCCATTTTTTACCGCCGGTGAAATGGAGTCACGCGCCTGGACTATTCGCCGGGGCTGTATCGCCCAGAAGGCCGCCGGAGTTATCCACACTGACATTGAGCGGGGCTATATTCGCGCCGAAGTTATCGCCTATGATGACTATGTAAGCTGTAAAACTCCCGCCGAGGCCAAGAAACAGGGCAAAATGCGCCTTGAGGGCAAGGAGTATGTTGTTCAGGATGGCGATGTTATCAATTTCCGGTTTAATGTATAGTCGAATTCACCTATCCGACCCCTTCTAACTACCTCAATAGAATCTCGCGAGTAACCTGAGAGCAGTTTGAAAGTATTGAAAGTTTTGAAAGTATTGAGCGCTGGCCTTTTTTGTCGATACATGGTATAACTACTCTACCTCCGCCAGAGTCTGATGAGCAGAGTCTTATGAGAATAGCGGCGGATGGAATCGAGAAGGTTGTCCCATCAGGGTTTCTAATAAGGTTATCCAATTGAGAGCGCCACGCGAAAAAAAATAAATGAGAATGATGAATACCATGGCATTGCAGATGAGCCCCGACGAAATCGATGAAATTATGATTCAGGCGGTGACTGATTCAATTGACACGCCGCCACTCTCGGAAGAAGACAGCAAAAAAGCGATACCGATTCTGCCGATTAAAGGTGTCATTGTCTTTCCGTATCTTGTCGCGCCTCTCGTTGTCACCGAGCAGAGGCAGTCGAAGCTGATTGACGACGCTCTGATGAAGGGCACAAGAATCGGTTTGTTTCTGCAACGTGATTCTGATGAAGAGAATGTCGGTCCCGAAGGATTGTATCAAATCGGCTGTTCGGGCAATATCCTCAAAATGTTGCGCTTTCCTGACGGCACTGTGCGTTTTCTGGTGCAGGGGCTGGCGCGTGCGCGTGTCAAAGAGTTTGTCAGTCATGACCCCTATCTGATGGGTGTGATTGAAGAAATACCGGAGTCTTCGGCAAGCTCGGTTAAGCAGGAGGCGTTCCAGCGTAATTTGCTGGAGCAGGTTAAGGTTCTTGTCGATTTGGCCCCCTATCTCAATGAAGAATTATATATCTCAGCGATAAATCAGGAATCACCCTCCAAGCTTGCCGATCTTGTCGGCTCGAACCTGAATGTTCCGGTCGAAGAAAAGCAACGCCTGCTGGAACTGGTCAATCCCACCGCGCGGATGGAGTATTTGCTGACTCTCGTGAACAAGGAAATCGAAGTTCTTGACCTCTCGCGCAAAATTCAGAGCAAGGCCTCCGAAGAGCTGGGCAAAACACAGAGGGATTATATTCTGCGTGAGCAAATCAAAGCGATTCGTCGTGAGCTTGGTGACCTTGATGAGCGCGCCGAGATTGAAGAGATCGAGCAGAAGATAGAAACGGTCGGGATGCCCGAACAGGCGCAGAAAGTCGCCAGAAAAGAACTCGAACGTTTCAGCAGGATGAATCCGTCGTCCGCCGAATATACTGTCTCACGCACCTATCTCGACTGGCTGGTTGAACTGCCGTGGCAGGAATCAAGCAAGGACACGCTGGACTTGCGCAAAGCCAAGCAAATCCTTGACGCAGATCACGACGGACTCGAAAAAGTCAAAGAGCGCATCTTGGAGTTTCTCGCAGTGCGCAAACTGAAGCCGGACCAGAAAGGACCAATCCTCTGTCTGGTCGGTCCTCCCGGAGTCGGCAAGACTTCACTGGGGCGCTCAATCGCTCGTGCGATGGGGCGTAAATTTGCGCGTATTTCTCTCGGTGGCATGCATGACGAGGCGGAAATCCGCGGTCATCGCCGAACCTATATCGGTTCAATGCCCGGCAGAATCATACAGGAAATCAAACGCGCCGGAGCAAATAACCCGCTGGTAATTCTTGATGAAATCGACAAAGTCGGGACTGATTTTCGGGGTGACCCGGCTTCGGCTCTGCTCGAAGTTCTCGACCCGGAACAGAACAACACCTTCAGCGACCACTATCTTGATGTGCCGTTTGATTTGTCACGCGTGATGTTTATCACTACCGCCAATGTGCTGGACACGGTGCCGTCGGCGCTTCGTGACCGGATGGAAGTGATTCGCCTTTCCGGCTATACGGTGCAGGAAAAGCTCGTGATTGCCAAACATCATCTGGTCCCCAAGCAGGTCAAAGAAAACGGCCTGACTGCCTCACTGATTCGTTTTACCGACGCGGCGCTGAAGTATATGATTCAGAGCTACACACTTGAGGCCGGACTGCGGAATATCGAACGCGAAATCGCCGCTGTCTGTCGCAAAGTGGCCCGCAAAGTCGCCAGTGGTTCGAACGGCGCAAAGAAAAAAGTTGTTGTCGATGAGAAGCTTGTCGAAAAGTATCTCGGACCGCCGAAGAAAATCCAGGAATGTGTCTCGGCTGAATCGCAAATCGGCGTGGTGACCGGTCTGGCATGGACTTCCGCCGGTGGTGAGACACTATTTGTCGAAGCCACATCGATGCCCGGCAAGGACAAGTTTACACTCACCGGTCAGCTTGGTGATGTGATGCAGGAGTCCGCCCAGGCGGCGCTGTCATTTGTGCGGGCACATGCAGGTGACCTCGGCATTGGCGCAGAGGCCTGGGAAAACCGTGATTTGCATATCCATGTCCCCGCCGGAGCCACACCCAAGGATGGCCCCTCAGCCGGAATTGCGATGGCCACTGCGCTGGCGTCATTGTTCACACATCGCCCGGTCAAAGCCCGACTCGCGATGACTGGCGAGTTGACCTTGCGTGGTGAGGCAATGCCTATCGGTGGTGTCAAAGAAAAACTGCTGGCGGCCTATCGCGCCGGAGTTAAAACGGTGATTCTGCCGGAAGCCAATCGCAAGGATGTGCGCGACGTCCCGGTCGAGGTGCGCAAACAGTTGAAGCTGGTGTTCTGCAAGAATGTGCTGGATGTCTTCAAAAAAGCGCTTGAGGCGCCTGCAAAAAGACAGACAAAAGCGAAGACCTCTCGCAAGAAGACTCTTTCACACAAAAAAACAACCTCACGCAAGAAGAAATAGTGTCAGGTCCCTGCTTTTGGGACCTGACATAGTTGAACTGTATCCCCTGTCAATTTCAGCAGAATTCTTGAGTTGTAGAGGCGGGGTTTCCCCGCCTTTTTTTGTTTCAGGTACCCTGCCTGCCAAAACATAGGCGCCGAAACGACGCCCCTGCGAATCAATCACACTGCTTGAATCACGACGGATACCGCACACGCTTCCCGCTTGCAGTTTCCGCCAGTATCAACCATACTTGACTATGAAAACATTCCGCACAGACACTCTGCTATCTTCGTTGCGCCCCTCACTGCGATTTCTCACTTTCTGCGCCCTTGTTGCGTCAGTCCTTTCCGGTTGTGTCGGGCGGTCAATTGGTCGAAGTATTGGAGCCGGAGCGGTGGAGACTGTGAAAAATAAGGACACCGCGCTGGTGGCGCTGGAGCGCAGATTACTCGATTCGGCGCAGGTCTACTTATCTGAGGCAGTGCAAACGGCGGTGATAGAGCCAATGCGGGCACAGGCCGATAGTCTGTCAGATGTTGCTCAAGGCGCTACTGACAGTGTGACGCTATTATTGGCGCATCGCATCCGGACAGAGTTGAATGAATCAATGCAACAACTGCTTCAGGAAAACATGGATGTGCTCGATGAGCGTGGCTCCAAACTCTCCAGACGTCTTGCCCGGGACCTTGTCCGGGAACTGCACCGGAAGTTACCCGGGGCGCTGGCGCGCGTCGGTGACACACTGGGCAAACAAATGATAGCAGGAATGGCGGTCGGGATTCGGGAGGTGTTAGATCCAACTCTCCACGCGATGATGCTGGATATCACAGATTCATTGCTACTGCGCATACGCGAAGTGGACACTACATTTGCAGAGTCAAAAACAATTGGCGGACTACGTTATACGATTTACGGTATGAGTGTGGTTTTCGCAATCACGCTCGGGTTTGTAGTGGTGGGCTACTGGCGTCGTCAGAGTCGGGCGCTGAACGTGTTGATAGACGCCGCAGTCGCTCGCGGTGACCCACAACTGCATGAGAGTATCAGTTCCTGCGCAAATGAAGCGGGTGTTCATGGCTGGCTGACTGACCGCATCAGCTCCCGCCGACGTGGCAAAAGAACGGGTGAACAGAAGTAACATGTCGGTCAAGTCCCCGCTTTTGGGGCTTGCCTGGCTTGTCTGCAAATGTCTACTGCGGCGTGTTATCAAGCAAGGCGCCGCAAGCGACGCCACTACGGCTGTATTGCAGATGTTACCGATAGTCGGGAAATTACCCCCGTAACTCTCTGTCAACTTCCTTCCCGATCCGAACAATTATCTCCGGAATCGCGTCTATATCAGATTCACTGGTGCGGAAATTCACGACACAAGAGCGCAAGGCATATTTGCCATAGACAATTGCATTGGAAACAAACGCCTCACCGGAGCGTTGCAAGCGGGACAGCAATTCGCTGTTGAGTTTGTCGAGATACCCGGCGGTGTCAGCAGAATCAGTTGATATGTCTGACGGCACATAGCGGAAGGTTGTGATGCTCAGGTGTTGACTGAGCGCTTCGAGTTCAGGTGTTTCTGTGACACGTTGATACAGACGTTCAGCAAGACGGATATCATCTGCTATCATTTGCCGGTAGCCGTTGCGTCCGGCCTGTTGGAGCGCCAGCCAGACTTTCAGCGCTTTGAAGCCGCGGGAGTTTTGCGGGCTGTAATCCACCAATGAGGTCAGCTCCTCACCGTCGATGGCGTCGAATTTGTAATAGGGTGGATGGTAGCTGAATGTTTCGCGCATCAAGTCAGCGTCACGCACCAGAGCGCATCCGGCCTCAAGCGGCGCATAGAGCCACTTGTGCGGGTCCAGCGCAATTGAATCGGCTTTGATAATATCGCAAATCCCTTCCGGTGAATCCGGCAATACCGCCGCAAAAGCCCCGTAGGCGCCGTCGGCATGGAACCAGAGGTCATACTTGTGGCAAATCTCAGCGATGTCGCCAAGCGTATCCACAACACCGGCGCTCACCGAACCGGCGGTTCCGACAACCATGAACGGTTTATCACCGGCAGAAATGTCTGACTTGATTTGTTCTTCGAGCGCAGTGAGGTTCATGCGCAATGACTCATCAGTGTCAATCCAGCGAATAGACTCCGAGCCCAGTCCGCACATATCGGCGGCCTTGTAGACCCAGGTGTGTGTCTCAGCCGAAACATAGACCCGCAACTGCCGGGCGTTGTCGTCACGCAATCCCTGTTTTCGGATATCCCAGCCGGACTTGGCCCTGCGCCCGACAAGGAAGCCGACAAAGTTCGCCATATTACCACCGCTGACCAAAACGCCGCCGCAGTCGGTGTTGTAGCCAATCAATTCCGCTATCCAGCGGATTGTCTGCAACTCAATTTCTGTGGCCACCGGCGCGAGTGTCCAGCCGCCGACATTAGGGTTGACCGTTGACGCCAGTATATCGCCGAGGATTCCAATCGGCGCCGGTGAGGAGGTGATATAGCCGAGGAATCTGGGATGACCATTGAACAGCGAGTGGTCAAACAACTTTTTTGTGACCCGCTGGAGCAATTCCGCCGAATCAGCTCCGTTTTGCGGTAGCGCTCTGTCGGCGCCTATCAGTTTGTGAATACTCGAAGGCGCCTCGCCGGTTGTCACCGGTCTCTGCGGCAATGACTCCAAAAAATCCGCAATCGAGTCAATCAATTGGCGCCCGACCTGCCGGAACTCGGAGGAGCTCATATCCAGCGGGGCGTTTCTTTGTCCTGTATCTGCTTGAGTTGCAATAGATTCTTTCATTTCGTCAAAATAGTATCGAATCGTGTCTCTGGCAATGCACTGTCGGTGTATTTCAAGACCAGAGTAGCTTGTACCGGTGATTCCACATTGAAACATTTGGAAACAATTTGCACAGTTTTCGTTAAGCGTTCTTGGGCGTTGGCCGATAATCCGGCTATGAGTGATGATTTCCTGATACGCAATCAGAAGGCCAAAGAGACCTCCAAACATATTCAGCAGTACTACCAAAACGCTTCACGCAAGCCGGTCTGGCGGGAATATGCTGAAGTGATTGTGCTGGCGCTGGTCGCCGCGGCGATTCTGCGCATCTTTGTTGTTTCGGCCTATCGCGTCTCCTCCAGTTCCATGGAGGACACACTGCTCACCGGTGACTATATCTTCGTAAACAAGCTGGCGTACAAATACCGCGAGCCGCAAATCGGGGATATTATTGTTTTCGAGTATCCGCTCAATCGACAGAAAGACTATATCAAACGTGTCATCGCAGTTGGTGGACAGACCGTCGAGGTTATTGACAAGATCCTCTATGTTGACGGTGTCATCGCCACAATCTATCCCGATAGCAAGAACAGCGACCCGAATACATTGCCGGCGGAGTTGTCCAATCGCGACAATTTCGGCCCGGTGCAGGTGCCTGCTGGGAATCTCTTTGTCATGGGTGACAATCGTGACGACAGCCGCGACAGCCGTTTCTGGGGTTTTGTGCCTCTGGGGAATGTCAAAGGCAAAGCGCTCTTTGTCTATTGGTCCTGGACACCGGATGCGGCTCCCACCGAGTGGTCGTTTCCGTATATTCATACGGCGCTATTTGAATTCGGCAAGGCCATCGTTGGATTTCCTTCCAAAACCCGTTGGGATAGAATCGCTCATGCGCTATAATGCGTCCTATGAGCGCAGACCCTACATCTGACACTGCAGTATCAGCAATTTCTTCCCGCCGGTCATCAGCCGGCGAAGACCATTCGCTTTCTCTCTATCTGCATTTCCCTTTCTGTTCACGTTTGTGCGGCTACTGTGATTTTCACAAAGAGCTGTTTAGCCGTCGCAGGGAGGAGCTGTATTTTCAGGCGCTGGCGATAGACACTGCGCTGGCCGCTGAAGAGCTCTACAAAAAGGCGTACACCACAAAGCGGATCGCGCTGGAGAGCGTGTATATTGGCGGCGGAACACCGTCACTGATTTCGCCGAAACTGTTCGAACGCTGGCTGGCGCAGCTTCGCGAGCTGTTCGATTTTAGTGATAATATTGAGTTCACTGTTGAAGTCAATCCCGAAAGCGCCAATCAGGAGAATCTCGCGCTGTTTAGCGAGTGTGGTGTCAACCGGTTATCTGTCGGTGTGCAATCATTCGACACACACGCCCTCAAAGCGCTTGACAGGCGTCACAAGGTTGCAGATACGTTGCGTGTGTTCTATACCGCACGGGCGCTGGGAATAGAAAACATTTCAGCAGATCTGATTTTCGGCCTGCCGGAGCAAACTCTGCAAGGGTTGCATCATGACGTTACCGAGTTACTTGAACTTGAACCGTCACACATTTCCTACTATCAACTGACAGTCAAAGAAAACACACCGCTGGCGAAGCAAGTCTCCAACGGGGAAGTGACATTGCCGGATGATGATACAATGGCTACATTCTATCGCGCGGGGAGTGAGTTCTTTATTGAGCAGGGCTATGAGCGCTATGAAGTCAGCTCATTCGCCAAAGACGGTAAACAGGGACGTCACAACACCCGCTATTGGTCGAACAAACCATATCTCGCGCTTGGGCCGGGGGCGCATGGCTTCACCGGAGAGCATCGGTATGCCATCGTCTCAGATTCTGATATATATGTTTCGGCGTTACTTGAAGAGCGGCGCAGGCCGCTGGTTTGGGACAAACTGACAAAACGTGACCGCATGCTTGAGGATATCATGCTGGCGCTACGCACTGCAAAAGGATTGGATATACGATTGTTTCGCAAACGACACGGACAGTCTCCCAAAAAATCCTGCCAGACGCGGGAGTATCAAAAACTTCTTGACGATGGTCATCTGGAGTCCAATCATGGGTACCTGCGACTGTCGGACGACGCGCTGGCGCTCGCCGATGAGATAATCGCACGGTTGGTTGTTTGAGACGTATTAAGCGAAAATGTTGTCACCTATGTCGCTGGACCTAAGCAGTTTCGAGAAAGCCCTCAGTTCGTTGAGGGCGGCCCATAGGGTTTATGAATCCACCGACAGCTCAGAGAAAAACGAGTTAGAACGCGAGATGATGCGTGACGGTGTCATCCTGCGTTTTGAGTACACGTTCGAATTATCATGGAAAATGCTGAAACGCTATCTCGAAATGTATGGGCTCGAAAAACCGGATAGCTTCAGCGCCCGGCAGTTATTTCGCGTTGGTTTTGAGCGTGGACTGTTGCGCGAGGTTGAGCCGTGGTTTGTATATCTCGAAAACAGGAATCATACGAGTCACACATATAATGTCGAAACAGCGGAGCGTGTTTTTCGTGTCGCCAAAGAGTTTGTGCGCGACGCAGAGTTTCTGCTTGCCAGATTGCAGGAGAAAGCCACGTGATGGACTTGACACCACAGCAGAAGGAAACGGTCAAACGTATACTGGCCAAGTACGCTTCAAATGTGGCGGCGCGGGTGTTTGGTTCACGGGTGACGCACACAGCGAAAAAACACTCAGACTTGGATTTGGCGTTGATAGGTGATGGTATTATCGATCAAAGTGTGATTGCCCAACTGCGTCTGGCTTTCGAAGAATCAGACCTGCCTTTTCGAGTGGACATCGTTGATTGGAATATCATCACACCTGAATTCCGCAAGATTATTGACAATGACTATGAGGCCCTGTGATGTCTTCAATGACACGTGCGCGCGTATCTCTGATACCCCACAATTCCCTTTGACAACCCCCGTTTTCCTGTTATATTTCCTGCTGAGGAGTTTACGACAGTCCTCCAATAGTCCGGCCGTCAGAGCTATGCCGCTATTGTCTGGTTTTCCCCGATTTGGATTCGGATAAAACCATACCCACCTCGCCGTTGTTTACCAGAGAGCCAGAATCAGGCAGACCCGAACGTCAAATGAGCGCTTGACGCAAGTTGTTGCTGTCAAATGAGTTAGAGGTTTTGCGCGCCGGGTCGCATATCGGTCGATATCTAAGGATATATGAATAGCATACAATCAAAACGTCGTTTTACCTTCAGCGGGATGCGCCACGAGTTGCTCGGATTGTCCATTCTCATTGGCATGGTAGCTCTGGGCGGCTTCGCGTTTTCAAATCAGTCCGGTGAATTAAACCAGATTACCGTCGGCTATGCCGTGCCATTGGTTCCTGAAAGTCAAACCGGCGGTCTCAGCGGAAGCGCCACACATGGACTCGGCAATTGTGATTCTCTGCAGGATTCGCTGACTGTGCTCTCAGATACTGTCGCGATCTTGTCTTCATTCGCGATGCCGGGCGACACGGTGAACATTATGTTTTACTTTAAGAATGACTCCATTCTGTCGGCGTTTTCACTGCTCTACGAATTCGATACTTCATTATTGGACCCTGTCCTTTTCCATGACACTGTTATCACCTGCAATGGCCCGACCTGTGACACGGTCATTAATCTCTTCATTTGGACATCACAATTCACTCGCGCTATCAATGGTGGCCTGACTACCCAAGGGCTCTTTCAGGAAGACATCCCCAATCTTGCTCGTGTCGTCGCGGTTCCGCTGGGAATTGAAATCGACTCAGTGCAACCGGGCGCCGATGTGCTCTGTATGCAACGCTTTATTGTGAAGCCCAATGCGACAATCGGTTGTTTCGGAACATTCAAATTCGTGACATTTACCGTTTTGGGAGTTGATTCGTCGGTAACACCACCTGATACATTCACTTCGTTTTGCAAAATAAATGAGTGGGCGGTGATACACAATGATTTCCCCGTGGAATGGATTCCGTCAAGAGCGACCGGCATTTTCAAGGTTGGCGCCACCGATTCACTTGCCTGCGGAGATGTAGACGGTGACGCCAAGTTCAATATTGCTGATGTGACATTCCTAATTGCCCGTATCTTTTCCGGTGGTCCGGCGCCCTGCCCGACTCCCGGGCTCGGTGATGTCAATTGTGACAATAAAATCAACATCAGCGATGTTTCGTATGTTATCGCGGCCATCTTCTCCGGCGGTCCGACTCCATGTTGTCCGCAAGGGATGCCGTAAGCGCTATCATCTTACAAACGTCGCGCCCTTTCTCAGCATCAGTCGGTTTGACTTTGTTAGCGGCACAGCGAATACTAAAATTCGAATGACTACCCGCGCAACATTCCCGCGAGATTGCCTTTTATTGATTATGCTGGCGCTGATTCCGTTTTCGGCTTTTGCTTCAACTCCCCGAAATACCAACCGTCCGAATCTCTCCTTTGGTTGGAAAGCCCCGTATGTTTCTCCAAAGACAGAGTTGAATTCACTCTCGGAAACTCTGCGCGCCTATGGAGCTCTGGCCGATATTTTGCGCATAAACACTGCCCGAATGAAAGCGCAGTTGCGTGAGAAACTACGCGCCAATCCGCGGGATTCTCTGG
>CAZFAL010000022.1:0-23099 GCA_964516945.1 uncultured Ignavibacteriales bacterium
GTCGCGGCTTGATTCCGGTGAGGTCGAAAAAGTCTGTCTGGCGCTGGAGGAGGCGGTGACAAACGTGATCCGTCACGCCTATGTCGGTTCATCCGGGACTATCCAACTGAAAATTATCACCTATCCCAGCCGGGTCATAATCTCGCTGACCGACCACGGACGCCCCTACTTCCCCGAAGCCAAGCGTGATGTTCCATTGTCGCGTCTTGTGGAAACCTCGCGCAAGGGCGGACTCGGTCAGATGATGATTGAGAAACTCATGGACGATGTGCAGTATATTGTCGGCGATGATTACAATGAGTTGCGGTTGACAAAAATGACACCCGGCCGGTTTGCTTCTGCAAATCCGCTCAAATGGCGCGCAATGAGTTTACGCGCGCGGTTTTCGCTGGCCACCGGGTTGATTGTTCTGCTGATTGTCGCCGGCTCGTATTATTTCATTGAGTCGAATATGATAGCCGGGATAAAAAGTAAGCAAATTGAAAACATGCAGTCGCTGACACAATCGGCGGCGTCGCTGGCCGGACGCTATATCCTCAATGGCCGAACATTTGTGGAATTTGACGAGCTGGCCTACAATCTCAGCTCACAGTCCTCCGATTTGGCGCGTGTGACACTGGTTGACACTTCCGGCATGATACTGGCGGACTCAAAAGACATTAGGTTACTGCGCAAGCCATATACGCCACCGGAGAAACTTGGCCCCGAAGACAGCCGACATCCCGGTATGCGCACATTTACGGTAGACGGTGAGCGGATGAATTACTTGCGCACACCAATAATGAATCAGGGGCGCAAGCTTGGTGAAGTGATTATTGAATTCAATTCCAGGAGTGTCGACGCCGAAGTCGCCTCGGCCCGGACAGAGACATTTATCCTGATAGGGCTCGAGTTATTGTTGGGGTTGATAGGGATTTACTTACTCTCGAATTACTTTGTGCGGCCGATTATCTCTATCACTGAACAGGTGGAGCGATTCAGCGCCGGAGGTGAGGCAGGGGAATTGCCGGTAGAAGGCGCCGAGGAGTTCTTCATTATTTCCCGCGCCCTGAATGAAATGATGACCCGCATTCGCCGCGACAGTGTCAAACGCGCCGAAAGTGAAAAGCTCGACAAAGAATTTGAAATTGCCGGTGAGATACAGAAAACCTTGTTGCCGAGAAATATCCCGTCAATTCCCGGACTCGATCTGGGATTCTTCTATCGTCCGGCTTCCCACCTTGGCGGTGATCTCTACGACGTCTTTGAAATCGGCGACGGTCGTTATTGTCTGATTGTCGCCGATGTCTCCGGGAAAGGTGTCCCGGCGTCGCTGGTGATGTCGGTGCTACGAACTGTGGTGCGTTTCAAAGCCCCCGGTGAGCAGTCTCCGGCGGCAATTCTGCGCAAGGTTGAAGAGCATATTACGCTCGACATTCCCGAAGGAATTTTCATAACCGCCGGGCTGGCTGTCTATGACAGCGCCAGCCGTGAGTTCCGTTTTGTCAGCGCCGGGCATAACCCGCTGATTCACTACCGGAGCGCCGACGGCGTCTTTGA
This sequence comes from uncultured Ignavibacteriales bacterium, assembly GCA_964516945.1. Taxonomy (GTDB): domain Bacteria; phylum Zixibacteria; class MSB-5A5; order GN15; family JACZUZ01; genus JAJRPJ01. The sequence continues at coordinate 1,540 of CAZFAL010000022.1, forward strand.
ACTGGTGAATCCCAAAGGCGCGCCGCTCGGGGTCAGTTCATTCAACGCTGATACTTCATCGCCGCCGATTCATGAAGAGAAACGTTTAGTTCTCGCCGACGGTGATTTTCTCTGCGTCTACACTGATGGTCTGTCCGACCTGACAAACGAATCTGGCAAACGTCTCGGCCCGGAGGGCTTGCTGGAGATTCTGTCGTCAGTCGCTCCGGAATCAAGAGAGGCCGACGCGTCGCAATTGGTCGGAACGCTGGTGGAGAAGCTGGATTCCTATCGTGGCGCAGAAAGTCAGGACGACGACATGACTATCCTGGTCGGCAAGCCGCTGACCCACGGCCTCCCTGATGCGAACGTCGCCTGATTCACGTACAACTCCCGTTCTGTTCTGATTTCCAGACAATTCTTCCTACTGTAGTTGCAGGTTTCACTTGTACTTAGCCCGAATCTTTTCGATATTCTCGCGTGAAGGGATGCCATGCCCGCAAGTGGGGAGATGACACAGAATCACGATGAGCCAGCCGGATAATATACGAGTTTCGACAATTGATAAGGACAGCCCTGTCTCAACGGTGCGGGTTGACGGGATTGTTGACACGATTACATCCAAGGAGGTTGACCGCGCAATTGCGGGACTCATCAGTTGTGAGCAATACCGCATAGTAATGGATCTTGCCGGAGTAGATTATATTTCGTCCGCTGGATGGGGGGTCTTCATTTCCCATCTCAAGGAAGCCCGCGAACATTCGGGCGATTTGCGTCTGGCCGGGATGATTCCAAATGTACGGGAAATCTTTGAATTGCTGGAATTCGATACGATTCTCAACAGCTTTGCGACCTCGTCACAGGCCGCGCAAAGTTTTGAATCGGAGCTTCCGGTATTGCAAGGTGGTCCGAGAACGCCGGAGAAGGCCGCGAATGGCGGTCTCGATGAGCTCGCGGCTATTGGTGTTGATGCGCCGAGCTTACCTGCCATCGACAGACAAGGCGCAGGCAGACAAGACATCAAACCTTCCACCGCTCACGATGATGACCGTTTTGTCAGCGGCTCTGCTGCAAGGTCCCTTGAGAATGTGTCGTTTGAGAATGTGTCGTTTGCGGATATATTGAAGGAGTTAATTGTCGAAGACCCGTTCTCAACGATTACTGAATTAAGGTCGGAGCTAAAGAATAAAACAGCCGGTAGCCAAAGCGGCTCTTTGAGTTGGTGGGGGGTATTCCGGACTCTCCGGAGAGAGGGATTGTTGTCGCGACGTTCACGATTCAAGCTCGCGAGACGGCAAATGAAGAAACAACAGTCAAAAACGAGTTATTTGTAGTCAGGCGTTAATTCCCGGGAGCTTTTCTGAGCCATGCAGTTTTTCGACTACCATACGGCCCTGACAATTGCGCTGGGCCTGTTGCTCTTTCTGGCGGTAATCAGGATTTATCAATTGCGCAGGAGTCAGCCAACCGCTGAGGAATCATCATCGACCAAAAACGAATCGCTGGGGGTCGCCACTCTGCTCAAGCATGACGATATCCCGCCATTGCTCAATGAGTTAGCGCAAAGAGTCGAAGCTGAATACGGTTTCATTTCGGCGGAATTCACTCTTGAACAAAACGATGTGTCGGCCCAAACGCAGAGCAGGCGGATTACGCCGTCGGGACGACTTATTCGCATTGACCAGGGGATGGCAATACGCTTCCAATGGCAGGGGCAAAAAGGCGCCTCTAACACCAACGTCCAAATCCAGTCAGTTGAGCGTCTGACTCAGGCTTGCGTTCGCAATATCCGCCGTATTCAGCGTTACAAGGAGTTGGCGAATCATGATCCGTTGACCGGGCTGTTTAACACCGCCTATCTCCAGTTGCGGCTACGCGAGGAGCTGGACAGGGCCAGGCGGTTCGGTCGTTCTGTCGGTTTTCTGGTCCTCGATATAGATAATTTCAAGAGCATAAATGATGAAAATGGTCATCTTGCGGGTGACCAGGTCCTCAAACTGTTGGCCGGGTTGATAGTCGAGCATGTCAGGTCAATCGATATCGTCTGTCGCTATGGCGGCGATGAGATTTGTGTTATTTTGCCTGACGCCGCAGAATCAACAGTGAAAGTCACGCTGGAGCGTCTGCAGAAGTTGATTCAAGAGAGCGCTTCAGGTAGAAGCAGCGTAGGATTCAGCGTTTCAATCGGGGGAGCTATCTCAGCTTCAGGAGAGTTGTCCCGTGAAGAGCTTTTCGAGAGGGCGGACAGGGCGATGCTGACAGCCAAGAAACGAGGGCGCAATCAGTGGTTTCTGGCCACCGGAGACGATACGACAGTTAGTCTGAAAGACAGCGGGAAATAGCGGATGACCTGCGCTAATTCCTTGCACACAGTTTTCAGGGAATCAGGGCAGGTTTGAGGGTTTAATCCTTTACAGAGATGCGGTTACAATAGTAGTTTCGACAGGTTGAGGCTCTACAGCCGAATGTGACTGAATGCAAACGTGATGATACGCGATTCGGTTGCCGGGGATTCATTGCTATCAACTGTGATAATAAATTGAATCAATATATGTCTCACGATGTATGACGAATAACAGGAGATGGGCGCTACATATGTTTTTAGAGGATATGTTGTCACAGGATATGTTGTCACAGATTAGTCAGGATGGGGAAGAAGCGGGCGGCGGGAAGTGTCGTCATCTCAGATATGCCCTCGGGCTGATTCTCGGATTGTTTGTCGTGGTGATGCTGGGTGTTGAAAGCCGGGCCGAGTCATACCGGATAGGGCCGGAGGATGTGCTCGAAATCCGGTTTTGGCAGGATCCCACACTCAACGCACAGGTGCGTGTGCGTGATGACGGCAAGATTGCAATTGACATCATCGGAGAATTGCAGGCCGCCGGCCTGACAGAGTCAAAGTTGGAAAAACAAATCGTCAATCGGATTTCAAGAATTAACCCCCAGATTTCGCAGGCCACGGTGCGTGTGCTTGAGTATAATAGTCGCAAGGTTTTTGTGTTTGGTGAGGTACAGTCCCCGGGCAAGTACACATTTGAAAGCATCCCTGATCTCTGGGCTTTAATAAATGAGGCCGGTGGGGCCACAGATGTCGGTGACCTCAGTCGTGTCCGGATTATTCGTGGTGGCGACAAGCAGGGCAAGGTGGAAGTCGTGGACGTTTCAGGGATGATTTCACGCGGAGAAGCCAATAAGCTGCCGAAAATCGAATCCGGCGACACAATAGAGCTTCTACGAACGTTCGGTGGAGTCTTGCGCCCCAGAGTAAGCGGCAATATCGGCCTTAAGAATCTGTATTACATCATAGGTGAGGTAAACACTCCCGGGACTCATGCGCTGGAGCCAAATATCGATTTACTGGATGCGATTGCATTGGCCGGCGGCCCGACCAACGGCGCCGATTTGAAGAAAGTTCGGGTTGTCAGTAAAGATGGCGATTATTCGCAGGTTATAACGATAAATGTCGACGAATATACCAAGACCGGCCAACCGGCCAGATACATCGTTCGACCGGAGGACACAATTGTTTTGCCCACAAGGGGCGGTGGGTTTCTGGGACTCGGGCGGGCCAGCGACTTCATAGCCCTGGCAAGCGGGATAGCATCGTTAGCGTTCCTTTTGCGTCGATAGATTCGTGGCGGGATAAATGGGGCAATTCCGCCGATAACGAAGTGTGGTACAGGTGAAGTGGTTTGCCGTCGAGGTAAAGCTTCACCGTTAGAAAAAAACAACTGAACGGATTAGAAAAAAACAGACATATGCCTGCAGAATCAAGAGATAAGGACAATTCAACGGTTGATTTGCGCGATGTGCTTGCGGCCATCGGCAGACGAAAGTGGTATGTGGTGATACCGTTTGTTCTCACGCTTGCCGGGGCTGTCGGCGGTTCGTACTTGCTTGAACCCGCATATTACTCCAGCACAATCATGAGCTACAACAATAACCCGTCTCTCATCAAGTCTCTAAGTGGTCTTGTTGCTGATCGTGGCTCCATACGGATGACGTCAGAAGACAGGCGTCGACAACTGGCGGCAATGGGTAATGAGGTAAAGTCGTCTCAGGTGTTAGGAAAGCTAATCCGCGAAATGAAGTTTGACCAGGATCCAAAGGTCGAGCAAGAGGCGCAACGCATCCACTCGGCAAATCCCCGCTTGCCGCTGGCAAAAATAAAAATGGAGTTGCTGATAAAACAAATGCGGGAGTCGATTGATGTGAAGTTTGCCGGCAGACAGCAATTGCAAATTGGGTTTTTTGACCCGGATCCGATTGTAGCGCAACAGACTGCCGCCCGTCTTACAGAGCTTTATATTGAAGAACGGACACTGCAGGACCTCGGCGCTGTGCGAAGCGCTCAGGAGCTTACCGATGATCAGTTGAACAAGTACAACACACAACTACAAGATGCGTTGGCAAAAAAGACTGAAGCCGAAAAGGCCTATCTGCAGCTTCAAATCGACGAGACGATCATTTCTGAAGAAAACCGTAAGACAATTGGCGCGGCGATTGACGAAATCACCAGTGAGATAAATGACTTGAATCGCGAAGAGATAGAGTCGGTAAGCAAACTTAAATCGGTCGGAAAGCTTTCTCCACCGCAGAGCAAGAAACTGAGTTCGCTGAAGTCCCGGTTGGCCGAAGACAGTCGTTCTCTCGTGAACCTCATGGGGAAATATGTCTGGTCTGAGCGGGTTGTTCTCAATGGCACTATCGAATTGAACCGCAAACTTATCGCTCTCGAAAAAGAGGTGGGGCGGTTGGTTGAAGAAAAGTATGCCTCAAAGTCTGCGGCTACTCGTGAGGAGCTGACGAATTACTTTGTGCTGAAGGAGCGTCTGAGTTTTCTGCATAGTCACCGCGCCTTACTCAAAGAGTCTTTTAGTCGCGTCCAGCAACGCGCCAACGAGATTCCGGTCGCAAAGGCGCGTCTGGATCAGGCAGAGCGGGAAGTGAAAGATGCGCGGCAGAACCTGGCGCTATTCAAGCAACAGGAGACAAGCAATCAATTGCGTCAGGATATTATCCATAGCGCAAATTCGCGCTATCAGGTCATTGAACCGGCCGTCGCTCCACTTGTCCCGGCGCGACCCAATCGGGTCAAGATCAGTGTCATGGGCGGAATCCTGGGTTTGATTCTCGGCGGCGCCGCCGCGCTGTTGCGCGAATTGATGGACGGCTCATACAGGAAAATCTCTGAAGTTGAGGATTCGCTCGGAATTCCGGTCCTTGCGACGATTCCCAATATTGATTCGTTGCGTTAACTTAACGCCCGTCAATAACGAGCTGTTTCCGGAATTTGCAGATTGAAGCATCGCTGAATAGAAGAAACGATGACAGATTACAAAGAAAATCGACCAAGCCAGAGAGGGAAGCGACAATGACTCTTCGAGGTGAACAAACGATTTCTGCAACAACTCGTTTCACGACTTTTGCGCGTGAATTTGCAATCGAAGCGTCATTTGTTGGCGCCGAGAATGCGATTACAACCAGTCTGTATGAGAATGGCCGTCTGCTCTTTTCGTATTCAATGCCGGCGCTTGACAGTATTGTCGCCGGGAATCTTGAGGCCGCTCTTGAAGAATCGGCCAAAATCCTCGAAGCGCAAGTGACTGAGATGTATGCAAATCTTGAGGATGTTGAGAAGAACGGGTCATCGCAAACAATGTGTCTACTGGCGGATGTCTTTGAATCGCGAGGGCTTTTTGATGAGGCGGAACGTCTCTATAGCATGGCCGCAGACCTCAATCCGGCCGGAGCTGAATGCCTCTATCAACACGGACTTTGTCTGACACAACTCGGCGAATATGGTCAGGCCGCTGAAAAGTTTGCGGCGGCAGTCGAGCTCAAACCGCTGTACGCCGACTATCGAAACGCCTACGGTCTGGCATTGGCCTGGTCAGGGAAGATTGCTGAGAGCCGGAAACAACTTGACCAAGCCCTTGAATTGAACACGTATTATGCGGAGGCCTATTATTCGTCCGGCCTGGTCTGTTTGTTCAACGGCATCAAGAATATTGATAAGCAGTATGCACAGGATTTTGTCGCGCGTTCGAAGAGTTTGTTTGAGAAGGCCATCCTCATTGATGATGTTTATGCAACAGATGAATATGAACGTGCGATGGGCTCGCTATCCTCGGGAGCGGTTCGTGAGGCATTCAGCTATTTCAAGCGCAATCGTGATCAGATAGTCAGGGAAAGAGCAAGCTCATATGAACACCGGCGGACAACCTTTCTTGCTGCGACGCAGTCTTCAGGCGAACAGGCAATAGACGCACAGATAGCCTCACTCCGTCAACAACTTGCAGATAATCCGAATTATGTTGATTTGTCATTTCAGTTGGCGATGGCGTATTTCAACTCTGCTATATGCCAATGGAATTCGGGAATAGAACAACTGAAAGCGGCTCTGGAGATGAACCCCGAATTATACAAGGCAATCAGGGCTCACGATTCGGCGTTTGCGCTTCTTGCGGACATGGAAAGCGCGACGAAAAAAATGGACGCAGATACGGGTAATCAATCTGCGGGTTAAGAGGTCTGTGTAGTAGGACAGGACAATTGGGTTGGATATGAAGAAGGACAATCACGCAATATCGATCATCGACAGGTTCGACCTTGAGTCAAATGCGGCTACCGAGTTTCGGCGCCTGATCCACAATCTCAATGGCGCTTATGCCGTGAAGGCGCATCGCGCCGACAAGGACAAGGGCCAACATGCAGGTTTGAAGGATTTGTCTGAGACGAGGAAGAAGATACTGATTACTTCTGCAATCGGTTCTGAGGGGAAGTCAACGACTACGGCGTTTCTCGGGATCTGCTCTGCCAAACTCAAAGAGCGGCGCACACTTCTCATTGACAGTGATTTGCGTCGTCCGAACCTCCATCGCATGTTTTCACTGGAGCGTAATCAGGGGTTGGTCGAGCATTTGACGGAAGGCTTGCCCGCGACTAGAATCATCAAGAAGACTGAGCTCGATAGGCTGGATGTCATAACAGCCGGTAAGCGTGTAGACAATCCTGCGGAAGTCTTCGACGCGACACGAATTGGAAAGATGATTGACTCAGTCGCCGGAGACTACGATTTTATCGTCGTCGATTCTCCGCCTGTATTACCTGTTTCAGATCCGATGCTGTTGGCCGGCGAAATGGATGGTGTGTTGCTTGTCGTAAAGGCCGGCGAGACACAGCGGGATGTGGTGTTGCGCGCGAGGGAATTACTCACCGGTTCGACCGACCGCTTGCTGGGTGTGGTTCTCAATAACCTGAACAACTCTCTGCCATATTACTTCGACCCCGGTTATTACAATTACGACACGCACGGATAAGCGCAGTTTGATATTATTTCAAGTGTGTGCAAGCAAGTATCCAATACATTATATCCACCGGCCTAACCTCTCAGTAATATCCTCACAACAATTCGGAACAGCGCAACCATGAGAAATGTCTTAACTGTTGACCTCGAAGAGTGGTTTGTCGTTGAAATCCTCTCAGACCGTTTTGACAAAGAGTCATGGGATTCTCTGCCGTCGCGTGTTGAGGACAATACCTATCTCCTGCTTGAGTTGTTCGAGCGCAAGCGCGTGTTTGCAACGTTTTTTGCTTTGGGATGGGTCGCTGAGCGGCGCCCGCAGTTAATGAAGGACATCGTCGGGGCCGGGCATGAAGTCGCCTGCCACAGTTATTGGCATCGGCGGGTTGATGAACTCACTCAGGAGGAGTTCGAAGAGGATACGCGAAAGGCGATTGATGTTATCGGAGAGGTGTGTGGCGCCAAGGTCGACGGGTATCGGGCGCCAAGCTGGTCGATAAACTCCTCAAACGTCTGGGCGCTTGAAATCCTGGCAAAGCTTGGATTTCGCTATGATTCGTCCATCTTTCCGGTGAAACATGATTTCTACGGCGACATTCACGCCCCGCGTAAGCTCGTGCGACTTGAAGTGGGTGAGAATCGAAGCTTACTCGAATTCCCGGCGACAACCGTGCGCCTGTTTGGCCACAATCTGCCGATAGCCGGCGGGGGATATTTGCGCCATTCACCCTATTGGTATAGTTCGATGATGATTCGTCGCTTGAATCATGAGGGGCAACCGGCGATGGTCTATGTTCATCCCTGGGAGTTCGACACCTCCCATCCGAAAATCGACGGGATAGGTCTCCGTGACCGGTTTAGACAGTATTCGTCGATAAAGAGTTTCCAGAGGAAACTGGAGCGTTTACTCGATGAGTTCACATTCGTTCCAATCGGTTCGTATATTGAGATGGCAAGCCGCCGACCGATTGGTTTTCACCGGGAATAGACAAAGAAATAGAGAAGTCAATGATGGCGCTCAGAAAGCCAAACAAATATCCGATTTGTGTTTGTATGCTGTTTCTGTCATTAGTGTTCCCGCTACTGGTGTCCTGTTCGTCGAATGTGGAGACACAGTCCCAAAAGGACACTGCCCCCGGAAGTGAAAGAAATCTCTCAGTCGACAGCGCTGATGCAATCTCAACGGAGGGCGCCGAAAGAAACGGAACTCAGCCGTTTTTAGTGACGATAATTATCCACCTGACCGGGAAAGGGCTCTCTACCGGTAGAGAATTCTCATCGTTCACAAAAGGAATCCGTGAGGCCAGGCTGGATGCGAAACGTCCGGGGCGGATTGTAGCTGTGGATGTTGGTCTTGGTGAGCATGTCAGGGCCGGGCAGACATTGATTCGACTTGATTCGTCGCTGGAGCGTCTGGCTGTTGATGCGGCCTATGCGAGGCGGGAATCCGCCGAAGCAGGCAAGACTCAGGCCGAACGTGACTGGCGGCGCGCTCAGGAGCTTTTCGAGGAATCCAGCATCTCACAATCACAACTTGAGAAGGTACAACTCAAGCGTCAAACTGCCGTTTCCGCTTATGACGGAGCTGTTGCTGACCTCGGAATGGCCCGGCGAAATCTTGACGAGACTCGGATTGTTGCGCCATTCGCCGGTGAAGTGGCGAGTTTGCCCTATGACGTCGGGGAAACACCAATTCCAGGCAGTTCTGTGGTGGAAATCACCGACCGGAGTCAGTTGATTGCCGAAATCTTCCTCGCTGCGGAGGATTTGCCGACGGTTAAGGTCGGAATGCGCCCTGAGATTCTGGTGGCAGGCGATCTCCTTGAGCGTAGCGCCGGGGTTTTGCGGGCCATCAGCCCGAAGGGCAATGAACGAACCAAGCTCTTCAAAGGGGAAGTCCTCATTAACAATGATGACCTGCGCTTACGAGCCGGTGTCGCCTGCCGTGTAATGTTCCCGCCGGAAGAAAACAAACATCCAGTTGTTCCCTACTCTGCAATTATTGCCACTGACAGAATGGATAGTCTTCCGGAACTGGTTGTCATCACTTCGACTGAGGGGAGTGATGCGAAAAGGCGCCTGACAGCTACTGTGCGACAGGTGACACTCGGCGAACGGGCGGGCTCCGGAGTGACAGTCCTGGCTGGACTTGACTATGGTGAGCGAGTAGTTGTCTCGGGCGCCGAAAGACTCAAAGACGGTCAGGCGCTGCAGGTTATCAAAGAGGTTCCTCTTGATTCGCTTCTCGATTAGAAATCCTGTTGTTGTTAACCTGCTTGCGGCGTCTGTGCTGATTGTCGGCGCTTTTTCGCTGATTCAACTACCGCGTGAAGTATTTCCTGCGGTGCAGTTGAACTGGGTCTATGTTGTGACACACTGGCCCGGGGCGAGTCCGGAGGAAGTTGAACGTCTCGTGACGGTCCCTCTCGAAGAAGAGATTGCAAAAGTTGACCGCATCGGCTCAATAACTTCTACGTCGTATCAAGGCAGATCTGTCATCTCAGTCAAGTTTGAATCTGTCCCCTCTGACGAATTCCGGCCGCTTCTGCAGGATTTGACCAACAATGTCGATCAGGTCAATGATTTGCCGTCAGAGGCCGACGATCCGACAATTATCAATTTTACGACCGAAGACTTCATGCCGGCTATCCAGGCGATTGTCGCCGGAAAAGGCGTTTCCGCCTGGCGTCTGCAGGAGATTGCGCGCGAGCTGCGACTGGAAATCAAGAGAATTCCGGGAGTTAAAGGCGCACAAATCAGCGGCAGGCGGGACCCTGAGGTGTGGGTTGAGGTTGATCCTGATAAAGCGCGTAACGCCGGAATATCGCTCTCGCAAGTAGTAGCGGCGCTCAAGGCGAAGAATGTTGGTTTTCCAATCGGCGGAGTAATTTCCGACGCAAAGGAATTCACATTACGTCTGATGGATCATTTCGCGAGCGCCGGGGATGTTAAACAAACAATTGTCACCGGAGACAAATCATCCGGCTTTTTGCGGGTCGGGGACATCGCCACGGTGAAAGAACATTTGCGACGCAAAGAGACCGTCATGCGCTTTAACGGTCAGCCGGCGCTCTCACTTCTCATCACCAAAACACATGGCGCCAGCTCTCTGACAGTCATTGATAGTGTCAAGCATGTGACAAAACTGTTCCGCGAAACTATTCCGGAACGTGATTTGGTGACGTTTACATTTGTAGGTGACACCTCGCGTCAAATATCCGGGATTCTGAACATCCTGCAAAAAAACGCCATCGTCGGCCTTATTCTCGTGATTGTGACATTGTATTTCTTCCTGGGGTTCCGAAACGCGCTATTTGCAGCGTTTGGCATACCCATCACATTCATGGTGACGTTTATCTTTCTCTATGCCAGCGGAGGGTCATTCAACGGTAATTCACTTTTCGGTCTCGTGCTGGTGCTTGGCGTGGTGGTCGATGATGCTATCATTGTCATTGAAAACAGCTATCGCTACATCCAGTTGGGGTACTCGCCGGTGCAGGCCGCATTGCAGGGAGCGCGAGAAGTGACTACGCCTGTTCTCGCGGCAACCGGCACGACTATCGCAGGATTTCTGCCGTTAATGTTGATGCCGGGTATCATCGGGCAGTTTCTCAAGATAGTGCCGATAGTTGTCAGTCTGGCGCTTGTTGCTTCACTGTTGGAGGCCTTTCTCGTACTGCCGTCACATATTGCCGAATGGAGCGGGAAGAACAATAAAAAGAAAACCATGAATACACGGCGCTTCAAAGTGTTCAGGAAACTGAATCGCCTCTATGTTCCTCTGGTCAGTAAGGCAATTCGTCATCGCTATGTTGTCGTTGGTGTTGTGATGCTGGCGCTGGGAGGAGCGCCGCTGTTAATTAATCGACTTGGTGTTGAAATGTTTCGTGATGAGGAGTTTCCCTCAATTGTTGTTCAGGTGCGTATGCCGACAGCGGTGAGTATCGATGAAACAAACAGAGTTCTCAAGGAGTTGGAAGAGAAGCTGTCCGATGTTCCGCAGGATGATATTCTCGGCTACACTGCGACGGCGGGTTTCTTGATGACACCTCAGGATTGGTTGTTCAAGTCCTCTGTCGCTCAGATTCAACTGGATCTTAAAGACATGGACCGCCGCACCATCAGCAATGACTCTCTGATTGCGGAAATGCGGCGCGCATTCGCCACTATCGATGGACCGCAATCAATCGATTATATGAAAGTGGAATCCGGCCCCCCGGTCGGGGCGCCGTTGGAAGTGAAAGTCAAAGGACGGTACCTTGGTGAGCTTGAAGAGACATCGAATGAATTACTCGCAAAAATCAAGGGCATCGATGGGCTGTATGACGTGCGTGACAATTTTGAACCGGGCAAGCATGAAATACGGTATAAAGTTGATCTTGAAAGCGCCGCCAGACTGGGTTTTACACCTGAGCAAATCGCCCGTGAGATGACTATTGCGTTTGACGGCTTGGAGGCCACGACATACCGTGACGGCGATGAAGAAATCAGAGTTGTTGTCAAACTGCCGGAGAGCGCTCGAGAGGGCTTTGCCACTCTCAAGAGCATGCGACTGACAGGCGCTGACGGCGCCTCGGTGGCGTTGTCGGATTTGACTACCCGGGTTGACGCTGTCGGTGTTGATGAGATTCGACGCTTCAATCAGGAACGCGCAATTACTATTTCAGGAGAGAATGACAAGAAGGTAATTCAAATCGACAAAGTCGCGTCGCGAGTGTCTGAGCTGTACAAAGATATCGGGAAACGTCATCCCGGCTATCGGCTGGACTTTGGCGGTGAGTGGAACGAATTCAAGAACGCCTTCGGCTCGTTGAGCAAATTGTTTGTCATTGGATTGCTGCTGATATATATGATTCTCGGCGCGCAATTCAAATCTTTCCTGCAACCGTTCATCATTCTTTTCACGATTCCCTTTGCGGTCATTGGAGCAATGACCGGATTGCTGTTTCTCGGCGACCCGTTTTCAATCGCCACGCTGTATGGCATTGTCGCCCTCGGCGGGGTGGTCGTCAATGACGCGCTGGTGCTTGTTGATTTTGTCAATCGTGACAGAACCCGTGGAAGTGGCAGATATATGTCGCTCATTCGCGCCGGCAAACGTCGCTTGCGCCCGATTCTCTCGACATCAATTACGACTATCTTCGGGTTGCTGCCGATGGCTGTCGGTTTGGGCGGCCGTTCGGTTGTCTGGGGGCCATTGGCGACCACAATCGTCTGGGGGCTGTCGGTGGCGACACTGTTGACCTTGTTCGTCATCCCGGCATTGTATGCTATCACTGACGACATCAAATCCTCACTCGGCATGAAACTCGCGTATCAACCGCACGACATTTGACGATTGAACGCTGACTGGTCGCGTCCAGTCGGAGGTAAATAGGCCTTGACAATAACCCTTTGGCTCGTATCTTGTTATGGTGGCTATGAGCCGCAGGTTTCTTGTGTACACTGTCCGGATTTCCGGATATGCTCTTTGTTTTTTCCAACCGCCTCGGCAATATTTGGCGCTCGTATGTTAGGACCAATTATGTTGCCACACGTTTTCTCCCTCCGGTAGCTTCTTTGTTCAGCGTCTGTCTGCAGGCGCGTGAAGGATGTATGTGCAATAATGACACTGAAACAGTCTGATACTGAAACAGCATAAGGCGACAGCTGGCTACCTGTGATGCGATTACTTAGCAAACCAATCTCTGTGTTTCTACCAGTCTTCTGCGTGGTCTTCTGTATTTCAGGGACGACCGGGGCTCTGTATGCCGCAGGAAGCCCGGCAGTCAAACGCTACATCGTCAAACTCCGCGACGGGGCTGATATGCGGGGGCCGCTTGGCATCTCGGCCCGTCTGCCGGCGCCGGGTGTGCGATACGACTTCAAGAACATCAGTCTGCATCGTCCGGCAATAGCCGGGCAGAGCGCTTCGACCCGGGCAACATCACGACTGAATCGGGGTCAAGCGACATCACGCAATCCACTTGAAAATATCCTCGTGATTACAGCTACAGATTCGACAGTTGATGCGTCCTATCTGAGCAAGTTTATTGGTCCCGGTAATATCGAGTACATTGAAGTCGACCAGCCGTTGGAATTGTTTGGCATACCGACTGATGAACACTTTGTGGACCAATGGTATTTGCTCAATAGCGGTCAATCATATCTGGCAATTGAGCGCATTGAGGGAGTTGAGAATGACACACTCAAACGCACGAATGGTGTCGCCGGAGAAGATATCGGTTTGCAGGAGAGCTATGCGAATCCGGAGCCGGTTCGTAAACGACCGGTTGTGGGTGTAATTGATACGGGTGTTGATGATAAACATCCGGAACTGGCGGGCAAGATTTGGACGAATGTCGATGAGATACCTGACAACGGTATAGATGACGACCACAACGGTTTAGTCGATGATACGCATGGGTATGATTTTTCAGGTGACAGCGCGCTTATCAGTGGTCAAATTACCGACAATGACCCATCGGACAGCGTCGGGCATGGCTCGCATGTTTCTGGCATCATTGCCGCAGCCAATGACGGAGTAGGGGTTGTCGGTGTGGCTCCGGAGTCGCAAATCATGCCGGTAAAAATCTTTCCGAATGCGTTTGCTTCGGTTGGCGCCGAGGGTGTCATCTATGCGGTCAACAGCGGCGCGGATATTCTCAACATCAGTTGGGGCGCACGGTTTCCGTCACAATTACTGGTCGACGCCTTTGCCTATGCGCGTGAGCAGGGAGTGTTTGTGGCGGTGGCGTCCGGTAATAGTGGCGATAATACCCGTTTTCAACCGGCGGACCTGCCAACGGTCTTCACGGTCGGCGCTACCAACAGCTCCGGGAAAGTCACATACTTTTCAACCTACGGCGCGCATGTAGATATTGTCGCTCCGGGACGTGATATTTTGTCAATACGCGGCTCCGGAACTGACATGTTTGCCGCCGGTGGGGAGCCGGGTGTGAGAATTATTGATTCTCTCTATTATCTCTCTGACGGGACATCTATGGCCACCCCGGTCGTCGCAGGCGCGGCCGCGCGACTTCTCTCAGTCCGGCCGGAACTGTCGGTTACTGAAATCGAAAATGCGCTGAAAGCTGGAGCGCGAGATATTGTGCAGCCCTTTGATACCGGCGCCAGCTACCCCGGGCCGGATTCACTATCCGGGGCCGGATTTGTCGACATCGGCCGCTCACTGGCCCTCATCAGCGGCGCTAATCTCGCCTTTGCATCTCCGGCGAGTTTTTCAAGGCAGTCCGGAGCGTTTGCAATCAAGGGCTTACCGATCGAGGGGTACAATGGCTCCTGGAGTCTGGAGTTCTCGCTGAATGCGAATAGCGGCTCCGGTGATTCCGCGACATTCACCAGTCTCAGTAGTGGCGCAACGTTTCCGCCAGACTCGCTGCTGTTTGTCTATAGTGATTCACTGCCCGGCGGCAGAATAACCTTCCGACTGACTGACGCAACCGGTCATGAAACGCTCCTGCCTGTCACAGTTGTCCGTGAGCCGCTCGCGCTGATTCTTAGCCCGCAGAATGGTGACACCTTACAATCGATTGCTACTGTCATAGGAAGCGCCTCGGGAGTTGACTTTGACTCTATGACGGTCAGTTATGCTCTTGTCGGGAGCGTGGTTGAGACGAATGTCTTCAGCAGTAGCGCTGAGTTTTACAACTCCGATATGTTTACCTGGGAATTGAGTTCGCTGGAAAGCGGGGACTACACGCTCAAGCTGCGTACGTTCAGTTCCGCGGGTGTCACCGCAGACTCTGTTTCGGTGACAATCAAGTCCGTCATGAGCCCCGGCTGGCCGGTCAGGTTACCGGATTTCATTGCTATTTCACCGGCCACAGCCGATCTGGATAAAGATGGATTCAAAGAAATACTCGTTGGCTCACGCTCCGGCCTCTATGCCTTTGATTATCAGGGGCGGATTCTTGCGGGTTTCCCGGTTTCAACCGGCCGGGATTGTCGCTCTGTGCCGACAGTTTTTGACATTACAGGCGACGGCTACCCGGAAGTAATCTACACCAGTGACTTCGGATTGCATGTTGTCGACAGATTCGGCGCGACTGTCACAGGCTTTCCGCAAAGTGATTTCACCGGGCAAGTGTTTCTCGGCTTTCCAACACCGATTGTCACCGATATGGCGAATGACCGTGAACCTGCGATTATGTTCGTCAACTCGATCGGCCAGTTGCGCGCTTACACATTTTCAGGGGACTCATACTTCTATTCACTGTCGGGACTGTTCACGCGCATCGATCCGAACATCACCAACAATTTCGTGTTCAAAGGCCTCTCTATTCCGCAGGTTGCGCCGGTGGATTTGAACGGTGATTCACGGCTGGAACTTCTCGCGGCATATTCATCACCGGGCGCCACATCGGGTGTGTTCGGATTCAATACCCGCGACGGCCAACCTGCGAATGGTCGTATCAGCGCCCGCCTTCTCAGTGTCGGACAGAGTCATGGTATGGCGCTTGGAGATATTGATAGTGACGGCTCACTTGAGGTTCTGCTTTCCGGTCAGGAGGATGGAGGTGATATGTCCATCTGGTTGCTGGATGATGATATGCAAAACATTCCCGGCTGGCCGATTCGAATTCCCGCAGTCAATGACTGGATAGGCGCGTATCCGACACTTGCCGACCTTGACGGTGACGACATTCCCGAAGCGCTGGCTGTGTTTACTGAGTTTGATATTTCTAAGGTGTTTATATTTTCCCTCGACGGCACACCATTTGTGGACAGCGGCGCAGGTTTGCCGGGGGAAGTGTTGGATGTCGATGTGTCGTTTTCAAGTTTGTCGGTGGCGGATGTTGATGGCGACGGGGTTGCTGATATTGTCGCACGGAGCGGCTTTTTGTTCCCGGGGACAGGGTTTGAGCGGATTTATGCCTTTACACCTGAGGGGCGAATCCTCGACGGGTTTCCGATTGTGACACCCGCCAATCGGATAGCGGTAACATCCACAGGATTTGTCCCGCTGTTAGATGATGTTGACAATGACGGCCTACTGGAAATTGTTCTCGCCGGGTCAGATAACACTGTCAGTGTCTGGGACACGCAGGGTAAGGCGACGCTACATCGCTGGGACTGGCCGCGCTTTCTGCATGATATTTCAAATCAGGCGATTGGCGGTCGGCTCACAACCGGGACCAATAGCAAGGATGGTGTAAACATATCACCGTCATCGCAGGGGGGCGCGAGATGACTCTCCTGCGGGACAAGCGGAGTTACGTACGAGAGCGATACTTGCAGGCGCAATGTCTACGAGCGATTTATGCTGTGACAGCGGCGCTGGCGCTCTCGGCAGGGGCATGCCTTTCCGCATCGGCTACACCGAAGAATATCGAGCCGAAGTTGTTGTCAGAGTTCCTGCACAACGGGTTCTGGGCGGTTATGCAGGTGGATTCTACGCTTGTTTGCGCGATGGATGGTGGTTTGGGTGTTTTGACACTTGACACTCTCACCACAAATAATCCGGGATATTTTGTGATTCGTGACTTTGTGCCACTGGCTTCAAGGCCGTTGTCTGTGCGCTATGACAACTTCACAATCGTTGCCCGCCTCGCGGACAATACATACAAATTCTTTTCACTTTCGGCCGGGACAAAACTCAAAGAATTAGGTAGTGTTTCTTATCCGAATGAGATTCAGGACTACTTGTATCAAGCGGGCAATTTGTATTTCGCTGAAGAGTTCAAAGGTCTGACCATGTACCATGTAGACGGTTTCAGCGACCTGACTTTTGTCGACTCATCGATGGTCGGTGTGCGAGTTACTCAACTGGCGCTGTCGCGGGACACGCTCTATGCGCTTGATGACTACAATGGCATTCTGCGCTATGCGCATCCGGAGTCCGGACTCAAATCCATTGCCGGATATTTGTATTTGCCATTTCAAATTCAGTCATTCTCGTCAGAATCTGAGCATCTGAATCTTGCGGCCGGCAATGATGGTTTTAAGGCCGCGACCTTCGATTCGCTTGGCGCTTTCGCGACTCTTCAGGAATGGAATTCTGTCAGTTTCGCGGTCAAAGTGTTTGAGACAGATTCAAATTATGTGATAGTTTCGACCCCGAATGTAATCGAGACGATAAGCAAGAGCGACCCCGGTGATTTGAAATTGATACCGGTGAGCGGCAATACACTCGGCTCCGCATTGGCTCAATTTGGCGAGAAACAGGTGTTTGTGACACCGTCCGATGAGGAGGGATTGAAAGGGTTGTGGATGAACACAACTCCGTCGGCAAAACTGTTCGCCAGATTTGACCACCCTGGACCGATACTCGCATTGCAGTTGGTGGACGGGTTCTTGTATACCGCCGGGCGCAGGAACACATTTGAAAAATATGACATCTTTGGTACAAACGGTCCCGAGCTTCTTGGAAGTCGACCGTCACCACCCGGCGCGATTACCAGCGCTGTCGACGACGACACGCTCTATCTGGTCGATGAAAGCTCAGGGGCGCCACTACTGTGGGTGATACGCACCCGGCCCGGTGACTTGCCGGTGGCTCTGGGCGCATTCGGGGCGCCGCCGGAAGTGGAGATGCTGTCAACCCACAGGTCGGTGAACGGCGGCAAGATTTACTTCATGCGCTCTGGAAATAAGTATTTCGTCAATCGCGCCGAGCGTTTCGAGCTGTTTGGTCAAGTGACGACACAATTGAATCTGGGTATCGGAGTGACTGCCGCGACTATTGCCGAAGACCGGATTTACCAGTATTCGAGTAAGGGGAGTAAGCTTACAGTCAGTACGCTGAGCCGTTTTTTTCGTTTGACTGAGTTGAGCTCGGTCACGATGCCCGGGACTGTTAGCGGTATGTTGGAAGTTAAGCCGGAGCGCGCGCTGATGCTGTTTTCGGCCGGTCGGGTCAGAGCGCTAAACACGCTGGGTGAGGATTTGCTGGCGCCGATGGCTGATGTATTTGTTGCAGGAAGCTATACGTCCGCCGTTGAGCAGGACGGGCTGGTTTTTGCCGTTGGCCCCAATTCGACCGGAGTGTTGTCCATTAAGAACGGCGAGGTGCAAGAGCTGTATTATGAGCCAACCGGAGCCAGTCTTGTGACCGTCGGGAACGGGGTGTTTGCCACCTCTGACGGATCCTCAATCAAAATCTATGAATTCATCCAAACCGATGTCAGCGATGACGACCCGATAGTCTTCAAGCCCGGCGATTTTCGCTTGCTGGGCAATTATCCGAATCCTTTCAATGGCGAAACGCTTATTCGCTTTTCCGGGGCGCCGAAGCCGGGTTCAGAGTCGGAGATTCTTGTGTATAATGTGCTGGGGCAGACTGTGAGAGTACTGCCTGTGAACGGAGACTCTGACGGACTGGTCCGCTGGGATGGACGCAATGCGGATGGCGTTGAGGTGGCCTCCGGGGTGTATTTCGCCCGTCTGGTTTCACCGCAAGCCAACGGCGCCAGGGCTGTCAAGATGATTTTTCTGAAGTAGTTCTGTTGGTCGTGAGGTAGAGTGGAGCATTCTTGACCGCTGTTTCCTGAGTTGATACCGGTTGGCGCGCCAGTTTGTGCTATTAGTTTGCGCTGACAGGGTTTATTTGATATGCATTTGTTATATACTTGTCTGTGGCATAAATGGCAGGCAACGCTGAACCCGGATTGTGCAGGAGAAAAATGATGAGTACGATAACGATGAAGACAAGAGCGATGAAATCAATGACATTGCAGAAAGCGATCGGTTTCGTGGTCTTGCTGGCTCTGGCGCTGACAATTATTCCATTTGGCAGTCAGAATGCGCCATTAGCCAAGCGTAAAAAGAAAAAAAAGGAGTATACCGGGACGTTTGAAAACGGCGTTTTCACCGACAAAAAGTATGGCTTCAAGGTCAAGATTTCTGACGAGTGGAATATGAAGATGCAGAAAAAAGGTAGCCCGATTCGTTTCATCGCCGACAAGAAGGAGTACTCTATTCCGGTCGCCTTTCGTGAAAATGAATTCCTGACCACATCACCGATGATGAAGGCCTTTGTTGATACATCCTCCATGGGATTACGTGAGTTTGTCGATTCACTAAAATCGAAGTCTTATTCTTCCGGGCAAAAGAAGAAAATCTACTCTTCTTTGAAGATATTTGACGGGAAAATCAAGTTGCCGATTATTTCCAATTACAAGTTGAAAAACGGGTTGAAGGGATTACGTGTCAGAATCCTGCGTCGTTACAAGTTGGAAGTCCCGCGCGGTGTGGGGGAAATTGCGGATATTGTTTCCGATAACGTACAGGGTGATCTGGCGCTTTTCAAATCCCCGGATGATAAATATATCATCATTCTCAGCGGAATTTGTGAGTCGCGGTATTATCGCAAAGTTAATGAACCATTCTTTGAGGAAGTGTTTCAGAGCTTTGAGTTCACGAAGTGAGCTTGTAGCCGGGCTTGTGCCTGCGAGATTCAAGACGCCGGGAAAGCAAACAAGAGACTAAACAAGAAAACAAACAAATTGACACTCTGAATGAGTCGCGGTACCTTGTTTCGGTGAACAATGACAGGTTGACTGCGCTGTTTGCGGAAAATGTTTTAGAAAACATTTTTTAGAAAACATTGCTTGGGAAGAGTTCTTGAATTGGCGCAATGGGGCAAAATGGAGATGCGGGAGACGAAAATATGTGGGTAGTGCGAGCAATCCTGGCGCTGGCGGCAATTGTCGTTATCGGTGGCTTTCTGGTTTACAACGGGCCGCTTGACCAACGTGTGACAATCGATTTGTACTGGAAGCGTTACGAAGATGTGCGACTGATTGTGGCCCTGTTCTGGGGGTTTGTCGGTGGTATGGTGACGGCGATGATCCTGTTGATGGGCGCCTATATCAAACAACTCTCACAGCTCAGTTCGGCGAAGCGGGCAATCAAAGGTCTCAAGGAAGAAGTAGCCGCTCTACGCAATCGACCCATCGAAGAGCCACACGACCTGTTCAACGAGCAGGGTGGTGCAGACAAGCAAGGCGCTCAAAAGGCGGGAATCAGCTAAGATGGATAATCTGATACTATTTCTGCTGGCGCTGATTCCCGCATCGTTGGGTGTGTACTTTGTCTATGAGCGAATTCGTGGTGGGGCAAGCGCTGTTGACCAGAAGACATATATCGAGGGTTTGCGAGCGCTCCTGAATGAGGACGACCGCACCGCCTTTACAAAACTCCGCCAGGTTGTCTCGACTGACACTTCAAATGTCGATGCCTATCTACTGATAGGGGATATATTTAGGAGGAATGGCAAGCCGGAGCGCGCGCTACAGATTCATCAGGACTTGAGTGTCCGGCATGATTTGGATGCCCAACAACGATCCAATGTTTTTCGCGCCATAACGTCTGATTATCTCGAGTTGGGTGACTACGCCGCCGCGGCGCGTTCATTGCAACAATACAATGAAATCGGCCAGAGTAGCGCCTGGGGGTTGGAGACATTGCTCTCAATACAGGAGAAATCCGGTGAATGGGAGAACGCGCTGGCGACCGCTGAGAAGCTATTGAAGGTCAGGGGAGAAATGTCCCGTAAACCGCTGGCGGCGTACAAGGTCGAAATCGGTCAGCAATTGGCGGACAAAGCCGAGTATCATCAGGCCCGGCTTGTTTTCAAAGAGGCCATAGCTCTCGATGAGACCTGCGCCGAGGCCTATGTCAGGATAGGCGATACGTACATGAAAGAGAAGCGCATAGAGGATGCTATCGGTATTTGGAAACGGATGGTCTCCAATGTGCCCGAAAAATCCGGCCCGACACTTGACCGTTTAGAAAAGGCGCTCTTTGAAGTCGGGAAATTTGGTGAAATTGAGGATATCTGCCGGATGGTCATCCGTCTGGACCCGAACAACCTTGAAGCGCGGATGAAGCTTGCGGCGTACTTTGCCAAGAAATCGGACTTTGACTCTGCCGAAGAGCAACTGATTCATGCGCTCGAAAACAACAGTGATTCGTATTTGCCGGCTCTCGAGTTGGCGCGCCTGTATCTCAAGAGCAAGAAAGAAGACAAGATTCATAGTCTCATTGGCATGATAGAGCGCAAAGAAAAAGAAGAGAGCTCCGAGGTTGTCACAACCGGGTAAAACTGACTCAGCGCGCGCGCAAGTAATGATGACTGTTTTGCTACGCCTAACACGTTCAATACGTCCAATTCGCTCAAGCGTGGGGACGTTTTTTTGTACGCCTCTTTTTTCGAGAATCACAGCTCTTAGATCGGTAGTGCGTCGTGGAGGGTAAGAGAGCTGTGCTTCGGTAGGTAAGGTTTGGTGGCAGAGTGCATATGTGGACTGTATAAGATAGACTAACATGTATT
>CAZFAL010000023.1:0-9354 GCA_964516945.1 uncultured Ignavibacteriales bacterium
TGGCGCTCTCAGAATTGTATATTGTGCCAGCCAGCATGCAACCGGATGAGATCGATTCCATTACCGGCGAACTACAGAAACCGATTACCACATTCGACGATTTGATAGTTGGAAAACATGCGGATCGGAGCCTGAACAGCAACA
This sequence comes from uncultured Ignavibacteriales bacterium, assembly GCA_964516945.1. Taxonomy (GTDB): domain Bacteria; phylum Zixibacteria; class MSB-5A5; order GN15; family JACZUZ01; genus JAJRPJ01. The sequence goes on from CAZFAL010000023.1 coordinate 145, forward strand.
CGGCACAAGTGGAAGAAGTCGAAATCTATGAATACCGGATGATGCGCCAACAACTGGACAAAATGTTTGCCGAATATCCAACGCTCGATTTGATTCAAGGTCTGGAATATCCATTCTACGGTGGTAAGAAAGTTGTCACCTGCGATAATTCCTCTTACTCGGCCTTACAGCCGAATGACGAAGACCGGAGTGGTTTTGTGTTTTCAACGCCGTTTTATGGCGCTGACGGCAAACTAAAGGGATGTATCTCTGCAGTTATTCTCCAGAAAGCGTTTCAGGAATTATTACCAAGTGACAATTACGCGCTTGTCGCCACAAATTATGATTATGCTATCATTCCAGAGCGTTCCGAAGAAAGTGCGCAAATCACGAACCCGTGGGCGCTGCGTGGTGTTGCAGACACCTCGATGCTCTACAGCGTTGTCATACCGCTCGCAACAGACGACAAAGAGGGTGGTTGGGCGATCTGGGCCGAGTTTCCCGAAACTTCACTTGCACAAAATGAATCAGCTCTCGCAGCCGAGGCGTTTCTCTGGATCGGTGGTTCGGCAATTGTCCTCCTGGTGATCGCCGTTCTGGTAATACTTCTGGCGAATGACAAAAAGCGCGAGTCAATGGCTTCCTACAGTCGCAAGTTGAGTCAGGAAGTTGAACATCAGACCGAAGAATTGAGACGCAAGCATGCTGATTTGCAGGCAATTTTTTCGGCGGCAAGTGATGTTCTCATCATTTCCACCGATCTTGACGGTAAAGTAATGATGTGTAATGACAATGCCTTGAGCATGCTACATTGTGATTCGGACACGCAGAGTGAGATTTCACATGTTACAGACATCTTTGAATTACGGCCTTGTGAAGCTTCTGCGAACGGGAATGACGCGGAAAAGCGCCGGGCATTGTTCGAAGAGCTTACCGCTCATCCAAGCAGAGGAATCTCAGACAGAAGAGTTCATACAATAGCGCTTGGTGACGGAGAACAGCTTTCTATCGATTTGACAGTATCTCCGATATATCATCAGCAAGGCATCGGCAGTCAGATTAGCGGTTTCCTGTTTTTCGGAGTAGATGTCAGCGAAACGATACAGAGAGAACAGCTTATCCTCGAGGCGAACAAGGCGGCGGCTGAGGCGCAGGCAAAGGCGCTACAATCAGCAGAGGAGAGTGTTAAGCGGCAACGTCAACTTGAAGAGGCGATGGCGCAAGTTGAACTTGCCGAAATGGAATTGCGAGCATCTCAGCAGAAGATTGAGGAGGTCACGAGCACAATTCATGAAGCAATCTGGAGCATGGACGCCGAAACGCAATCTTTTACATATCTCAGCGACGCCTGCGAGGCAATCTTTGGATTCCTCCCCAGCGATTATATCAATCGTCCGGATCTGCTGGAAAACGCGATTCATGAGGATGACAAGCTGGGCTATTTCGAGAATTTGGACAGGCTCGGACATGGACAGCGTGTAGATTTTGATTTTCGCATCATTGACGCGCGCGGCGCCTCGAAATGGGTCAGGGCGGTGGCATCACCGATTGAATTTGTTGGTGAAAAAGCTATTCGCTTCAGCGGCTCATTCAGTGATGTAACTCAGCTCCATGAAACAAACGCCGCGCTTCAAGATAGTGAAGCGAGGATGCGAGCAATTCTGGAGAATGTCGCAGACGGCATCGTCACTCTCGACCAATCCGGGGTAATTCAGCTTTCCAATCCGGCCATGAGTTCTCTGTTTGATTATGCTCCCGGCGAGCTTGCCAATGTTCACATAACAAAATTGATTTCTTCGGCAAACGTCGAATGTCCTGACACACAGTCACCTGATTTTATGCGCGAAACACTCGCACAAGTTGCGCGCGGCGGCGATTGTGAACTTGTGGCAAGGCGTAAGGACGGCCAGACATTTCCAATAGAAATTGCCTTTAGCGAATTTCAGCTTGCCGACAAACAATTCTATATTGCTGTTATCCGAGATATTACTGTGCGCAGGGCGCAACAAGACTTTCTCGCGCAAGCGGAAAAAAATACTGCTATCAGCGCCCTTGCCGCCGGTGTTGCGCATGAATTCAAGAACTGTCTCGGTGGTATTGTTGGCAATGCGACACTCGCACTGGATTATCTGAACGACGAACAATTGGTGCAGGAATCTTTGGTGAATATCGTCGACATCTCGGACAAGGCCAATCAAATAGCGCTCTCCCTGTTGAGCTATGCGCAAACCGGCGAAACCGGTGATGCGGTTGCAAGTTTGCAATCCGCTGTTTTGGAAGCGCAAGCGCTGTTGGACGATGAAATTCGCAAAAAACATGTGCGCCTGCAGATTGATGCAATCGAGGAAATGTCAATTGTGATTGATCCTGTTAATCTTGTACAGACGCTTCACAATGTCCTGGCAAATGCGATTCAGGCTTCAAAACCTGAAAGCGTCGTGCAACTTCGCGGCTTCAAACAAGATGATTTCTGCATTATTGAAATACGGGATAATGGATGCGGCATGACACCGGAAGCTCTCAAGCGCGCCTTTGATCCATTTTATTCCAATAAAGGTGTCTGGGGTGATGATTCATCAAGCGGACAGGGTCTGGGATTGACGAGCGCCAGAAATATTATCGAAAAGGCCGGGGGCTCAATTGAGCTACACAGTGAAGAAGGAGTTGGCACAACGGTGGCGATTCACCTGCCTTCAAGCTCTGAGAGAGTCTCACAGAAGGAAGCGGTTCGGTATCAGTCTGTCGAGTCCCTACCGGCTATCCTTGTCCATCAATTCTCTGAATCTTCATTGCCAAACGTGTGCCGGCTTCTCGATGAATCGCTGATTCGCTGGAGCCCATTGCGAAGCCGTGAACAACTCGCAGACTCACTCAGCGCAGAGGTCGGGATTGTCTTCCTCGATGGGATGGTTCCTTCCAAGATAGAGTTTGTGCAGATGTATGAGCAGATTCGTGAAGAACGCCCGGACATCCATATTGTCGTTGTAGTCGATAAGACCTATGACTATTACATTGCCGAATATGTGAAGGGCGCTGACTACATACTCCAACGGCCAATGTCGAATTCAGCTATTCGGCGAGCCTTGAAGCTGATTCAGTTGGATGATGTCCCGACTGCCCGGCCTGAATGATTGAGTTTACCTCTCCGTCGGGATTCTCGTCCTCTAAGTCTCTGTTTTCACTGTTTTCTCATGCTTTCTCATGCAAATCAGTTCTCCGTGTTAGATTCCAGCGATTTGGCGTCGTAGGGTTGGCGTTGTAAGATTGGCGTTGTAAGATTGACGTTGTAAGATTAGCGTTGTCGGATTGGCATTGTTGAAAGATTATGATTGAAAGTGTTCGTAGTCTCCGCTATTTTGGCTTTGTCGCTACTCATAGAAATAGAGGGCGGATACACAATTATTCCAAAGTAGAGTGACATGGCTATATTGACAGTTGAAAGACTTTTTGAAGAGCGCAAGACAGAGTTTGAGTTGGCTTTATTGAACAGCGAAGCGGGGCTGAAGCGCGAAGTTCTCAATGCCGAGCTACATCGCCCGGGACTCGCTCTGGCGGGATTCTACGAGCGTTTCCCGAGAAAACGCACGCAGATTATCGGTGAAACTGAACTGGCATACTTTGCCGGAAAAGACGATGCAACAATTCGCGCTATCAGCCGGAGGATGTTTTCTGAAAAAGTGCCTTTGGTTATCGTAGCCAAGGGGCTGACCCCGCCGGAGTCATTCCTTGCCGAAGCGGACGCGATGCAAACTGCGGTGCTTTCTTCACGACTTTCGACAGCGGAATTGACGAATCGTATGACCACGTATCTCGATCTGGTGTTTGCGCCGTCTATTTCGGTGCATGGGACATTAGTAGATGTGTATGGCGTGGGGTTGCTGTACACAGGGAAGTCAGGTGTGGGCAAGTCAGAAATCGCCCTGGATCTGGTTGAACGCGGGCATCGGCTGGTGGCCGATGATGTAGTGAAGATTACACGCAAAACCAAGGATGTTGTGGTTGGCAGCGGCTCTGACCTGCTGGGACATCATATGGAGGTTCGCGGGGTAGGCATCATTGATGTTGAAGCGTTGTTTGGTATTCGGGCAATTCGCATGCAGAAACGTGTGGAAGTTGAAGTCCGGCTCACACTTTGGTCTGAGTCGGCGAGCTATGAGCGTCTCGGAATTGACGAGCGCACGACTCAGATTCTGGGCGCGACAATTCCGATTGTGAGTGTGCCGATTTCTCCGGGAAAGAATATTACGGTCATCAGCGAAGTAATAGCCATGAATCATATGCTTAAAGTGTACGGTGAAAACTCAGCCGACGAGTTCAGCCGACGCCTCAATGAGCGTTTGACACGCCAGAGACTTACACGAGAGTACCTCGAAGCGGACTACGAATAGGCAGGATTCCCTACGGACTCTTCCGTAGAGACTCTTCCTGACAGGCCTTCTACGTAACCCAGACCCTTTCGGCGCGAGAAGCGCATACTTCCCGGACATCTCCCGGACATCTCCCGGACATTGCCCGGATATTGCCCAGACATTGCCCGGCCCGACTGCCAGCGAGGATGGCTTGCCAGTCGGTCTGAGAGCGTGTATACTTGCATGACGATTGATGAAGCGTTTGGTGGTTAGCGACGCTGAGGGCTTCAACTATCCGGTCTACATCAGGATTTCAATAAACTAAAACGCTCATGAACAACACAACCAACGACTGATTCTCGCAGGATATTCCATACTAATCTATTGATTACCAACAGCTTTCACCTGGAACTTCGGAGAAGAAGCCCTGTACAAGTCCAGAAACGCCCGCTGTGGCGTCGAGAAGAGATATTTGCTTGTAGTGTGAGGTAAGAAAGAACCAATGAAGTATACAGTAAGAGTTTTCGCACGTCATCTGTGCGGTCGACAACAATTCGCAGATCGTCTTTTTGCAGATAGTCCTTGCCCAGATCGTCCTTGCGCAAATCGTCCTTGCGCAGGTAGCCGCTCAACGACGGGAACCGGTCGATATGGTTTATTTGCCATTTCAGTATTTATCACCGCATTCGGACTTCTGACAATGGGTGGATGCAGTGATTCAGGCGGAGAATATGTTGCAGTCGTTAACGGCGACAGAATACCTCTTGAAGAGCTCAACGCTCAGATGAACACATCCGATAAGCGATTCTTTCGGTCATTTGATGATGAATTACAAGCGAGAAAAATCATTACTGACACGCTGGTTATTCAGCAGTTGCTTGTTGAAGAGGCCTACAAGAAGGGCTTTGACGACCTCGAAGATGTGGCGCGGATAGCGCTGTCGAACAAGGAGAAGTTTCTGCTTGATGTTCTCTTTGACAGAGAAATTGGTCCGCCGCCGGAAATCAGTGAAGCCGAAGTTCAGGACTATTTTGACAAGTTGAAATATAAGTATCGCGCCAGTCATATTCTCGTGAAGACCCGTGAGGAGGCGGACGCGCTGGTTGATTCTCTGGAAAACGGCGCGCCGTTCGGACGTTTGGCCTTCGACCATTCTCTTGATCGCAAGTCGGCCAAAGATAACGGCGATCTCGGCTATTTTTACTGGGGACAGATGGCAGACCCATTTCAACGGGCGGTGTACAAAATGTCCGCCGGTGAAGTGTCCTCGCCGGTGAAGACTCGCTTTGGCTGGCATATTATCAAGCTGACGGAAAAGCTGCCCAACACAGAGAGAACGACACTGGACAAGATGCGTTATGGCATCAAGCAGGATATGATTTCCACCGACAGAAACAGACGTGTTCAGGAGTATTTTGATCAGATAAAGGTGAAGTATCCGATTACAATCGAAGAGAAGACAGTTGAGTTTCTGATGAACAAGCGGAAGGATTTATATCCACCTTTTTATCTGGACCAGTTGCCCAAAAACGATTTTGACATGGAACAACTCGACCGGGATGAGGCCGCGTTGCCATTGGCCACCTGGGACGGCGGGCAGATGTCTATCGGACAATACCTGAATCTGATTAAGAAGGTCCCACCAAACGCCAAGCCGGATTTCGACGATACTGAGGGGTTGGAGGACTTGATATTCCGTATCAAATTCAGCGAGATTCTTGGTCTTGAGGCGCGTCGCCAGGGACTGGAGAGTTCCGACGAGTTCAAGAAGAAGATGAAACGCTTCCGTGAACTGACTATGGCGGAGATAATGCGTGACTCGATTCCACAACCTCCACCACCGGATGAAGAGGAAGTTGTCGACTATTACAACACGCACCAGAAAGAGTTCACCGTGCCGGAAAAGATCCACCTCTTTGAAGTGTTAGTCAGCGACAAAAACCAGGCGCTGGAGCTTCGTAAGAAAATCAAGGGCTTGAATCAATTGAAAGACGCCGCCGCTGAGCTCACCGAACGCGCCGGATTTCGGGCGAAAAAAGGCGAACTGGGTCTGATTGAGCGCACATGGTTTCCCAACGTCTTCGACGCAGCCAAGAAAGTCGCTGTGGGCGGTATAGGTGGTCCTGTTCTTTCCCGAATCGGGAAATGGTCGATTTTTTATGTTACCGAAAAACGCTCCGAAGAGGTCAAGAGCTTGGATGCTGTCAGGCGAAAAATCACGGACAAAATAATCAATTCACAAAAGGGTGATGCATTCGTTAAGTGGGCGAATCGTGTAAAAGAGAACGCTGATATCACGATTTACGATGATGTTATTCGCGCCTCGATAGACCCGGACAAATATCCGGACCAGGATTCGCGCGCTGCATCAAACACCGCCAACACAACAAACGCTACAAGCGCAACCGGTGCGGAATCAGCTCCGGACAGTTCCAACAACTGAGAATCGATTGATAGTGAAACGTTCAGGACTCCCCACAGTGAAACCGAAACGCACATCATGCTGTCGGCTTCTGCTGTTAACTCTCTGCGCGACCGTCAGTATTCCGGCGTTGTCTTCCGCCGGAATCGAGAATGCGGAGCCATTGGAGCGAATAGTAGCCAGAGTCGGCAATTACCCGATTCTTATCTCTGAGCTTGCCACGCAAGTGCAATTGATGGCGATGCAAACCGGATTTCGGCCGACATCACAGTCAGATATTAACAAGTTTCAGGAAGAGATTCTGCAGCAACTAATCAATGAAAAACTGTTTCTCATCGCGGCTCAGCAGGACACAACATTGCGAGTGTCAGAGCAGGAAATAAACACGGAGCTGGACAGGCAGATGAAGCAAATCTCCTCCCGGTTTCCTGATGAAGACACATTCTTGAAAACTCTTTCTGAAGAAGGCATGACGGTCCGTGACTTGCGCAGGAAATTTTATCCAGAAATCGAAAACCGCATCCTGAAAGACAAGTTCGTCTCACGGAAACTGTCTTCCATCAGTGTTTCACGTCAGGAAGTCACCGAATTCTACAATGAGTATCGTGATTCAATTCCCAATCAACCTGCAAGTGTTCGAATCGCCCATATACTGTTGCGCATAGAGACGTCAAAAGCGACGGTGGATTCGGTGCGAAGCATCGCGCGCCTGGTGCGCAAAAAAGCAATTACCGGTGAGAGTTTCGACAAGTTGATTCAGCAGTACAGCGCTCCGGGAGGCGGTGACCTTGGATTCCTGCGTCGTGATGAAGTGACGCCGGAATTTGCATCTGCGGCATTCGCCTTGCGTGTCGGAGATATTTCCGGAGCGGTGCGCACCGGAGTCGGATTCCATATCTTTGAGTGTCTGGCGCGTTCAGGTGATAGTATCAACGTCAAACAGATATTTTTCCCACTGGTTTCAACAGCGGCGGATACGGCAAACACATACCGCTATGCCGACTCATTGATTCAAGAATTGCGCAACGGCGCGTCGTTTGCTGAATTCGCCAAAGAGTTTTCGACAGATGATGATACACGACGGACGGAGGGTGAGCTCGGCTGGTATGCGCTTAACGATTTGCCGGAAGAATTTAAGGGCGTGATAACACCGGATGTGAAGGTCGGTGACATAGTCGGTCCGGCTGTCTCTTCATTTGGATTACACATCATCAAAATCCTTGAAAAAAAGGACGCAGAAGTAGTCACTCTCGAAAACAGCTACGATCAGATTCGCGAATTGGCGCGGCGCCGCAAGACTGATAAGCTGATAAACGAGTGGGTCGAGAAACGTAAGAAAGACACGTTCATCGAAATCCGGCCATTTAATTAGTCAACGTTCCAAACAATACCGCAATCAAGTAAATCGACCATGCGCCTCGATCAAATTCTTCCTCTCCTTGGCGTTATCAAGCGCAGAACAATCGCCAAACGTCTGGCGGACAACGGACTGATTAGCATCAACAACGATACTGCCAAAGCCGGCAAAACAGTCAACGTCGGTGACATCATACATATAGGCGGCTCAACTCCTCACACCATCAAGGTCCTGGCATTACCCGGTAGATCGCTCTCAAAAGAGGAGCGGCAGGACTATTTTGAGACGGTTTCTTGAGTCGCAGTCTTCAAGAGCTTTAAGTTTTTGAGGTACATATCAACACATCTTCATCGGCTTCACTTGAGACATAACGGTTGTCTCACCAACGCCTCTTGTGTAGATTAGGAAGGATATTGTTTCACCTTAGTGTGGAACCGCGTGCGCAGTTTCTGCGTGAGTTTTCTATACGATGCAAGAGGCGCTACGCTAAGCCGCTCCATGGAACAGAATACGGGCGTGATTCGTTTAACAAGCAGAACGCTCAAAGGGCATTCAAAAGTCGAGCCGGATTTTGGCGCTCACAGGAATAGATAAAGGAACACCAACTCCATGACACAGATAGAACTTACGTCAGAACAACTGCCTGCAACGCTGGGCGAACTTCGCCAAAGCGGCTATCAGCATCGTTCGGTCAAGATGGAAATGCGCGAAAATCTGCTTCAGATGTTGCGCGAAGGGAAAACGCCATTTGCCGGTATTGTTGGTTTTGAGAAAACTGTTATGCCACAGTTGTATAATGCAATACTGTCACAGCACAATTTCATTTTGCTCGGCTTGCGCGGGCAGGCCAAGAGCAGAATCCTGCGTCAGCTTGTCTATTTGCTTGATGAATATATTCCGGCGATTGTCGGCAGTCCGCTCAATGAGTCACCATTGGAGCCGGTGACAAAGAAGTCACAGCAGCTTGTTGCAGAACAGGGCGACAAGCTTGAAATCCGCTGGATTCACCGTGATGAGCGCTATCAGGAGAAACTGGCTACACCTGATGTTTCTATTGCCGATTTGATTGGTGACATTGACCCGATTAAGGCCGCGCGGGAGAA
>CAZFAL010000023.1:9454-22962 GCA_964516945.1 uncultured Ignavibacteriales bacterium
ATTACACACTATCCGAAGTCTATTTCTGATGCGGCGAAGATTACCGAGCAGGAAGCCTGGACTGACAGACCGCGCAAGGTCGTTGTGCCACAGTTTATCAAAGAACTGGTAGAAGAAGTGGCAGTGATGGCTCGTGAGTCCGAGTATGTTGACCAGACATCGGGAGTTTCGGCTCGTGTGTCAATTACCGCCTATGAAAACTTGATTTCAGCGATTGAGCGTCGCGCGGCGTTGAATAATGAACGTGATATGTATCCAAGGATGTCCGACTTGTATGCGATGCTTCCGGCTCTTACCGGCAAAATTGAGCTGGTCTATGAAGGAGAGCTTGAGGGTCCGACGCTGGTTGCGAACAATATGATTGGTAAGGCAATTCACAAGGCATTCCTGCGTGTGTTTCCTGAGCCGCTTAAATCATTGCGTCGCTATGACCAAGGGACATCACCGCTTGATCAACTGGAACCGAAGGCGCCGTCAAACAATCCGTTTGAGCCGGTAACTGATTTCTTTGGCAGTGGCATGAAGCTGGAGTTATCGGATACAGCCACACTTGAACAGTATCATGCGGCGCTTGATTCGATTGCAGGATTGCGTGACATTGTTAAGAAACATTTCCAACCGGCAGATGACGGTGAAACATACTTGCGTATGGAGTTCATTCTCGAAGGTCTGCATCAATGTAATGTGCTCGCCAAAGAGATTAGTGATGCAAACTTTCAGTATAGTGACATGCTGGCGAATATGTTGCGCGATGTTGAGGTGGATTCGGATTCGCAGTAATAGAACGATAACGCTATGAGAATACGTTACTCAAACTGGGATGACGCGCTGGCGAAGGAGATTCGCCGGTATGCAGGGTTGAAAGATTTGTTCAATCATCTGCTGTTGCAAGTAGACGGAGACGTTGAGCGGGCGCTGAGCGCGATGCGTCGCTTGCAACAAATGGGATACATCGATCAAGATGTCGATATTGATGAATTCCGGCGCAAGCTACTACAGGAATCCATCATTGAGGTATCTCCGCAGGGTCATTCGCTGACGCGCAAGGGTGAACGGATGTTACGGCGCAATGCCCTGGAGAAAGTATTCGGCGCGTTGCGGCGCACCGGGCGGGGGAATCATGCTGTCCCGCAGGAAGGCGGCGGAGCCAGTGAGATACTTCCTGAAAAACGTGAGTATCGCTTTGGTGATGACACTGCGCATATTGATTTCACCGGTTCGCTGTTCAACTCGGTATCACGCACTGCGGATTTGGAGATGACACTTGCCGAGGAAGATCTGGAGGTGCACGAGACCGAGAAGACTACTTCCACTGCGACGGCGTTACTGCTTGATGTGTCACATTCGATGATTCTTTATGGTGAAGACCGAATCACACCGGCGAAACAGGTGGCGATGGCGATTGCTGAATTGATTACCACGAAATACCCGAAAGACTTTCTGAGTGTGATTCTCTTTGGGGACTTTGCGCGTGAGGTGAAGATTAAGGATTTGCCGTATTGCGGGGTCGGGCCGTATCACACCAATACAAAGGCCGGATTGCAAATGGCGCGGCGGATTCTTCTGACGCGCAAACATCCAAATAAGCAAATTATTATGATTACCGACGGGAAGCCGTCGATGATACGTCGTGACAACGGGCAAATCTACAAGAATCCGATTGGGCTGGACCCGGTGATTGTCAATCGCACACTTGATGAGGCGGTGATTTGTCGCAAGAAACGGATTCCGATTACGACATTCATGGTGACTGAAGATCCGTACCTGCGTCGCTTTGTCGAACAATTGACCGAGCTGAATCACGGACAGGCGTATTTCAGCTCACTCGACCGGCTTGGCGAGTTTGTGATTAGTGATTTTTTGAACAAGCGTAAAGGTCGACGGTAGAACATGGACATTATCATGTTTAGTCTGTCCAATCGTCCTGACCTTTTGTAGCGCTGCCCCTCTCCTGTCATCCTGAGCGAAGCGAAGGCTCTGTCACGCAAAAGACATTGCAAGAAATAGTGTATTGTCACTTGATGATACATCAGTGTTATTTTCGTTACGAACTGCAAACATCCAGCCAGATTCTTCGCTGCGCTCAGAATGACAGTTGTTCATAGTAACATGTTGTGACTTGTCGCGGGGCGCATAGGAAACAGCTACTATTGTTGGGGCTGTTTCAAGTTCTCTTCAAACAACTTGTAGATCCGTTTGTATTCGTCGGTCCAACTGCTGGCTTCGCGAAAGCCGTGGCGTTCGAGCGGGTAGACGGCGAGCTCCCAGTTGTCTTTGCCGAGTTCTATCAGACGTTGGGTGAGTCGGACGATATCCTGGAAATGCACATTGTCATCCATCATGCCATGACACATCAGTAGCACTCCCTGCAATCCCTCGGCGTAATAAATCGGTGAACTGCGCAGGTAAGCGAGGGAGTCGAGTTGCGGGACATTGAGGATGGCCTGTGTGTAGCCGTGATTGTAATGCGCCCAGTCTGTCACTGAGCGCAAACTGGCTCCGGCGGCAAACACGCCGGGTGTTTTGAACATGGCCATCAACGTGATGAATACGCCATAGCAGCCACCGTAGATGCCGATGCGGGCGGAGTCGATATTGTAGTTTGCCACAAGAAACTTTGCGCCATCGACCTGGTCAGTCAGGTCTTTGCCGCCCATGTTGCGATAGATAGCTGTGCGCCAGTCACGGCCATAGCCGCGACTGCCACGATAGTCAATGTCAAGTACCGTGTAGCCGTTGTCGGCGAGAAAGTTGTGAAACATGTATTCATGATAGTAACTACTCCACCACTTGTGCGCATTCTGAAGATAACCGGCGCCGTGGACAAAGATGACAGCGGCGCCGTTTTGTGGCGCTGAATCAGGTCGATAGAGACGGGCGTAGATGTTGGCGCTGTCACGGGCGGTGAATGTCACAACTTCAGGGTCACGCCAGGGGTAGGTGTTAAACTCAGGTGTCGTAGAGTGAGTCAGTTGCTTCATTGGCGCCCCGGGCTTGTTGTTCATCACAAACAATTCCCAGGGTTGATTGGTATAAGAGTAGCGTAGCAGAATATGCTTTTCGTCGGGGGAGAAGATGAAGGTGTAACGTCCCGGCTTTGAGGTCATGCGCTCCGGTTTGCCACCGGATGATTTGAGACGATACATCTGCCAGTTCCCAGGGTGATTCATATTGGCGATAAAGTAGAAGTATTTGCCGTCATGGCTGAGCGCTACTCTATCGACTTCAAAGGCGCCTGAGGTAAGCGCTTCAATCTTTCCGGTGGCTATGTTGACAGTGTACAGGTGGGAGTAGCCGGTTTTCTCTGATTTGAACCAGAAGCGTTTGCTATCCGGTGTCCAGCCGACATTGCCCGCCCAGAAAACTCCCCAGCCAACTCCGGGGCCGCCAATCCAGGCGTCATCATGCTGACGGTCGAGTGTGGTCAACTGCGCAGTTTGCGGGTCCAGCTTTGTAATCCAGCGATCTTTTCTGTCCTGCGCGAGGATGATTACTATCGCATGCGCGCCGTCGGGGGACCAGTAGGGGCCCTGATAGGTGACTCTGCGAGGTTGCGGCTCTGCTTCTGCCTTGCTTGTGACTGTATCGCCGGCGCTACTGTCACTTGTGTCGGCGTACTCGGCGAGATAGGCCGGTGTGTCATAGATACCCGGCAGAGAATCTGCAGAGAGATAGTACACAGTGTCACGTTCGCGGTCATAGATACCGAATTCGGATGTTGGTTGTGGGGCGCCGACATTGGTTCTTGAATGTGGAGTAGCGGTGTAGCCGGTTTCGGTGATGTACTCCGGTACGATAGTGCGAGTGGCTCCTTGCTGGCGTTTGCTGAGCAAAAACGTAACATAGCGTCCATCAGGTGACAGTTGTTGACCGAAAACACGCTTGCCGGAAAGATACACTTTCAATGGTTTTTGTGGTTCGAGCGCTTTGCGATTTTCTTTGCTACGCTCGGCTTTGCTGAGGCGTTCATCGAGTACCGTGATCAGCCGACGCTCTTCTTTCTTGAGCCATTTGTCATTGGTGTTTTTTGGTTCCTGGTCTTCGTCTTTCTTAGAGCCGGAGCGGAAATCAGTTAGTTGGACTATTGTTCCATCCTTGATACTCCAGGCAAACAAATTGTCAGCGCGCTTGAAGATTATTTGTGATTCGTCACTGCTGAATGACGGAGCGCTTTCGAATGCAAGTGTCCTGGTAATCTGTGTAATTGAACCGGATTTGATATTCAACAGAAAAATATCACCATTCTTGCTGTAGACTTTGGCTGTTTTCTTTTTGTTGTACGCGCCACGCGAGGCAGGAAGGGACAGTTGTTTTTCCAACGGTACTTTCTGCGGTTTACCGCCTTTGATGGAGACAACGTATAATGAATCATCATCCGCAAATTCCGGATTCCAGCGAAAATAGATAGATTTGCTGTCCTCTGACCAGCGCTGTCCATCCGGCAGACTGCCAATGAAACGCTCACCTTGCATAATCAGCGGAATTGTGAGAGTCGGGCGCCCACCTGCAGAGACCACACCCAAGAGGAAAAACACAAATGATAAAAGGGCGGTTACATTTCTTAGTTTCATTGTTGAATCCTTCCACGGTAAAGGCGAGACATCCTTCTGCATCAACTATCCTACCCCGTCCCGCTAAGATAGCTATCTGAAACGTCTGCTACAACCCCTTGCTTTCACTTCATGCCACTCCGCTGTATATTACTTCCATGGATGTTGAATATGAAAAAAAACCACTTGGCCTGCTGTGCAATTCGTCCTCCTGGGGGGGGTTGGAGATGAATGTGCTGGCGCTGGCTAAGCGGATGTCTGCGCGGGGCTGGCCGGTGGTTATCTACGGGCGGGAGGATTCCACGCTCGCTGAGTTTGCACAGACGAGCGGTGTGCGGTTTTCTCATCTGCGTTCGGAGTTCAAGTTTGGTGATGTACTCAACGCCCGCCGGCTGGCGCGGGCGCTTGAACGTGATGGTGTCACAGCGCTGATTAACAATCTCGGTTCTGATATTTTCTTATCGACGCTGGCGAAACGATTCTGTAAGACACCATTGCGATTGTTCTACTATCAGCATATGCAGTTGGGTATGGACAAGCGCGATGCGTTTCATAGCTGGCTGTACAAACAACTCGACGGCTGGCTGGCGCCATTGCCGGGGTTTGTTACGAGTTTGCAGGAGAAGACGACATTTGATGTATCCAAAGCGCATGTGATTCCGTTTGGCGTTGACATGGAGCGCTTTACGGCAGACGCGCCTGAGAAACCACAGGCCCGCGCGACGCTGGATTTGCCGCAGGATGCGTTTATTGCCGGAGTAGTCGGGCGATTAGATCCGAAGAAGGGACAGTTGACACTTATTGAAGCGCTGGCTTTACTACATGCGAAATACTCAAATCTGCACATCCTGATTCTTGGAGACAGAACTCACGGCGAACATGAGACGTATGAGCAGACGCTCCGGCAACGCGCGCAACAACTGGGAATTGGCGCGCGAGTTCATTTTCGCCCTCATCGGAAGGATGTTGAAACAGCGTATGCGGCGCTGGATGTATTTGCGATGACTTCTGAGTCTGAGACATATGGCATGGTGACACTTGAGGCGATGGCATCCGGGGTTCCGGTGATTGGGACAAACGCCGGCGGGACAAGAGAGTTGATTGAAGATGGCGTCACAGGTTTGCTGTATGAGTATGAGGATGCAGGCGGTCTTGCGGGGGGATTGAGCAAGTTGTTGCAAGATAGCGCTCTGCCTGAGAAACTGGCAAAGAATGCCAGAGAACGGGTTGCACAAGAGTTTACCTATCAGCGGCAATGTCAACTGCTTGAGGAAGCGCTCGCTGGTTAGCTTTGGCTTTTCGTTTGTACTTTTCAGGCAACATTTTCTCGACTTTTCCAGTATGTAAGACATGACTATGACAGGCACAGGGACTACATCGGATAGGACATCGTCGCATGCGGCGTGGCTGACAACCGCCGAATTGTGCCGTTATTATGTTCGCGGGCCACAGGTGGTGCGGGCGCTGGAGAAGGTGGATTTGACGATCTCACGCGGTGAGTTTGTTGCGGTGGTGGGTTCATCGGGTTCCGGCAAGTCGACATTGCTGAATCTGCTGGCGGGGTTGGACACGCCGACCTCCGGTGTGATTTCATTCGACGGAGAACGGCTGAATTCGTTCTCGCGCAAATGTCTGTCTGAGTATCGGGCAAAACAAATTGGCATGGTGTTTCAGTCATTCAATTTGATTGCTCACAAGACTGCGCTGGAGAATGTTGAAACCGCCTTGTATTTCAATGAGACTCCGAAAGCGGAACGGCGCGAACTCTCTGCAAATATTCTGGAGCGTCTCGGGCTGGCGGACAGACTGACACACCGCCCGGCGGACCTTTCCGGAGGCGAGCAACAGCGGGTTGCGCTGGCGCGTGCGTTAGTGAAAAGTCCGCAGATTCTGTTTGCCGATGAGCCGACCGGTAATCTGGATAAAGAGAACACGGTGCAGATTTCTGAGATGTTGCGCACATTCAATCGTGACGGAGTCACAATAGTGATGGTGACACATGACACTGAACTGGCGCAGTCCTGCGCGCGACGTGTGGTGCGGATGGATTATGGCAGGATTGTGGCTGATGAGAGAGTTGAGTGCGCATCATGACGGTCAGAGACTTATTGCAGGACGCCGCCGGGAACCTCTGGCGAATGAAACTAAGGGCTACCCTGACTATTGCAGGGGTATTGATTGCGATCGCCGCATTTGTTTCGATGTTGTCTTTTGGAGCCGGGATGCAGAAAACGATTGCTGATAATTTCGAAGCGATGGGATTGTTTACCACCATGTATGTCTATCCGGCAGGCAAGGGGCCGCGTCAAGGCCGCAGACATAATCCTGAACGCAACAAAACCGGTGAGAGGGGCTCAAGCGATACACTTGAAACGCACGACACGCTCGCTGAATCTGACACACTTGAGTCAGATTCGACAGCCATTGTAACTAACACAGAACAAGAGAAGCATCCGTTGGATTCACTGGCCGTTGAGCGGCTGGCTGGTATCCCGGGCGTGAAGCTGGCGTATCCGTATGAGAATCTCGCTGTCAATGTCAGGTTTCGTGATACGTCATTTGACACTAAGGCGCGAGCGGTGCCTGTGTCGGCGCTGGCGACGAAGATGTTCACACATTTCAAAGCCGGAAAGGCGTATGGCTCTGACACCGCCCGTGAGATTCTTGTCACCGACAGATTTCTGCTGAAGGCCGGAGTAAAGCTGGATTCGGTGGAGTCGGTGTTGGGTGATAGTGTAATTGTCTCGGTGTCGGTGGTGTCACTTGACAGCGCAATTTCTCATGCGCTCTTCGACAAGAATCTTGATTCTGTGCGGGAGCATTTCAGTGATCTGCGTTTTGATTCGCTCGCTGACGCTGACTATCGCAGTCGTTTGTTCAGTCGTGAATTGAGCGGAGTGTTTGGGCGTTTTGTTGACGGATATATGAATTCACGCGCGGAAGTAGCCGAAACATTGACTATCTCCGGAGTGATCGACGCAGGACTTGAGGAAGCGGTCAAGCCGGTCGTTCTGCCGGTAGGCGCCGGGCGAAGGTTTTCTGAGGCGGGTTTTTCCGGCTCACAGCAGGATTTTCTGACTTCTCTGGCCAGCGGAAAATTGCCGGGTTTCAGCGGCGGCGGGGAGTCAGCGACTGAATACAGCCGGGTGACTTTGAACCTCGATCAGGGTGTCCCGTACCAATCTATCAAGGACTCGGTCGAGGCATTGGGCTATGACACATACTCTTTTGCTGAAGAGTTTTCCCAGATACAAAATGTATTTCTGTTTTTCAACATGGCGTTGGGAATGATTGGCCTGATTGCGCTGGTGACTGCGTCGCTGGGGATTGTCAACACAATGGTGATGTCAATTCTGGAACGTCGACGGGAAATCGGTGTTCTAAAATCACTGGGGGCGGATGACTCCGATATCCGGATGATGTATCTTTTTGAATCGGCGTTTATCGGCATAGTCGGGGCGGTTGGCGGAATTGTGGTCGGCTGGTTAATAACCCGGGGAGCGGCGCTGGTCGCAAAGTTTTACATGGAATCCAAGGACATCCCACCGATGGATTTCTTTGCCTTGCCCTGGTGGTTGATAGTTATTTCATTGGGTATCGGGTTGTTTGTCAGCGTTGTCGCCGGTATGTACCCGGCCTCGCGAGCGGCGAGTGTTGACCCGGTGCAGGCCCTGCGAAGTGAATAACAGTTGAGTGTGGAGAGAGAATAGATGAACGAAAGCGGAGAATCAGCGCAAAGCGGGAAAGACAGACCGGGGGTAATAGCGCCACCGCCGGTGATTTATGCGGTTTTCTTTGGACTCGGGTTCCTGCTTGAACGACAGTTTCCTCTGGGGTTGCCTGATGTTCTCCCGTGGAGTTTGATAGGTAAGACGCTGGTCGGGATTGCAGTGCTGATCGCCGCCAGCGGGATTCTTACGATGAAGCGTGCGAAGACACATATTGATGTCTATAAACCGGCGACAGCGATTGTTTCGTCGGGACCCTTTCGTTTCAGCAGAAATCCACTCTATTTGTCACTGACGATTCTGTATCTTGGAGCGGCCTTGGCGAAGTTGTGGCTCTGGCCGGTACTGACGTTGCCGATTGCATTGGTTATCATGCACACCGGCGTTATCAGCCGCGAGGAGCGCTATCTGGCTGAGAAGTTTGGCGATGAATATCTCAGATATAAGTCGCAGGTACGGCGCTGGCTTTAAGCTCACTGCAGAGTTTGAAAAAACCTTTACATTTGCGGATTTCCTATTAGCTTCTCTTCGCGCGTTCGGTCTGTCGGCTGAACGCAGTGAAAGTGAACGGCCTGCTACTATTAACAATCTTACCTGCAAGAGAGACAGACAACAATGGCGAAAGCTGATTCCAAGAACTATCCCTTTGAAGTGCGTAATTCCAGAATCCAGGGCAAAGGCGTGTTCGCCACGCGCCGAATTCGCCCGGGTCAGCGTCTGATTGAATATATCGGTGAGCGAATCACAACCGAAGAAGCGGACAATCGCTATGACGATGATGCGATGGACAGGCATCATACGTTCTTGTTCGAGGTGGATGACGAAAATGTGATTGACGCCGGTCGGATTGGCAATGAGGCGCGTTATATCAATCATTCATGTGATCCGAATTGCGAGGCGGTCAATGAGGACGGACGGATTTTCATTGAGGCAATCAAGAATATCCAACCCGGCGCGGAGCTGTTGTATGACTATTCTTATGAGCATGAAGGCGAATTATCAGAGGAGCTTCGTCAGCAGTACCTGTGTCTGTGCGGGTCGCCGAAATGCCGGGGCACCATCTTGAAAGTCAAACCACGCCGCAAGAAACGCAAGTCACGCTCCAAAAAAAAGTCCGCCGCATAGAGCGCTGTCCATTTTCATAACAAGCGCTGATGTCTGCCGATGAACCTTATCATTCTGACAGAAAAGGACTCATGCGTCGCCGGACGTTATGTAATCACAGACAACCGCGCTGAGCATATTCGCAATATTCTCAAACTTTCAGCAGGTGACACAGTAGAGATAGGGATACTTGACGGCCCTATCGGCATAGCCGGAATCGAGACAGTGCGCGACACATCGGTCGAGTTGATTGTACAGGAGACTCATCCAGCGCCACAATCATCTCCAATTGTAGATATTGTCTGCGCTGTTCCTCGACCACAAACACTGAAGAAGGTTTTGCTGACTTCGGCGATGATGGGAGTGCGCAATTTACATTTGGTGCGCGCGAATCGCACTGAGAAGAGTTATCTGCAATCACCATTGATGAACGCAGAACAGCAGGAGCTGTTTTTGTTGGAGGGGCTCTCGCAGGGCAAACGCACATCTATTCCTGAGGTGACCTTGCATCCGTTGTTCCGGCCCTTTGTTGAAGACACCTGGCCTGCGGTGATGTCACATGACTTCTCTGACAACACCAACAATAGACCAACACTGTTGCTTGCGGATATGGACACTACCACACCTATGAGCGCTGTTGCCGGGCTTGGCTCAGCCACTCATATAGTTGTTGCAATCGGCCCCGAGGGGGGCTGGATTGACTATGAGGTGGAGCATTTTACACGTTTGGGGTTCATTCCATTCTGTCTTGGTCCGTGGGTGTTGCGGGTTGAACACGCACTGACTGCGGCGCTGGCGCAACTAAGCTTAGTGACAACGGACAAGTGAGATGACAGAGGACATGACACATCCGGCGCTCAAAGCTGGTTTGGTCCTGCTGTTTGTCTTTGCATTTGGTTCAGTAGCGCTCTTTTCATATCAGTCTGTGCGGAATTTCAACCGTCCTGACGGTAATGATTTGACTGTTTATTTGAACGCCGCCGATGAATTCTATCAGGATGTCAATCCGTATCAGCATGAAATACGCAGGTATATCTATCCGTTGTTTCTGACAACGGTGTTGTATCCGCTGGCTCTTGTTGCAAAGTCATCTATCGGGAAGATTGCCGTATCCGGTCTCTGGGCATTTTTGTCGTTTTTGGTGTTCTTTGTGACTGTCAGAGTTATCAAGCGACGTGTGTCTGACAGTGGAGAAGTTGCTGGAGATGCAAGTAGCCCACGTGCGCGAGTGCTATTTTATGCTCTGATGATTGTTGCACTGTATCCGTTCCTGCAGGATGAGTTTCTCAATGGACAAATCAATTTGCTTGTTATCGGCTTGGTGGGCTTGTTTTTTGTTTTGATGGAATCCGGCAAACAGATGTCTGCGGCGTTTGTTCTGTCAGTGGCTGTCTCTATCAAACTGGCCCCGGGAATTTTCATACTTTATGCGCTGGGGCAGAGACAATGGCGGACAGTACTCTATTTTGCCGTTATGACTCCGGCGCTGATATTCGGTGTTCCGGCGCTGGTTTCTTCTCACGTTCTGGAGTTCTATACCTATTATATTCATATTGTGACTGCAACACTGACAGCCAAAGAGGCGTCATTCGGATTCCGCTCGTTTTCTATTCTCTCAACAGTAACACATTCGTTATCTGTAACGTTACCGTCAACCACGCGCATTGTTCTTTCCGGCGCTCTGACTGTCGTTATGTCATTGCCAGTGTTTATGTACTTCAGGCATGGTATGGTGTCGCATTTTCAGCGTCTCGGCGCTTTCGGCTTAATTACCAGCATCATACCGCTGGTATTTCCGATGTCTGAGTCACATCACTTGCTATTACTTACGTTTCCGGTGATTGTGATACTCGTTTATTTGCGTGGGCTATTGAGTGCCGGAGTGTCATTGTTTCGTGATAACATTGCGATAGTCTTTATGGTGTCACTACTGGTATTGCATATCGGGCAGGCGCTCAAAGACACTCCTCTGCGCTTTTTAGGTTTGTGCGGACTCTATTTCGGACTGGCGTTTTTGTTGCGCAAACTGTATTTTGCACAAGAGAGCGGCTCCGTTTCACCTGTGAGAAAGCGATGACATACTGGAAACGAAAAATCAGGTCCTGGCGCTTGCCACGAACCCTGTTGTTTTCTTTTGCCGGGGTGTTTGTGTTTCTGTCACTGTTTACTTTGCAGGAGGCGCTGAACCCTGAGCGACTGACAGTTGATGAAACTGTCACTTATCAGGGGACTCTGAAGAATATGCGCCGGACATTTTTCAAGTCCTCGCTTCTGCTGACGTTCGAGATTGAAGGATACTGCTCTGAGTTTGTCTGTCCGGGGTTCCGGCCGTTTCATTATCAGCTATTCAAGAAAGACTATCAGCCGGGGATGGAAGTTGAGTTTGCGGTGCGCAGGTCCGAGTTGAAAAACATTGAGACCTGCCAGCGCTGTGAGATTGTCGCGCTGTCATCACAAAAGGGCGCATATCTGACACTGGATGAGCACAATGAAAGCTCCTACACAGCCAAACGAATAGTCGCCGGTGGTATCACCGGGGCGCTGATGACCGCCGGTGTGATTTCTTTTTTGCTGGCGTTGTTTTCGGCGAAGGACGACGAGGAACCGGATGAAGTGTGGGAGCGTAAGTCTGTGTTCCGACGGCGGGTTTGGTGATTGCGGCGCTTTACAACGAATCCCGCAGTACGTTTTCGACAATATGCAAATTCTGTTTCGCCGGTTCGAAATTTGGATTGAGTTGTAAAGTTTTCAAATAGCTGTCACGAGCTAACTTGAAGCGCTCCTGTAGATGATACACCAACCCCAGACGATACTGCACATTGTAATCGAGTGAATCCAAGCGGCGCGCCCGCTCAAGTAAGTTCTGCGCCTTCTGCAATTCGTCTCCTTTCATCAACAACATCGCCAGATTTGTCAATGCGGTTGTGTTATCCAGATCGCTTTTCAGAACCGCTCTGAAGTGACGTTCGGCGCTGTCGGCCTCTCCCCGCTGTGCGGCGATGAGACCGAGATTGTTGTGCGCGTCGATGTATTCCGGATCATCATCCAGCGCGGCCTGATATTCGCGTTTGGCGCTGGCTATATCCCCCTGCTGTTGGTAGGATGAACCAAGCAGAAAATGGTCGGTTGCAGATTGGACATGCGCATCAAGTCCGACAAGGTCATAATTTGATAAAAAGAAAAAGCCGGCCAACGCCACTGCATAGGGCATGAACCGGCGCCACTTGCGACGCTGAGCCATGCCCCAAATCTCGTAGAATCCATAGGCGGCGAGAAGTAACGCGAACGGAAGCAGTGGCTGACGGTAGCGCGCGCAGACAAAGAACAACACGATACTGAATGCGTAGCTGACAATGAACAGCAACAGCGGCAGGTATTCTCTGGCGCGGCGTATGATGAACACGAGTCCGAGTAGGGCAAACGGCGCGGTTATGCCGAACGGAACAAACAGCGGCGAGCGGGCGAACAGCGCCTGCGCGAGCGGGCTGAAGCGTTCGACGATGTAGAGATTCTGATTGTTGGGGATTTCGAAACCGTTGATAAGATAGCCGAGTTTTTTCACAAACAGTTTGAGTGTGGCAAACGGGTGTGATGAGACTTCTTCCCATCCCCTGCTCCACCAGTAATTGTCGATTTGTTTTTCATTGAGCGTTTTGCCTGTTTGGCTTTGGGCGATGTTGATAGCGTCAAGATAGCCACCCTGCCAACTGGATTTGATTCCCGGCGCTGTGGCTGACCAGCCATTGGCCTGATGGTTGTTGCCGAGATAGAAATTGTAGCCGCCCTGCCAACTGATGGGAATCAACTCTCCGGAGACAACCCAGTTATGAATTGTCACCGGAGATATGACTATCAGAGCGCTGGCAATCACTATGCCATAGGACAAAAGAGGATTACTAAATTTATTGTGGAATTGATTTCTGATTGCGAACCAGAACCAGACTGCCAGCGCCGGGACATAAAACAGGATATTCGGTCTTGCCAGCGCCGCCAGACCAATCAGCGCCCCAAGCGTGACAAAGCGCCACAGGGTCGGACGCCGCTCTGCCAGAACTGTTTGCCAGACGACAAGGACTGACAGGAGGGTCATCAGTGAGGTGATGAGCAAACTTGCGTCATAGTAGAT
>CAZFAL010000024.1:0-22782 GCA_964516945.1 uncultured Ignavibacteriales bacterium
TAACTCTTTGTTGATGTTTTTAGTGACGGATATGGCACCCGCTGATGGAAGACCCCGGTGAGGATTTTCGCAAAGGCGTCACGAATTTTTCCTAAATCCGAAAGTGTTAGATCACACTCTTCAAGTTGTCCGGCGTGATAGCGGCTGTCTATGATACTCTGCGCCAGCGCCACAATTCTCGCCGGTTTTGGATCTTCGAGTGTTCGGCTGGCAGCTTCAACACCATCAGCCAACATTAGAATTGCCGCCTCCTTCGTTTGTGGAGTCGGCCCCGGGTAGCGGAATTCCGGCTCAATATCCGGGGAGGCGCCCTGCTCCAACGCACGGTTATAAAAGAACGACATAATCATTGTTCCATGATGTTCTTCGATGAAGTTCATCACCGCATCCGGCAAGTCCGCGTTTTCCGCCATCTGCCTGCCGCGTTTGACATGCGACGCAAGAATCAGCGCTGACATGGTCGGTGTGATAAAGTCATGTTTTGATTTTAGTCCAACCTGGTTCTCAATGAAATACTCTGCAATTTCCATCTTGCCAATATCATGATAATAAGCTCCGACACGCGCGAGCAATGAGTTGGCGCCAATATCTTTGGCGGCGGCCTCAGCAAGTGAGCCAACAACAATTGAGTGATGGAAAGTCCCGGGGGCTTCGAGCGCGAGACGTTTCAGCAATGGGCGGTTCAAATCTGACAGTTCGAGCAATGTGATGTCAGTGGCAAACCCGAAGAGTGATTCAAAAAACGGCAACGCGCCTGCTGCGGCGATTGGGGTAATGAATGCTCCGAGTAAGGCCGCGAGGATATCGTCACTGTATCCGGTATGTTCGATTGAAGCCAGATAGCCAAGCGCCAGCGCCAGCGAAACACCGACAGCGGCGAGATAGAACATAGTGCGGAACAGTTGTTTGCGCTGACGCACTCCGGCCACCGAATAAGCGCTGAGTGAACCGGCGCAAACAGTGAATAGTGTCAGGGAGAAATCAAATTGATTCAGCGCCCCCAGAAGAAGGCCAATGAAGAGTGAGGAAACAACTCCGAAGCGGATGTCTATGAGTATAGCGAACATAATTGGAGCCAGCGCCACCGGGTACGCAAACATATTCATCTCATAGCGTTCACCAAGATAGATAACAACCAATTCCAACCCGACAATCAGGAGCGCCGCGAACAGTTTTGATGAAGAGCGGAAGATGTCCTCACGGAAGACCTTCAAGTACAGATAGAGTAAACCGAAGACAACCGCCACCAGACCGATGTGTGAAATCAGCGGCAAATAGGCCTCAAAAAGCCCCTCCTGCCGGGCAATACTCTTGCGGATTTCGGCGTACTGGCGCAATAGCGCCACCTGTCGCGCAGTCACCGGCTGACCGGCGCGGATGATGAGATCACCGACATCAGCGCGTTCTTTGATGTCAGTTATCGCTGAAAGCTCCGCAACCTCGCGGCGCTTCATCTCTGCTTTGGCGACGGTAAGATTCGGGAAAATGAAATGTCGGCCGATTTCATAATGCAGTTCCACGTTGATTGCCGAATCTCTGGCCAGTGAGTTTAGAATTGTCAAAAGACGCTGGCGCGCAAGTGACAAATCGAGGACCTGAGAGTAAGGTAAGAGTGTTTCACGACGGCCCATCCGCACAACGATAGAGCGACCTTCATGCTCGCGGAGCAAATCGATTGAGGACAGGACTCCGCTAAAGTAGATATTTGATTTGAGAATGCCTTGCAGGCGCTCATTGACTGTTGCAAGCGAATCTGCTGTATATGACTCCTGTAAGGCGCCGGTGGACATGAAGGGAAACTCATGGGTGAGTGATTCGGCGTAGACACCAAAGTCCGCTGTTGAATCCTGCGCCAGACTGTCTTTGAGGGACTTCGCTTCTGAGATAAAGCGACCAAGATACCGTAACGCAGAATCGACGACGGTAGAGTCATAGTCCATGACAATCGGAATGGCATTGCGCGCTAAACGCCGCTCTTCTTCCAGTTCTCTGTCAGTCTTCTTCAGGACAATCACTGTCGGGGCGATGAAATCTTCATGTGCGATTTCACCTACATGCGGAATAGGCACAGGCGAAAAAATATCTCCCTGTGGGTAGAGAATCCCGACCGTCAGAATCGCCAAAGCAAACAGCAGGACACGAAAGAGCTTTTCGCGTCGCCTGTTGCCACCACGATTTCGACGGGTGCGGATTTTCAGCGCGCGTTTGATGGCGCGACGGGACTTTAGTAACAATGAGAACATAGTTCTGGTGACTGGCGCCTTGAGACCACGCCTATCGTTTCAAAAGTACTTCTTCCCTGGAGTACTTCTCCCTTAAGAAACTACCCTGTCGCAACACGCAGACAGGTACTTACGCTGACTGATTGGACTCAGCGTTGTCATCATCGCGCTCATACGCAAGAATAATCTGCTGAACCAGCCGGTGGCGCACAACATCCTTGTCAGTCAGGCGCACAAATTGCAACCCGTCAATATGAGCAAGAATACGCTCAGCGCTTAACAAGCCTGAATTATCTTTATTATTCAAGTCAATCTGTGTAATATCACCTGTGACAACCGCCTTGGAATTCTCTCCGAGACGGGTCAGAAACATTTTCATTTGTGACGTTGTCGCGTTCTGCGCTTCATCAAGGACAACAAACGCATTGTTCAAGGTCCGGCCGCGCATAAACGCTAACGGGGCGATTTCGACGATGTTGTTTTCCATCATCTTCTTAATCCGTGATCCGGGCATCAAATCGTAGAGCGCATCATATATCGGACGTAAGTAGGGATCAATTTTGTCACGAATGTCACCGGGAAGAAATCCCAGTGATTCTCCCGCTTCAACGGCCGGCCGCACGAAGACTATTTTCTTGACAGCCCCGGACTTCAAATAGGAAACCGCCGCAGCGACAGCGAGAAATGTCTTCCCTGTCCCCGCCGGACCGATGGCGATGACGACATCAGACTTGCTGATTGCCTCCATATATTTCCGCTGACCGATAGTGCGCGGTTTGACTCCGTTGTCATCAAGTCTGTCCGGGCCATTACCTGTCGGGGCGCTCTGCATGCGCTTGGCTGGACCCTCACCACCGGCCTTGATGATATCAATCGCATAACGAATATACTGTTCGGTCGGCGGTTCGTCGTTCTGTACACGACTGATTAAATCCTGAAACAGCTCGCGTAACTTTCCGACTTCTTCCGGAGCGCCGGAAATCATAATTGATTCGCCGCGGGCAATGATACGCGCATCGAATTCGTCTTCAATCTGGCGCAGAAACACATCATTCTGGCCAAAAAGCAAACCGATATCCACACCGACAAGCGAGAGTGTCACTGACGACTCAGCGCTACTATCGGTCGAAGGCAGAGTTTCGGAGCCTGCCGCTGTATCCGGCTTTTGTTCTTTGGATTTATTGCTCATAGAGTGGCCGCACTGACCAAACAAAAGATAGCTATTTCTTTTTTATCTGCAAATTCTTCTTTATCTGCAGGGACAATTCTTCCAATTGCTCCGGTTCCAGTACAGAGGGCGCGCCTTCCATCAGCGATGTCGCCGCCGCTGTTTTCGGGAAAGCGATAACCTCGCGAATTGAATCCGCACCGCACATATTGGCCACCAGCCGGTCCAGGCCAAGAGCAATACCGGCATGAGGAGGGGCGCCATATTCGAGCGCGCGCAATAAGAAGCCGAACATGCGCTCCGCGCGCTCATTGGAAATCCCGAGGATATTGAGCACCCGCTGTTGCAGTTCGCGGCGATTGATTCGCACACCACCGGAGGCAATCTCACTACCGTTGAAAACCAAGTCATACTGGTCGGCGTGAATTTTATGCCAGGGGTGTTCCGGGTCTGTCGGCGCCAGTTTGGACTTGTCGCCCTCATTGAGAAGATACATTTCCTCTTCAACCGGATGTGAAACGATATTGTGCATCGCCTCCCAGCGTCCGGCGTCTTCATCATATTCGAACAACGGGAAGCGTGTCACCCACAGAAAGCAGTTGCGTGATTTGTCAATCAAGTCATGTTTCTTACCAAGATGCAGACGTAGCTGTCCGAGAATTGATTCGGTTTTCCAGCGTTTGTCTGAAATAATCAGTAATGAATCACCCTTTTGACAATCAGCCAGTTCACACAGTTTGTTCTTGACGTCTTCACCAATGAATTTCAGAATCGGCGAGCGGTCAGATTCGTCACCACGCAGTATATAGGCCAGTCCGCCTGCGCCCTGCTGTTTGACAAACTCGGTGAGCTCGTCGAGCTGTTTACGTGAATATGAGCCGCCGCCTTTGAGTGTCAGTCCCTTGACGACACCACCCTTGGCGACATTGTCACGAAACACCGCAAATTCACACTCGGCGACTGCGGCGGTTAAATCGACAAGCTCCATTTCAAAACGCAGGTCTGGCTTGTCTATGCCCCAGCGGTTCATCACCTCTTCGTAGGTGTAACGGGCAAACGGCGCTTCGAGAACGTAATCCTGCACTTCTTTGAACACATGTTGCAGTACTCTTTCGATATTGGAGAACACATCGTCAGGAGTCACAAATGACATCTCGACATCAATCTGTGTATGCTCCGGCTGTCTGTCCGAGCGCAGATCCTCATCACGCAGACAACGCGCCAATTGGAAATACTTATCAAATCCAGAAACCATCAGAATCTGTTTGAGCAATTGCGGTGATTGCGGCAGGGCGTAGAATTCTCCGGGGTGTACACGGGATGGCACAACATAATCCCTGGCGCCTTCGGGAGTCGAACGCATCAAGAGCGGCGTTTCGATTTCCAGAAAGCCGAGTTCGGAAAACTTGTTGCGCACCGCCATCGTTACATCATGACGCAAACGAAATATCTCCTGCATCGGAGTGCGACGCAAATCAAGGAAGCGATATTCGAGCCGCAGGTTTTCATTGGACAGCGCCGTATCTTCGACTTCAAACGGCGGTGTTTTCGACGGATTGAGAACGACAAAGCGCTCAACAACAACTTCGATTTCACCGGTCGGGCGTTTTGGATTAACTGTGCCTTCGGGGCGCTTTTGTACAACCCCGACAACCGCTACAACATCCTCGTGCCGGGCTCCGGCGGCGGCTTTGTGTGTTTCTTCTGAGACATCACCCGGATTGACTGTGACTTGTGTAATTCCGTACCTGTCGCGCAGGTCCAGAAAAAGAACACCGCCAAGATTGCGATACTCCTGCACCCAACCGTTGAGACGGACGGATGTTCCAACATGGGACAGATTCAACTCCCCGAGGGTATGAGTGCGTTTCAGTTCTGCATAGGGAGTGGCGACTGCGCCGGATGGGGCAATCTGTGTTGAGTTGCTTGAGGATGGGGATGTCATTGTACCGGTACGCGCTCTTTATCTTTCTGTTTCTCTGTTTCTGTCTTTTTTTCTCTGGCCGTCAAACCTGTTCGGCCCAACAGGCCATTGTAACTTTCGGGGCGCTATACACTTGCCACACACCCATATACAGTATCGGCCGATTGCGGTTTCTTCTGCTCAGGTAGACTTGTTTTTGCGCCGACGAACACGCCTTTGAAGACACTTGTAAACTACATAAGCTCCTCATCACAAGTCCCTCAAAGGCCCAAAAATACTACTCTGCCAACCCGCCATTGTCAACGCGGTTATCAGATTTAGCTGATAAGAGCCCTATCAGGGACATTTGCTGGTATTTGGTTGACATTCAAGGATGTATGGCAATATCATGTTTATTCAAGCGCAGGGAGAATCAGCTATCCTCCCTGTAAGCTGGTAGAAGTAGGATCTGTGGCGACAGGCAGCCGGAACTCGGCTTCTGATACACGTAACTTATTGCTTAGCAATGAATTGCATTGGCTCGCCATAAACAACATGTATGATGAGAGCGGATAGATGGGACTGAATATTGCCCGTTTCATGTCTGAGGACATGATAAAACTGGAGATGGAAACCATTGTGCCTGAGTATGTTGAGGGCTCGAGCATGGAGAAATGGCGCCAGAGGAGCAAGGAGATGATCATTGGTGAACTCGTTGATTTGCTGGAGAAATCCGGCCGTCTCGGAAACCGCTCCAAATTGCTGACAGATTTCATAAACCGCGAACGAAAAGCGACCACAGCTATCGGGTATGGTATCGCTATTCCGCATATTCGCTCCATGCAGGCCAAGTCATTTATGATAAGCTTTGCCCGTAGTTCACGCGGCTATGACTTCGGGGCTCTCGATGAGGAGCCGACGAAATTGTTTTTCGTGATGGCCGCTCCGCCGTATGATGATATCCAGTATTTGCGAGTGTTCAAGGCGCTGGCTGAGATACTGCGCTACGAAACATTCCGTGAGGAGCTGAAAGAAGCGACAACCCCGTATGAAATAATTCGGGCAATTGAGTCGATGGGCTGATTCGCCTGCCACTGCTTCGGCTTCGGCGCCAGCGCTACCAACCCTGATAGATTGATGACAACCGTATACTCAAAAAAGGGCGCTCATCTTGGATAGCACATCTATCCCCAATGCCGCTCCACAGGCGGTTTACGCCGGCAAAGTCCGTTCATTCTGGGCTATTGTCGGCCTTTCATTCGTCACCTGTGGTATCTATTACATTATCTACAATTTCATGGTCGCCTCCGAGTTGAAACGGGCGACGACCTGGAGGGAGGATGAGCCGTATAAGCCGTCAACGTATATGTTGCTTTTTGGCGCCTATGTCGCTCTGAGCTACCTCTTCCCGATGTCTTTCGGCCTGATAATTGGCGCAAAGACATTTCTCGCGGTCATCGCCAATCCGGGTAGTCCACCCGACCCACATATGTTTTCTATGATGAAGCCATATCAGCTTGGCCTGCAGATTTTCATGTTACTGGTAAGTATTGTCGGGTACTATGTCGTATATTATTTTCTCAAACTGAACGACATCGCCGCAGCTAAGGTAGGCGCCAGACCTATCGGAATCCGCGGAGCGTTCATTGCCTATACCATCCTGTTTGCAATCCTGATACTCAAATCTGTGTTTGAGATTGCCACGATTGCTCTGGATATGAACCCGGCGCTGAACGGGGATTTGAATAACCTCGAAAACCTCAGTCCGTCTTCGTTGGGGCCGATGCTTTTGATGGGGCTGATGGGGCTTGGGATGTTAGCCCTCATGGTGATAGCCGGTTTATTTTTCCTTTGGAAGCAAACCGAACTGGTAAACCATGTCTGGGAGGCCGGTATTTTCGCTCATCCGTCGGTCGGCTATAATCAATACGCCAGCACACAACCGTACCCGAACGACCGGTATCAAGCCCCCACTTCCGGGCAGACATCTGAGGCGCCGCCTCTGCCGCCTGCATCACCACCCATGCCGCCACCCACACCTCCGCCGCCACCGCCAACAACAACACCGCCAACAACACCGCCCGGACCGAAGCCACCGGCCCCGTCGCAGCCTTCTCCGCCACCTCCACCTCCACCTCCGCCAACAAAACCGGACGGCGGGACACCCCCAGGTAGTGGACCGGGGATATAATCCGGAGCCGGGTTCTATTCGGAGTTGCGTTTTCAGCAGAATTGTATTTATTGCGCCGCGTGAAACGCTTCGGGATTCGCGGGGCGGTAGTAGTAAATTCAGATTGTAGTAGATTGTATTAGGTTGTAGTAGTTTTCGGGGCCTGTAGCTCAGTTGGGAGAGCGCAGCGTTCGCAATGCTGAGGTCGCCGGTTCGATCCCGGCCAGGTCCATAAGATTCTCGTTTCGGTATAAGCAGGAAGCCGATGTAGCCGAAATGAAAATATAGGTCATGAAAACATAGGTTATGAAAACATAGATCAGCGGTTGGACCCTGTGCGAGTCTGGCCTACCGAACCCCGTCAGGCCCGGAAGGGAGCAGCGGCAGGTAAGGTTCAAACTGTGTTGCAGATCAGTCTGGCCGCTGATCTATTTTTTTGTGTCTTTCCCTGACCGATTGCTTGTCTTCCTCTTCTCTTTTTCTCTTTCCTGCAATTGTTACCCTGATTCATTTGCGAATTCGAGCGAATCGCGTATTTTGAGTGTATCATATCCGTCGTCAGACGGTTTCTCCGGCGCTGAGCGTGTCGTATCATGTTCCCAGTCACGCATCACAGGCCGAGCCACATGCAAACGAATGGTAATACGCAGATGTCCTATCAGGTTTTAGCCCGCAAATATCGCCCACAGACGTTCGATGAAGTGATTGCGCAGGAGCATGTCACACGCACACTGAAGAACGCGCTTCTCTCCGGACGAATCGGCTCCGGGTATTTGTTTTGCGGCCCGCGTGGCACCGGCAAAACGAGTGTGGCGCGAATTTTGGCGAAATCCATCAATTGTGATAAGGGCCCCACACCTGAGCCCTGTGGCGAGTGTGACTCCTGTAAGACAATCGGTGGGGACGGCTCACTTGATGTGCGTGAAATTGACGCCGCCTCGAATACCGGTGTTGACGATGTGCGTGTGTTACGTGAAAACATCCGCTATGGCCCCAGCGCCAAGAACCGCAAACGTATTTATATCATTGATGAAGTGCACCGTCTTTCCGGTCCGGCGTTTGACGCTCTGCTGAAAACACTCGAAGAGCCGCCGCCGCATGCGATGTTTATTTTCGCGACAACCGATCCGCAAAAAGTCCCCGATACAATTCATTCGCGCACACAACGCTTTGATTTCCGGCGCGTGAGTGTCGCCGAGCTGGCGACCGCGCTGGGAGTGATTGCCAAAAAAGAAGGTGTGACAATTGACGAAGACGCTCTGCGTCTGATAGCCCGTCGCGGCGAGGGCTCGGTTCGTGATTCAGTTTCACTCCTCGACCAGATAATTTCATTCTCAAGTAATGACATTACCGCCGGGCAGGTCAGCGAAGCGCTGGGGCTTGTCGATCAGGAATTCCTGTTTAACTTCGTTGAGGCGCTGGCGCGAGGTGACAGCGGGAGCGCGTTGACACAGGTAGCCGAACTGGCGGATAGCGGCGCGGATATTCGGGAGTTTATCCGGGAGCTGGCGCATCATTTCCGCTCACTGACGATTTTGCGCGCCGCCGGTGTGGGAGCCGCAGGAAAAGTTCTGAATTTGCTTGATAGTGAATTAGAGCGCCTGCAAACGCAGTTGGATTTCTATTCTGTCGGCGACCTGGTGCGACTTTCAGAAATACTGACCGCCGCCACACGTCAGCTTAAGGATGTCGAGCCACGCTGGGCGTTGGAAATGGCGACGGTGAAAATGGCGTATATGGAATCCACGGTGACTATTGAAGAAGCTCTGGCTCAATTGCAGGCGGGAGCTTCTGTCATTTCACAGGGGGGCGTGACAACCCCAAATCCGAGCAAACCCAAACCGGGCGCAGATTTGTTCAACGGCGCCAGGAATCAAACTCGAACCTCAGCCATAAGCGCCACAGCCTCACCGAAGCCGACAGCTCCGACAACTCAGACAACTCAGACAACTCAGACAGCCCCGAGCGCTGCGGCGTCCGGGCCGACGGTAGAGATTACCCGGGTGAACACACCCACAGTGCGCCGGCATTGGTCAACATTTCTGGGCACGTTGAAGGGGCCGAACCGCATGCTGGCCTCACAACTGGCAATGGCCTCAGTGGCCGAAGTGCATGAGAGCCAGATTACTGTACTATTCCCCGGTTCGGCGGAGACAAATAAGAAGCTGGTTGAAAAAGCGGCGTATCGAGTGCAAATCGAACAGGCGCTGAAAGAGTTTTTTGGAGCGCCATTGCATATCAACTACGACATTGAAACCGGAGCGGCGCCTTCGGCGACAGGTCCAACCGGCTCAGTGGGAAAGGCCACGGGGTTTGTTGATGAAACAGGCGAATCCGAACGCCTGCTTGCCGAAGATGACAAACTCAAGAGTATTGTTGAACAGGTTGACGGCGAAATCGTGCGTGTGCGCGGAATTAAAAACAAGTCGTGAGAGTCACCGGTAGTAATTGCATTATCAAGTTAATCATTGAAGACATACCGTTGAAGAAATAGCGAGGAGTAGATCAGATGTCAAAAGCCGGATTGGGCGGAATGCTCAAACAAATGCAGGAGATGCAAGGCAAAATAGCCGAGATACAGACCGAAATGGAGACCATGGAAGTTGAAGGGACTGCCGGCGGCGGGATGGTAAAGGTTGTGGCCAACGGCAAGCATGAAATCAAGTCGGTGACAATCGATCCGGAGGTAGTTGATCCGGAAGAAATCGAAATGTTGCAGGACTTAATTGTTGCGGCGCTCAATCAGGCCAGCCAGCGCGCCAGCGAAATTCAATCTGAAAAAATGTCATCATTAACCGGTGGCCTGAATATCCCCGGTTTGAATCTGCCCTTCTAACTTATCCACTCTGATTTCTTACTCAACTACGCTGAAGACTATCCGGGAATCACACCATTATGTTTCGTAGCGCCGCATCCGTCGACAAACTTATCACTCTTCTCGGCAAACTTCCGGGTATCGGCCGCAAATCCGCCGGTCGGCTCGCATTTCATATTTTGAAAATGCCCCCCGAAGAAGCTCTGGCGCTTGCCGAGGCAATCCGTGACGCCAAAGAAAAGGTTGGCGAGTGTCAGGTGTGTTACAACATCAGTGAGCAGTCTCCCTGCTATATTTGCTCCGACCCCAAACGTGACCAGAGTATTGTCTGTGTCGTCGAAGAGGCGCTCGATGTGCCGTCGGTAGAAAAAGTTGATTCGTTTCGGGGTCTGTTTCATGTGCTGGGCGGAAGGCTTTCACCGCTCGACGGTATCGGACCTGACGATTTGCATATCAAACCTCTGCTATCACGAATCGGCGAGACGGTTAAGGAAGTGATTATTGCAACCAACCCAAGTGTCGAGGGTGAAGCGACTGCTGTGTATCTTTCGAAATTGCTCAAACCGCTCGGTGTTACTGTCACGCGCATCGCGCGCGGCATCCCGGTCGGCGCCGACCTTGAATACGCCGACGTTGTCACATTGTCGCGGGCGCTTGAAGGACGAAGTGAGTTCTAACAGTGGATTCAGGCGCCGACAATTCAGGTCCGCTTGCAAAACTGCCATCAGATGCGCTGGGCTGGCTGGCTCTCGGAACGCTACCGTTGCTTCTTCGTTTGTCGGCCCTTATCGTCGACACACACTGGTGGGGCCTCAATGCGCTGGCGTTCACAGCGGATGCCTACTCCTTAACGATAACGGGGCTGGCCGTTCTGACTCTGGCTTTAATCCTCTATAGCTATCAACAGCGCCACGACTCCGACAGTACAGATCAAGTTTCGTTTCTCCAAAGACGCAGAATCGCCCTGACGCTGGCTCTTGTGTTTGGCGCACTGAGTTTCTTCCTCAGCGCTGATTCACATCTGTTCGGTGACGGCTATGCGCTTCTCGGCGCCCTGGCGCAACATGATACGCTCTTTGCGCATCCACTGACCTTTTTGGCCGACAAGACGATGGCGTTGGTCTATCAGCCGTTCGCCGGTGTCACCGGCAGAGCGCTGAATGACGCCGGACTGGCCTTGCAGACGCTGACGGCTCTCTCCTGCTCCGTTTCTGTCTGGATCTGGTTACGAATCAGCGCCCGCCTTGGCCGCAACAATCTTGAAACTCTGTTCTTGAGTGTGATGACCGTCTTTGCAGGCGGGACGCTCCTGTTTTTTGGTAATGGCGAATTCTACACACCGGCGGTTGTTGTCATTTCGCTGGTAGTCTGGAGCTTTATCGCGATGATACAAGCTGAGGACACGGCCAAACGCTATCGCGCCGCCGGAGCGCTGGCGGCGCTGACTATTCTGGCGCCATTCTATCTTGCGCAGTTGATATTCATCCTGCCGGGCGCTGTGTTTATGCTCGGACTGGGACTGGCTCCCGGGCCCAAGCGGGAACGGCTGTGGGGGATACTCTCCTTAGTGACACTGGTCGCAATTGTAGCGGTGATATACTGGCGGGCGCAGGATGACCTCTGGATTCAGGCGCGCATTGTCGGTCTTTCCGGCAAGCCGCCGGAGTTCGACTATTCGCTATTCAGTCTGCGCAGGTTATTCGACCTCCTCAATACATCTTTCATTCTCTGGCCGCTCTTCCCGTTGACACTCTGGCTGTGTGTGCGCTATGTGTGGAGCGAGCGCTGTGATCATATTGTCGGCGGGCTGGCGATACTCTCGCTTGGCTTTGCTGTCTGGGTCTTCATCGCTGATTTCCCCGGCGGATCAGCGCGTGAAATCACAACAGTAGCCATGTTCGCGCTTCCGGCTTCGGCGCTGGCGGCTTATCTCTGGATAAAACGATTCCGTGACAAGCTCTGGTTCGGACGCACAACAGCGACACTGAGTCTGATAATGGCGCTGACATTTGCGGCTCTGGCGCCGGTGTATATCAACGGTGAGGCGGGTGTGAAGTATCTTGATAGTGATTATCAGAATCGCAAAGACCGCTATCTCAACGGGTTAGTTGATTTTCGCGACCATTACTTCTTCCGCAGAGAGTTTTCGAAAGCCGACAAATGGGAGTGGAGTTTCAGAAGAAAATCACCTGCATTCCTGGATCATCAATCGCTTGGGATTCTGTACAATCGAGGAGAATATGGAAAGGCGCTTGACAGGTTGACGCTTTTGATGTCCACCAACCCTTATTGGGCGACACTGTATTCAACCAAAGCCGCGGCTCTTCAGGCGCTGGGCAGAAACAAGCAGGCCTTGGTAGCGATTGACAGCGGCTTACAATTGTCACCTGCTGATATTTCAATGATGACGGTGCGTGGGAATATTTTTCGCGCGTTGAAAAAACCTGACAGCGCCCGGGCGATGTACCGTCGGGCGCTGAAGTATGACTCGCATAATACAGCGACACGAAAAGCGATTGGATTGTTCGAAATTGAGAGCGGCAGACCACATGCGGCTGAGCGACAGGCGTACTTGATTTTCGAAGATGACCCGCAAAGTCCATACCCGTTCCTGCTGGTGGGTCTGGCGGCGTATGATATGCAACAATATGAGCGCGCACGGCGCTATCTGAATGTCGCTCTCATTCGTGGGCAGAAAATGCCTGAGACCAAGCTGGCCCGGACGGTCCTCAACCGAATCGATGAAGTCAAAGCCCAATAGGACGTCACAGACGACATGATCGTCGCCGCCTTACCCCAGCCGCGAGATGCCGTCGAGCGCCGCTACTTTGTAGGCTTCGCTCAGGGTCGGGTAGTTGAAGACTGAATCAATGAAGTAGTCAATAGTCCCACCGAATGACATAACCGCCTGTCCGATATGAATTAACTCAGAAGCCCGCTCGCCGATGATGTGTACGCCGATAAGACGCTTATCCTCGCGACGGAATATCAGTTTCAAGAGACCGTCCTGATCATTCATTATCTGACCGCGCGCCAGCTCGTGGAAGCGGCTGATACCAACCTCAAACTCTTCGCCTTTTTCGCGGGCAGATTCCTCGGTTTCGCCTACAAGTGACAGCTCCGGGATTGTATAAATGCCATAGGGCATCAACTCATTGATAACCGGGTTGCGTTTGACCCCATTGTCATTAAAGGCATGGTAGCTGGCAATTCGTCCCTGATCCATCGAGACAGAGGCCAATGACGGAAAACCAATCACATCGCCCACGGCATACACCGAATCACAGGCGGTGCAGAAATGTTCATCAACTTTGACCAGACCACGCTTATTGGTTTCGATATTCAGCGCCTCGAGACCGAGGTTTTCGGTGTTTCCACTTCGTCCGGCCGAATACAACATCCTGTCAGAGACTATTCTCCGGCCGGAATCTGTAATGGTGATAACTTTACCGTCTCGCACAGTTATGTCTTTGGCGCCGTCGCCGAGAATCAATTTGATACGATACTTGCGCATCAAGTAGACAAGCACATCAGAAATCTCATCGTCAATGAAGCCGAGCAGTCGTTGTCGAGTATCAAGCAACGTCACTTTGACACCGATATGCGCGAAAATACAGGCATATTCACAGCCGATGACTCCGCCACCGACGATTGTCATCGTGTGCGGAATCTCGTCGAGCTCCAGAATCGTCTCTCCGTCGTAGACATACTTGTTATCAAAATCCAGTCCCGGCGGATGATATGGATGCGTTCCGACTGAAACGACAATCTTCTCGGCGGTTATCATGCGATTCGTATCTGAACCGCTGGATATCAAGACCCGATGCGGACCGGTGAGAATGCCATAACCGGTAATGACGTCAACACCATTTCGCGAAAGCTGGTCGGTGATAACTTCCATCTCTTTTTGAATAACATTGTCCTTGCGGTACATCAGCTCTTTGATGGTCAACTTATTCTTCAGTTCAAAATGCAGACCATAGATTGAGCGTTGGCGGAGACCGGCGATGTAGAGAACTGTTTCACGCAAAGTCTTGGACGGTAAAGTTCCAGTATGAATCATCACGCCACCGATGACAGAATGACGTTCAATGATTGCGGACCGTTTACCGAGTTTTGCGGCCTGCAATGCGGCGCGTTCACCGGCAGGGCCGGAGCCAATTACCAGCATGTCATAGTCGTACTTGCCGGAATCAGTTGATTTTGTTTGTGAGTCAGGTGACTCTTTTTCACTTTTCATCGTCTTTTGGGCGATTTCTTCGGAGGTCTGCATTACACAACCGCCTTTCCGTTCTAGTAGAAATCCTTGTTACAGTACTTACATCGGACACTATCGCATTACTCTTCGCCAGAAACATGCCGTCTGTTCAGCAAACTCTCATGCCGGGCTGGCTGACCGACAGAGACTATACGTTATACAGTCAAATCCGCTCTGGCAAGAGCATTGAAACAACTACACAAGATTATTGCTAATTGGGGTCAGGCGAGTAACCTCTCGGACACAAGTTCATGGGGCTTGTTGAAAAAGTCATTTATTGCAGTCATTGCGAGCGCTAGCGCGGCAATCCCGTCGAATCATAGCTGGGAGATTGCCACGTCGCTTCGCTCCTCGCAACGACGTACATGGTTTTTTCAACAAGCGCCATGCTCTGCGGCACATTCGATCCGGGCAGTGGTCAGCGCGAAAGGATAACCGGGGCGTTTAGCGGTGAAACATTCTTCACCAGTGTCAGAGGGAAGCTAAATGAAACGGTGGAATCCGCCGGATTGAAATACGGAGCCGAGGGGTCAAACGACGTCAGAAACTTCGCCAAAAGTGTCGAGGTTGCATAATCGTAAACTCCGGCTTCATGATTGTCAAAACGCACGCCAAAACGGTAGCCCTGAAATGCGGGCGAGTCGCGGAACTGCTCTTCAAAGAGGACACTGGCCGGAAAAACTGTTGAATCCAGCTTCTCAAAGAGAATGGTGGCTTTTAGCTCTCCGGCGTTGTCAGGACGCGCCCTGACAAACACGCGGTCACCGGACTGGATGAGGGTCACATTCCGTAATGTCTTGAAGCGAGACTCCCGAACATGTTCATCCAACGGGTCAGACGCCAACCCCATTTGGGAAAGTCGTGTGGAATCCCCGACCGCCAGACCGGATAACCCGGGTCGTAAATACACATCCGGAGCTTCATCATGAAACGCCCCTGAAATGTACCTGGATTGGAAGCGTTTGGTTATGTCATCCCAACTCGCGCCAAGACGATTCTCGAAAACCTGTCGAATAGAGTCAGAACTTAGCTGACGGGTCTGATCAAGGTTTCCTGAAAGCGCCAGATAGCATGACAACGTCTTCTCCATTCCATAGGTCTCCACCAGTGACTTCATAAACAACGCCGCTGCGGAATAGGAGATACTGGCGTCAATATCCGTGTGAAAGGCCATCAACTCCAGCAGACTGTCAACATCAACCACCTCAAGACGATAAAGATAGGCCCCCATATCCATCAGAGTTGAGGATGAGCTTGTCGATCGTCCGCCGAGATAAGTAGCCATACCTTCCCGCAACAGTGGTAGTGTGGTGAGGGGCATTGATTGTAAACGGTAATTGATCAGCAAATGCGTGACCTCATGGTAATGCGGCAACGCCGAGGTTATCAGCGCATCAGCGGCCAGATCATACAGTCCCCGCACCGGGGCGCCGGTTATGCGCTCAACTTCCTGCTCATCAGCGCAATAGTAGTAATCAATCTTCTTCTCGGCCAGCGTATGCATTTGTTTTTTTGAAATATCAAGTCTCTTACCAAGCGAATCGACGAAACTATCAAGCGACTCTATCGCAATCTGATTAACATACTGCTGCTTACCGGGGTTAATATGGAAGCGAAAATAGCGCGATTTCTGAATCGGCCAACCTTCTGCGACGTAATCCTGCGGGAAGGTCAGCCATGGATAACCGTCAAGCCAGATAGCATAGTATTGATAAGAGCTGGTTTCGCTATTGTGCTTCGCCTCGACTTGCATCCTCAAGAAAGTCGAGTCCAAGCGCCCACCTGATTTTAGGGCTATTTGTGGATGAAACCGCGCCAGTTTAACTAACGGAGAATTCAAATCCGCTTTTATTGAAATGCCATCATAGTGGATTCCGAGACGTCCGGCGCGCTCCTGAGCGTAAGGGGACCAATGCATGCGAGCCGATTCAAGATTCCCTTCCTGAACAAGTTCAATGTACTCCTGCAACATCCGATTTCCTTCAAAGACCGGATTCACGGCAGGCTGGACGGCGCTATCGCTCTGACTCTCGGCGCAGATATCCGGGCTCTGAAAGATGACCAGCAGAAGGCTTAGAGCCAGCGGTAAGAGAAGTGCGTGTTTCTTGAGAGACATTAGACTAAAGGTGATTAGTTAGATATTACTGTCTGGTAGACATTAATGTATTTGACTGACTCATTTACCCAACCAAGGGCTCGCTTGCCCGTCTGAAAACTCCGATTGCAGCTATCAAGGATGTAGCTATCAAGTTCTGATGGAGCGGGACAAACCGAAGTCGTTTCGCTCCACTGCGTTATTATACACATTAAGGATGGGAATGAGCAACCCCTTTAGGCCCCTCGTTTACATTGCGACGCATAGCAACGTATTGCAATTCGACACAGCAATTGAACACAGCAATTCAACAATCTGCAACCGGTACTGCCGCTCTTTGGCGAAGGGTTGGCTCAAGGAACAGTTCAAATCAATAAAAAGGAGGGGCAAACGCCCCTCCTTTTCCCCCTCGCTACGCTCATGCGCATCTAACGGATAGATATGCTGTGCGCTAAAAAGTCAAGTTTATCGAGAATCGGTGAACAGAATTGAGTCGTCCGAAGTTTGACCAGGCATAGTCAATACTCAGATTAGACTGCGATGCAAATGGTGTATTCAGACCGGCTCCGAGGGTCAGATCCTCTTCGTCGTAATTGATTTTGTAGCCTGAGCGCAGGAAGAAATGCTCGCGGTAACCATATTCCATGCCGAATGAACCCTGTTGGACATTGTCATTGGGATGTTTCAACTCTCCGGCGAAAGTCAGACGCGAATCCAGACTCATGTCAAAATCATAGGCGACACCCATCCTGAATGTCAGCGGGAGCTGACCGGATTCAACATTGAGCTGACCGTTTGACGCCGGATTGCTGTTTGAATTTGAGTCCGCCGGTATCGGCACATTGAGATTCTGGCCACTAAACTTGAGATCGCTACCCAGATTAGAGATACTCATACCCAGGCGCAACGTGCGCAGGCCGGTGAAGAGTATCGTTCCTACATCAAAGGCCACAGCCGAAGCGGTTTCGGTCGCAATCTTTTCAGAAACATACTTGACACTGCCGCCGAATGAAAACCGTGGAGTCAACTCACGCGCGAACGCGGCAGTCACAGCATAGGACGCGCCGTCATAAAACTGACCGTTGCCGTCCTGCTGCTGAACAGTGGTTTGCTCCATCTGCGGGACGTTCATGGCCGTCAGACCAACAGCCATAACACCCATACCTTCTATGCGGCGAGCATAGACACCGTAGCTAATACCAATATCGAGAAGCCAGTCCGTGTACGCCAGGGCGACTTGCTGGCCTTCAACTTCGCTTAGCGCCGCCGGATTCCAATAAATGGAAAACGCATCGCCTTTTGAAGCTACAGCGGCGCCGCCCATGGCAAGGTAGCGTGAGCCGACCCCGATTTTGAGGAATTCACCGCTGGTTGTGCCTGTCTTGGTAAACGTTTGCGCAGAAAGAGGCGTCGCTGTCACTAACATGGACGACACAATTGTGGCAATGAGCGCCAATGCCAACCAAACCGCAGTTGCGGATCTATTCTGAGAATTTTGCCATACTCGCATTTAATTTCACCTTCTCAATTTATGACAGCAAAGCGACCAACGAATTCGCCTGCGTTCGAGTCTATGTGATAGAAATAGATCCCTGACGCGACCTGCTGTCCATTTAGCGAAAGCAGGTCCCAGGACTCATCACCACCACCGGAATCATGCTCAATAGTTCTGACAAGATCTCCCGCCAGCGTATACACGCGGATAGTGCATTGCTGAGGCAGATGTGTGAAGTTCAGTTTTGTACCGGCGTTATTGTTTTCCCAACCGGCGCGCGCAAAATACGGATTCGGGACAACCTTCACATTTTTCAACTGTCCGGCCGCGAGAGACAAGTTCACTCCGTCCGGCGAGAAATAGAATTCATCCTGAGGAGAATTCAAAGGGGCGCCGGTTATGCGATAGACATCTCCCGCCTGCGCATTTGCCGCGGCCGTGTCAAAACGGAACATCCAGGTATGATATGTCGGGAATGCCTCAGGATGCGCAACAACATCATAGGGGATATTCACAATATCAATAAAATCACCGTCACTTGCGTCATAAACACCATTGTCGGCAAAGTCAAAAATCTCAACAAAGACCTGTTGGTTCGTTGTGACATTCCACACTTCAAACGGCACACTCACCGGTGTCACATCATCAAGCGCGCTTGTGGCAAATGAGTTTGTGCCGGTGAACCGAATCTCATAGTCCATGCGGAAATGTTTGTCACCGCCCAGATAGCTCGCAGGGAATCCGAATGCGTCAACAATTGTTGTCCCGAGAAATGTGTCCATCCGCAGGGATGTATCGCCGGGTGTGGCAAAACCGGTTTGGACCATTTGCGCGGGAGTTCGTTCGCCATTGAACACTGCGACTTGCATACCATTGACAATCGGAAAGAACGAAACCAGTGAGTCAGCGGCCGACTGGTTCATCGACGCGAACTGCGTGGTTTGATTGGATAGCAAGGTATCCCCGCTGACAGTATCAATGAGTGACCAGTATGTCCCCAGATCATCTTCGGTGAAAGCAACTTTGTGGACATGGTCCCCCGCCTGCGTGGGGTCCAGGACGATAGGCCAGATAGAGCCGTCAGAGGAATCTGCCACTGAATTCCTCAACACGGTACTTTGGGCTGCGACATAACCTGCCGGATTCGTATTAGGAATTGAGCGCGCCACATTGACATCATTTTCCGGTGTGCCAAATGCGTTCTGTAGCGGGTCAACCGGAACGGTTGTGTCCCCTGAGTCAAATGCGGCGAGACAGTACCAGTATTCAAACCCGTTGACAACATTTGTATCAACAAACGAGTGCGGGATAGGGTCGCCGGGCGCATTCACACGGAATGTCGCGATCGTTTGATAGTCAACGGACTGACATGATGTTTCTCCGGCGCGATCTTCATCGCCCCACGTAAGTCCGAGGTTTGTGCTCCGATAGAGCTTGTATCCCTGAAAATCCTGAATACCACTGAGTGGATCAACAAACGTTTCCGCGACATTGTCCCAGCTCAGAATTGTGCGGCCGTTGCCTTCACGGACTTTCAGTGTCGGTGTCGGCGGCGGCTTGGGGCCTACAAAAAATCCGTCATACAAGGTCTGCGCTAAGTCAGCGTTGTTGCGGAACTCTGTTTCGTCCTGACCGGCGACTATTGCATAGACAACACGAATTGTTTTACCGGCCGGCAAATCGATTCCGTTGGTGCACATGATATAGAACTGATCGTCTGGCGGAAGCGGAGTGTCAAACTGCTGTTTGGCAATCCATTCATAGCGCGCCGGGTCTTCGTCCGGCTTCTGCGGAAGTAAATCCCACAAACCGGTTCGCAAGGCGCTCATTCCCAGGTTGTCGGGAGTCTGCAGATATTTTGTCCCCATCACACCGGTCTTGGCGCCCCAGCCCGCGTCAAAGCCGGTGACATCATACATCCAGGCAAGGTTCTTTGTTGAATCATAGTCCACGAGGTCATTCAGACGCCCATTCTCGCCTGTCGGAGGATAATATCCGCCTACATCCCAGTCACAATACACACCGAGGGCAAAATTACTGTAGTCCGTTGTCGAGGCATTGCGAATGTCCAGCACAACAAACATGAAATTCTCGTTATAGCAGTAATTCCACTGGTAGATTGTTTGTGTCATCTCTAAGCCAAGCGCGTTAAACCCTCTCGCGCCATCGTTGAACCGATAGTGTGATTCCTGGATGGCAACCGGTCCGGCAGGACCGAATGTTGAATCACTCGGAGAATACACCTGGTCATAGACCCATTTGGCGCTGTCATTGTTCCAGACACGCCAACCGTGAGCCGGATCACCTCGACCGGTTCCGACCGTGTCATTCGGGTCGAAATTGTAGGAGGTCGAATCAGTGGAGAAAAGGATATCGTAGGCGTTTTCTCCGGTGGCGAATGACGACATCGGCTGGAAATCATCGCGCGTGTTGGAGACTATCGTATCTCCGGCAGCGGTCACGGCGCCCATCCAGTATTTAATTTCGGCGAGATAACTGTGTTGCGAATTCCGGGGCCATTCACACGACGGAAAGTCCTCTTCAGATATGAAGCTATAGCCACCAATCAGTCCCCAGTTGTCAACAGTCGTTGCGATATTGCCCTTGTCATGAGTTACCTGCTTTATTAAGGATGGCAACACAAGAGCCGGCGGAGCCTGCGACTGGCCTCCGTTTCCTGCGCTCGCTTCGCTTTGAGGAGCCTTGGCGCTAACAGATAGCGGCATGGCGCAGATCAACAAACCTGCCAGAAAAAGCGATGAACGCAGTAACATTCTACAATTATGTGTAAGTTTTCTTTGGCGCATAACGTACATATTCCTCTCAACTGATTCAACTCTGAGCGTTAACTCTCTGCGGTCTTTTCTCAGAATCTCCTCAGAAACTGAATTGCAATCCTGTTCTGACGGTGCGTGGCGGTCCGTAGTTTTGCGGATCTTTAGTAATCAAATCATGCAACCTGCTCACTTCTTCGGCTGAAATCAGACCGCCGTCTGTCACAGAAACGCCATCTTTGTCTG
The DNA here is from genome assembly GCA_964516945.1 of uncultured Ignavibacteriales bacterium. GTDB lineage: Bacteria > Zixibacteria > MSB-5A5 > GN15 > JACZUZ01 > JAJRPJ01. Next base: position 21,147 of record CAZFAL010000024.1, read on the forward strand.
GCAGGCCGGTGAACGAATACACGTTGACAACATTGCGACGGTTAAAGAGATTCTCGACTTCCACAAAGAGCGACAGTACACGGTGGGAGCTGCCAAAATTGAAATCTCTATTGAATCGCGCATCAACCGTATAGGTTATGGGCATCCGGAAAGAGTTTATGCCGCCCAGACGTTGCAATGTCTTTGAATCTATCTTTGAGAACGGCAGGCCGGAACCGTAACGGAACACATAATTCATACCCCATGCGCCTGACGCCGGGATAATTCCGAAAAGTTTCCCTTTCCAATCAGGCCTGCTTCGCACATCCAGATTGAATGTCAATGTATGTCTCTGGTCGAAATCCAGCGGATAACTTGTCACCGGCAGTGTCGCGCCCGGTTGTGTAATGACATTGTAATAGGCAAACAATTCCTCAGGTGAATTACCTCTGGCAATCATGTAGCTGTAACTCAAGGTTCCGGACACAAAGTTCGTACGCCGCTTTGACAGTGAGACATCCACACCCTTAACAGAGCTGTGGTCCTCATTCGTAAACTCTGTCACAATCATGTTCGGGTTTGGATTGACGACCGTCGAATCGCGAAGCGCCAGACGTGTAGAGATGAGATTCTCAATATCTTTGAAATAGGCTGTCACATTCAGAGTCATATTTGAATTCAGAGCGTGATCGAGGCCGACTTCATACGCAACTGTCTTTTCCGGCTTCAAGTCCGGGTTGCCGATAAGCGGAAAGCCGCTGTTGAGTTCACCACCAAGATTGGTAAACAGAGCCCACGTTTTCGGCGGCTGGAAAAAGTAGCCATAATTGAAGCGCAGAATTGTATTTTCCGCGACCGGATGCGAAACACCCAAGCGGGGCGACAATTGTGATTTGGCTGTTGAAGTGCGGGTCTTGCGATTAAACGGGTTCAACGGGTCTACAAGGTAATCAACCCGGCTTGAGAAGTAATCAAACCGCAAACCGGCATTGATAATAATATCTTTGTATTCCAGCTTGTGTTGCGCGTAGGCATAACTGTAAGACGGGAAGTAGTTGTACTTCTCACCAAACGGCACCGGATTGTAAAACTGCTTTTCGTCCCAGAATACATTGTATTTTCTGACTTCGCCACCAAGTTTCAACTGATTACGCTTGTTAATTTGCTTTGTGACACTAGCCGCAGCGGCGTCATAACTCGTAGAACGGAACGAGTATCTCGGATTGAAGTCTGTCCCGGTTGTATATCCCGTAAAGCCGTACTCTGGAGCAAAATTGTAGTTATTGACATGGAGCGTGCCATTGGCAGGATCATATTTGCCGGTGGAATCTTCCACATACCCGGGCCAGTCTTTCCAATAGGTATTGAATAGATTCGAAGGCGCCTGTTTGAATTGTGTTTTGTAGTGTTTGAGATTTGCCTGAATAAAAGTACTCTTGCTTTGCGAGTAGTTGGCCCGCACACCGAGCATATCCGCCTGACGCCGAATTCTTCCCAGTCCGTCAAGGTTAAAGTCATAAGAAAGACCATTGACATCCCGATGATCATACGCATCCTGCTCGGCAAGATAGTAAGTGCCTGTGGTCGTAATCTTCAGATTGGCCAGAGGGCGAGCAGTGAGTTTCCCCGTTATCGTGCGGGACTCCAGAAAATTGTG
>CAZFAL010000025.1:0-22322 GCA_964516945.1 uncultured Ignavibacteriales bacterium
AAAACCGCAGGAAAGGTTTTCACAGGCCATTACCGGATACTCAGGTCAAAAGAGGATGGCGAATGGAAAATCAAACAGGCTGTCGGGTTGAAATAGCCTCGCTGCTCCGGGCAGAATTGCGTCGCAACTGTACTGAATTCCGAACGTAATACTATGTGTGGCAGGGCATGAGTCAGCGCGGATTGATTCCGCTTCCGGGCAAACCTTCAGATTGAGCGAACGTGATGTTTTCGAAAGTGACCAATATACGTTTTTGTGGTTGGGTTGTGATGGCCTGTGTTTGCGCAGGCGCTCTGTCACTATCGGCCTGCAATTCAACGCCTGACGGTAGCATTCCAATTACCACTTCGTCGAAAGAGGCCCGTGAAGACTACCTTGAAGGACGTGACCTGGCGGATCGTCTCAGGTCTGTCGAGGCGCATAAACTGTTCGACGAAGCTCTCGCCGAGGATTCACTCTTTGCCCTGGCCTATTTGAGCAATGCGTTTGTCCAGCCGGATGCGCGCGGTTTCTTTGATAATTTCAGCAAAGCCAAAGAATTGGTGGACAGTGTTTCAGACGGTGAGAGACTCTTAATCCTTGCCACAGAAGCGGCAATTGAGGGTAACGACTCCTCGCAGGAAGAGAACCTGTCTCAGCTTCTCACACTCTACCCTGACGATGCCCGCGCGCACAGTTTCCTCGGACAATTGTATTTCAATCAGCAACGCTACCGGGACGCTCTCAAACAATTCCAGCGGGCGATAGCCCTCGACCCGGATTTTTCGGCTCCATACAATCTATCCGGCTATTCCTACCGCTTTCTCGGTCTCGTCGATTCAGCGGCGGCTATGTTCGAGAAATACATTGACTTGATACCTGACGATCCGAATCCCTATGACTCATATGCGGAGCTATTATTAAAAAAGGGCGAATTTGAAGAGTCAATCGAGTCTTATCGACGCGCACTGGCGCTGGACCCGGGCTTTGTAGCGTCATACATCGGAATCGCTTCAAACTATTGCTATCTGAACCAGCATCAAAGCGCTCGTGATGAGCTCCAGCAGTTGTATGCCGTCGCGCGCAACGACGGCCAGCGCAGACGAGCGCTCTACGGTCTGGCGGCTACGTACATTGAGCAGGGTCTTCTTGACAGCGCAGAGACAAATATTCTCAAAGCCCGTGTGATAGCGGAGCGTATTGAGGATGTGCGCTCGGTTGCCACCGACTACTCGGCGTTGGGAAATGTAGCTGTCGAGGCCGGTGACTTGCAACGCGCTAAAGCTCTTTATGACAGCGCATTAGTTCTTGTGAACACCTCGGACATGGATGATATCACAAAAGCAAGCGCCAGACGATATCATCTGTATAGTATGGGTCATCTGGCCATAGAAACCGGACAACTGAAACGGGCGGATTCTCTCATAAGGAAATATACCACGAGTGTAGATTCCCTCTCAAGCATCGCTCAAACTTCACTTCTTCACCAGCTCAAAGGTATGCTGGCTTTGCAATCCGGGGCGTTTGAGCAGGCTCTCGCTGAACTGTCAAAGGCAAACCCTCGTAATCCGTACAATCTGTACCGCACGGCGCTGGCATATCGAGGCAAAGGGGCCACAACAGAAGCGACCGGAAAGCTGGATGAGGTTATGAGATTTAATGCTCTTCTTGAAATGAACTATGCTTTTGCGCGCTTGCGCGCAAAGGCCTTACAGGACAGTCTCTAACGCACAATGAGGTCTTGTAGGTGGCAGTGTGGTTATGACAAATCCATAAGTCGGCCAAACCTTCCTTGTCAATCACGCAAAAGCGCAATATCATTAGCTTCCGATTGCCGGAAGTCCCAGTTGATTCCGGCCACTGACCGGGCAGGATAAATATATGTTCAGACGCGACGCAACAGGATCACCCATCTGGTTCAAGAAGACGCTTATCTTCTTCATTGGCGTTTTCACCTACCCTATTCTCAAATGGTTGAACAACACCCGTTTTCAAGGCCAGGAACATATCCCGGAGGGGCGTCTGCAAAATGTATTGTTTGTCTCAAACCATCAAACATATTTTGCGGATGTCATGGTTATGTATATCGCCATCGTCGGCCGCAATTATGGCTGCATCGGGGGAGTGAAAAGTCCTGCATTCATAATACATCCCAGTAGCAACATCTACTACATAGCCGCTCAGGAAACAATGCGCTCCGGGCTCATCCCCCACTTGCTGGAAATGGGAGGCTCAGTATCCATTGAACGGACATGGCGTCAAGCCGGCGAGGATGTAAAAAAACAAGTTAAGCTGAGTGAGATTAGTCAAATTGGCAAAGCCCTGGCCGATGGTTGGGTTGTCACTTTCCCCCAGGGGACTACGACACCATTTGTACCGGGAAGACGCGGAACGGCGCATTTGATTAAGAAATATCGCCCGACAGTCATCCCTGTCGTCGTCGATGGAATAAACCAGGCATTTGACAGGAAGAGCGTCAAAATCAAAAAGACGGGCGTGGAAATCAGTGTGCGCTTCAAAAAACCGTTGCAAATCAACTACGATGACCTGCCGGACAACATACTCGCGCAGATAATGGACGCAATTGAACAAAGCGACTCATACCGCGCCAAATCCTCAAACGAATAACGACATCCTATTCTCGCGAAAAGCCGGGCGCCACTTTGGCGATAACATCCACCAGCAGTTCAGTTTGCCAGCGCAACAAGTACCCGGCTTCCACAACCTCGTTCACATTTTGCGGTAAATTGCGCGCGATAGCGTCCAACGCGGCTCGTGGGGCGATTATCGAAGGCTCCAGACCCAAGTCGGCGGCTACTTTGGCGCAACCGGTGCGTAACAGGTCAATTTCGCGCTTCTTATCCGGTGGAGGCGGACGGCGCTTTGGATGTTCAGGGCAATTATCTTCGGACAGGCTTCTCGCTACCTGCATCGTTTGCTCAAGAGCTTCTCTGCGTCGACCGGTAAATGTTCTCGGCAGGCGAGGAATTGAGTTGTCATTGAGTCGTCGGTCAGGAAACTGGTCTGCCCAGACTGCCAAATCAAGAATCTTCTGGTTGGTGAGAATCTTGAATGCCGGTGTGTCTGTCTTTTGCGCTATCGTTTCGCGCCAGAGCCAGATTTCACGCACATAGGCCAGTTGCCTGCGGTTGAAGTCCCGAAGTCCCTTGATTCTCCAGCGTTTGTCAGGATCAATTTCCCTGTGATGCGCTGTGCCGCGAACAACAGCCGCGCAGGATTCCTCATGCCATGCCAGGCGTCCAAGTTTACGCAGCTCCCCTTCGAGCTCGTTGACAATTGATTCCAGATACCGGGTGTCATCGACCGCGTAGGTCAATTGTGCGTCAGAGAGCGGACGTCGCGACCAGTCAGACTTCTGCCCGGCTTTGCTGAGAACCACGCTGTGAAAGCGTTCCACAAGCGCCGCCAATCCGATACGATCGAAACCCAATAGCTGCGCGGCAATCATCGAGTCAAAGACCGGCGTACTCGGCTGAAAACCGGTGAAAGAGCGCAAAAGCCGCAAGTCATAGTCACAACCGTGGAACATCAAACGTTTGTTGGAAAACAGCTCCATCAGAGAGCGCAGGTTCGCAATCGCCAGCGGATCCACCAGCCAGTTGGCGCTGTCGGCGGTGATTTGCATCAGGCAGACTTTTTCGAAGTAGTGATGTAAGCTGTCGGCCTCGGTGTCGACGGCGATTCTATCCGCCTGTTGCAGCGCGTCTACCATTCCTTCCAACTCGCTGGCGGTGGAAACATAGGTGAAATTCGCTTCGGGAATTATGTGATTGTTCATGGGATGAATCGCGTTGTCAGACTTAGCTGTCAGTTTCTTGAATACTGCCTGATATCAGAAACAAGATACGCAAAACACTTGCAACCTCGCTCCAGTACAACAACTTACGACGGTAATGCGCAACAGGCAACAACGGCGGCCCAAACTATGCAAATATCTCACTTAGTTCACAGGAAAGTTTCCGCAATCGACATTGATGTTGTATTCTCTCTCCCTATGAAACAAGAAACAAAGACATTCCGGATGCTGGCCAAGACGCTCTATGGTCTCGAAGACTATCTCGCAGAGGAACTGGCGCTCCTCGGAGCGACTGAGATTATCAAACACAATCGTGCGGTCGAATTCAGCGGCGACAAAGCCCTGCTCTACAGGGCTAATCTCACCTGCCGTCTGGCAACCCGGATATTGAGACCTATCTACCGGTTCACCGCCGGAAGCGCCGATTCACTCTACCGACATATCAGACGCATCGATTGGGGACAGTACCTTACCTCCGAGACTTCTTTCGCAATCGACGCAGTTGTCAGCCACTCGGCATTTACCAATTCCCTGTTTGTCGCCCAGCGCGCCAAAGACGCAATTGTGGACCACATGCGCAAAGGAGACGGCGAAAGGCCGGCTGTCGATACGAAAAATCCCGACGTCAGGCTGAATCTACACATACATGAGCATAACGCCACACTCTCGCTCGATTCCAGCGGTGAGGCGCTGGGCCGACGCGGCTACCGGCTCGAATCCGGCGATGCGCCGATTGGCGAGGTTCTGGCCGCCGGAATTCTGCGGATTATCGGCTGGGGTGGCAGTCAGTCGCTGGTTGACCCGATGTGCGGCTCCGGGACATTTCTCATCGAAGCCGCTCTCAAAGCCGGACTCAATGCAACGGATGGAGCGTCTCGTAGCTATGGCTTCATGCGCTGGCGGGACTATGACGCGGAATTGTTCGCGGGGATTGCCGGAAAGCAGGAACTCGCAAGAGGACAAAATAGAGATGGGGCCGACATTTCGCTCATCGGATACGATATAGACAAACGTCAATTAGAGTTCGCGCGCTCCAACGCAACGCGCGCCGGTGTAGCTCAGGTCACAGCATTCGAAAAACGGGATTTCTTCAATGATGATTATGCCGTACGTGACAGCATAGTTATCTTCAACCCGCCCTATGATAGGCGCATGGGACTTGGCGATGTACAGAAGTTCTATAAGCGCATCGGTGACACATTGAAAACCAAATTCACCGATTCAACTGTCTATATAATCACAGCAAATCTTGAAGCAATCAAATCTGTCGGATTGAAAGCTACGCGCAAGGTCAAGCTCTACAATGGCCCGCTTGAGTGTCGCCTGTTGGAATACAAAATGTTCAGCGGCAGTCGACGCGTGCATTTGCAGACAAAACAGAAAGGCGAGAATATATGAGAATGTTAGAGATGCATATCGGCGTGCGTGATCTTGAGGCCGCTGTAACGTTTTATGCGGCGCTGTTGCCACATGAACGAATCATCACCGATACTGACAACAAGCAGAAGTTTCTCGTGCTTGCAGACGGCTCAGCATTCGGCATCTGGGAGGCCGGCTACCATGGCCTGCACAACGGCTTGCCGGCGGCGCATCTGCATTTTGCCTTCCAGATTAAGCCGGACGAATATGACACATACAAGGCCAAACTCGAAACGCTCGGCGTAGCAGTCATTGAACACAAATGGAGTGACGGCGAGCGAAGCTTATACTTCTTCGACGCGGATGGGCACCAGGGTGAGTTTATGACTAAGGGGTGGTTGTGAGCAGGTCTCAGTAGAAGTTTCGCTTCTGTCTCATCAATCGGCGCGCTCGATAAACACGTCATCGACACGCAACAGATGGGATCGATGTGACGCCTCTTCTATTACTGCAATGATGTCGATATTGACACCGGGCCCCCATTTAGGCCCTCCTCTCAAAACAAAAGACAAAGCAAACGGGGGATTACCCGGGACACTTTCACCGGTGGGTTTTGTATCCCAGATTTCGTTCTTGAACACAGCGAATACACGGGGAATCTGGAGTGAATCGGTAATCGGAAGCGAATCGAGTCTTACTGCTCTTCCGATAACTATGAGCGGCTGTCCATCAGGTGGACTGATGGGTTGAAAGTCGCGCCATGCAAGAACAATTTCCAGATTGTAGCGTGCCCCGGCAATTGTAATCTCTGTCGGAGCCGCCGACAGTTGTGGTGTTGAATCAGCAGGATTTGCCGGATCATCCGAACATCCGGGAAACACAACCACAATGCAGAGCGCCACAATACATTCAACCAGTGGGATGAGTTTCGTACAAGTCTTGCGCATACACTACCTCCGATTGTTTCACTGACACCGCTATGCGAAAGGTACAAACCCCAATACTTCATAGCAACTCAAAAGTGAGGACGCTACACGGTTCTAACGCCTCACTAAAACGGCGCGTAATCACCGGAGTCCGGCGGCATTTCCGCCGGGGGGACTTCGTCCGGGAGACGGTAGGATGGCGCGGCGTTTTCGAAACGCACATAGTCTTTGACAAAACTGAGCTTGCAGGTCCCGGTCGGGCCGTTTCTCTGCTTGGCGATAATAATATCCGCCTGCCCTTCCACTTCGGGATAGCGCGGGTCGTCATGACGAACATAGTACTCTTCGCGATAGACAAACATGACCACATCAGCGTCCTGCTCAATCGCGCCGGACTCGCGCAAGTCTGACAATTGTGGCCGTTTATCTGAGCCGCGTTGTTCAACCATACGCGACAACTGACTGCAGGCGATCACCGGAATCCCCAATTCTTTGGCAAGTCCCTTCATTGAGCGCGAAATCTGCGACATCTCCTGCTGACGGTTCTCGGAACGTCCGCCACCCGACATCATTTGCATATAGTCAATAATGATCATCCCGATGTCATGTTGCGATTTCAATCGTCGGGCTTTGGCGCGCATCTCAAGCGCGGTCATCGTTCCGGTGTCGTCGATGAAAATTGGCGCCTCATGCAATGGCCCGGCGGCATTGCCGAGTTTGGACCAGTCAGTGTCCCGCAGTTTATGTGAGCGCAGGCGATGTTGTGAAATTCTCGCGCGACCGCAGATCATTCTCAGCGCCAGCGACTCTTTCGACATTTCCAGCGAGAACACACCCACACCGGTCCCGGCCAGTGCAATGTTTTCAGCGATGTTCAACGCAAAGGCGGATTTACCCATTGAAGGACGGCCGGCAACGACAATAAACTCACCGGGATGGAACCCGCCGGTTTTCTCGTCAATCGCTTCAAAACCACTCTTGATGCCTGTCAATCCGCCCTCGGAATCCTGGAACATTTCAATATCTCTGAACGTGTGCGGCACCAACTCCGACATCGACGCGAAGCCCTTTTTCAGCCGCGCCTCAGAAATTGCAAACACCCGGTTCTCGGCATAGTCCAACAACTCTTCAACTGCCATATCCTGTGAATGGCAACGCCGCACAATTTCGGTCGAGACATCAATCAACATCCGTGAGGCGGCCTTCTTGGCGACTATGTCCGCGTAGTAAAAAGCATTAGCCGTTGTAGCAATGCCCTCAACCAACTCGATGAGATAGACACTCCCACCGACATTCTTGAGCGCGCCCATGCGTTCAAGTTCGTCAGTAACTGTAGTTACATCCGTCGGCTCAGACTTCTGGAACAGGTTCAGGAACGCCTGAAAAATGCTCTGATGTTTGGTGGAATAAAAACTTTCAGCGCTGGAGATCAGCTCCATCGCTTCCGGCAACACGCGATGGTCACGGAGAATCGCGCCGAGAATTGCCTGCTCCGCTTCGAGGGAATGTGGCAGGGTGCGGAGTTTCTCCTGCGGCGTGTCTGAGACACCGAATCCCTTGAAACGCGACCCTTGTTGGCGTGTGTCATCCATAGACGCAGTATACAAGTCTGAATGGTAGCTGTGAAGGATTAAATGCTACATAAGAGCGCTTATGAACAGGAAAATGATGTTGTACACATCTCGTCCACAAGCATGGGATGCTTACGCTATCCAGTCAACCGTTTATATTCGGCTTCGATAATCTGCATGTCTTCCCAGCAACCACGTTTGAAGTTCGGGTTACGTAGTAGCGCCGCCGGATGGTAGGTGACTCTCAGCGGAATCCCCTGATAGGAATGCCATTGACCGCGCATCTTGCCCAGCGGAGTTGTGGTCTGCAGGAGCGCTTGCGCGGAGATTCTGCCGAGTGAGCAAAGAATCTTTGGTTGAACCAGCGCAATTTGTTCTTTGAGGTATGGAAAACATTGCTCCATCTCAGCCGGTTGTGGGTCACGATTTCCCGGGGGGCGGCATTTGAGGATATTGGCGATATAGATTTCCGGTCGTGAGAGATTTATGGCCGCAAGGATTTTATCAAGCAACTGCCCCGCCCGACCGACAAACGGTTCACCCTGCAGGTCCTCGTTTTTACCGGGGGCTTCACCGACAAACATCAAATCGGCTGTCGGAGAACCGACACCATAGACAAATTTGGTGCGTGTGGCGCCAAGCTCACAATTCTGGCAATTGCAAATCTTTTTGTAATGAGCATCGAGCGAATCAAATTCGGCAGATTGTCCGGAGCCGATTTGCATGCCGTCGATTTCCGGTCCTGCAATAGTAGTATTCAAGTTCTCTGTCATTGCTTTCCCTGCGTCAGAGGTGTCGGATATCTCAGATGTATTGTCGTGCGCTTCTTCCCTGCGTTGCGCAGTTATTTGTTCGGCCAGCGTGGCGACGCGCTCTGTGTCAACAATGACACCTCCGGAAGTTTGGATTCCGGTTCGCGCAGCGCGCCTGAGCGTTTCTCCACCGTCATTATGTGAGGAGTCGGCGCTCACGTGTTCTTACCTGTGGTGTTGACACTGTTACGCAGCATAATGACACGCTCCAGAATCAACTTCGCAAGTTTATGCTTGGACATTAGCACGGTCTCTTCGGTCTCTTCACTTTGACCGTCACGGGTGATGATTGTCGCGCGATTTGTGTCACTATCCGGTCCGGCGTCACTTACACCTGCCGGATTCGCGACAATCATATCGAGGTCTTTGCTCTCAAGCTTCTTGCGCGCGTTCTCAATCAGCGAATCCGATTCAAGCGCAAAGCCAACCACTGTCAGTCCGGCATGTTTGGCCTGCGCGACCGCACGCAGGATATCCGGTGTCGTAGTTAGCGAGAGCGTGATACCTTTGTCGTGTTTTTTGATTTTGTTTTGCGCAACTGTTTCCGGCGCATAGTCAACGGGCGCGGCGGCCATCAGCAGAAGCGCCGCATTTTCAACCCCACGCAATGTCGCCGATTGCATTTGCTCTGTTGTTTCAACGCTGACAAAAGCGACACCATCAGGCGGGTTCAGATGTGTCGGGCCGCTGATGAGTGTGACATCGGCGCCGAGGTCCCGCGCGGCTTCCGCCAGCGCATAGCCCATTTTGCCGGAGCTGTAATTTGAAATATAGCGCACCGGGTCAAGCGGTTCGCGGCAGGGACCGGCGGTGACAACCACACGTTTTCCGGCAAGAGTATTATTCTTCGTCACGGGCTGAGCGCTTACCATACTACCACTGGCGCGCATGGTGAACAGTTCACAGACTTCAGTGACAATCCGCTCCGGCTCTGCCATCCGCCCGACACCATACGTGTGACAGGCCATCTCACCTGAATCCGGCTCAATAATCGTAAACCCGATTGAGCGCAGGTAGCTGAGATTTTTCTTTGTGACCGGGTTTTCGTACATGTTGGTGTTCATTGAAGGCGCCAACATCACCGGCCCGCTGTAGGCGCAGAGCGTCGTGCTCAGGGTGTCATCGGAAATGCCGGAGGCGATCTTGCCAATCAAATTCGCTGTTACCGGAGCCAGAAGGAACAGGTCAGCCCATTGCGCGGTGTCAATATGGTGAGTCCCTGCCGGATGTTCTGTTGGAAACAAATCCGCTTCAAGGGGGTTCTCAGACAGTGTTTCAAGTGTCACACGAGTTGTGAATTGCAGGGCATTGGCAGTCGCCAGAACTCGCACATCGGCGCCCTGTTTCTTGAGCAGGCGAATTATCAACGGCGCCTTGTAAGCGGCAATACCGCCGGAGATTCCGAGGGCGATGTTCACTCCGGAGAGATGAGCCGTTTGCGATTGTGAGCTGTCGGTATCCATAAGTTGGAGCGCCCAAGTGACGCTCGGGACTGCATTTCGGTTTGCTTAGTTTGCAAGCGAAGAATCGTCGCCGGTCGCGCTTATTCCGACCTTGTTTCTTGCGGAATGATAATCACTGAACAGAGCGCCGGAAATGATTGATTTCATTTCATCAACACTCATCGCATGGCGTCCTGATTGAGCGCAGGCCTCCACAACTTCCTCGAAATCAATAGCGCGGAGAATCCCAAGTTTAACAAGACGCATCAAATAACCGACAGCGTGCGATGAAAGCGCTGAACGCTCTCGTGGTGAAAGTATACGCACCGAAGCGCTCAAAGCGTTCAAAGCGCCCGCAGAGGATTTCTTGCCCAGTGTATCCACCTCGGGGCCATACCGGTCAAACATCCAGCTACAGGCCAGATTGATTTCATGCTCAGTGAAGCCACGAGATTGCAGGTCATCGGCCAGCTCATTGTAATACGCAACATCACCAACAGAGCCACGGAGACGGCTGACAATGAAAACTACTATTTCGAGGGCGCGTTCGTTCATGAGGTAGCTTGCGTTCTCTTACTGGTTGTCTACTTGCAAAGGTATTCGGCTATCGTCAGGTCAGCGGCTAAACTGGCACGCGCTGACCTGTTGTTTGAAAGGTACGAAACGAAGGGTACGTGTGCAAGAGGCGGCAAATGGTATGTGTGCTTCAATCAGTCGTATCTGCACTTCCACCTTTTTTGCGCCAGCCACCATGTATGAAATCAGTATAGCCAAACCTGATATCTAGCCCAATTGTCAATCCTTCAGCTCTGTCCACCCCTTCAAAGTTCCAAAACAGATTGTAGCCAGCATGCAATTGAATTGAGCCAATGTCCCATCCCTCACCATTTGGATACCCCCAATATGCAATCGAGAGATAAGGCGTGTAGTTTATCCCACGAACGCCACCATTGCCGCGAATGAGAACAGCTTCGGTGTTGTTACCAAACCCGAGCATAACATGCCTACCAACGGCATATTCAAATTGACTAGTGGGAAACGTCACAGCAAGCATTAGTGGCTGAGTGTATGCTTCATAATCATTGAGCTTGTTGTAAAAGATTCTCTTTGTGGCGATGGAGAGAAGAAAAGTAATCGGACCTTGCAAACTGAACTCGCCACCATCGTTGGCTCTTTTGACTACAGACAAGCCGAAGAACCGTTGTGATACTCGCCATCGATAATTGGTAGAGCGATACCGTGTAACCAGATCCACTCCGAAATCTCTATAATCGCTGTCTGCGCGATTGTATCTTACTTGAAACAAATTGTATACGTCGGTATACTCCGCCGTGTCTACAAAATCCGGCATCTGTGCCTGAGTAGTTTCATGAAGCACAATAACCAGCGAAACTATCAAGCAGATTCTTAACATGTTGGTGTTACGGAAATTCTATTTGTTCAATTCAAATACACGTTTCTATTGGCTTTGCTCTTCTTAACACCTTATCGCAGAAATCTCTGCGGCAACAAAGTAAGTCGAGCCAATTACAAGCGCAGAAAGAGGACCTGCATCTGCAATATATTTCTCACCATCCCACCACTTTGACTTCGTAGGTGGAGGGAAGCTCGGCGTGATTCCATGTTTTACGAGCACATTTGCGTACACCTGCATGAGAAATTGCGGACCTCTGGCAAGAAAGCCATAACCGCCCTCAAGAAGACGCCAAATATTCATATTTGAATTCATATATCTTTCGTACGCAACCCAGTCACCAACAACATTCTTGTGCTCACGCATAAGTTCACCCACAAGTCGATTCACAGATTCACAACTACCTTTGAAAAACAAATCCTGTTCCAAATCACAGTGAAGACGAACAAGCGTGTGTTCATTGCCATAAATATTCAATTCGCCGAACGTATCTGTTATGCGAGATGATCGTACTCCGTAAACAGTAACTTCCCACTCTGAACCGCGCTGGTCGCCGTCCTCAACCCATACACTCAACATCAAGTGAATATCGGGCATGTCAAACGTAGCTTTATCAATTTGGACATAATGATCCCCTGTGCTACTGTCGTCATGAATTTCAGCTAAGAGAGAACCAATCATAGATAGTCATTCTACGCGTCAGACTTCAACAATCACTCATCAATGCCAAAAACACCGTGTCCCGGTGAAGACCATCGCCACACCGGCTTTGTCTGCGGTGGCAATGACATCTGCATCTTTCTTTGAACCACCGGGTTGGATGAAGGCGACAACTCCGGACTCAGCAGGGACTTCCAAACCATCCGGCATCGGGAAAAATGCATCAGAGGCCAACACGGCGCCTTTGGCTCTCTCTCCGGCGCGTTTGACAGCAAGGAATGACGAATCGACCCGCGAGGTCTGTCCCATGCCGATACCGACTGTGGCGATAGTTGAACCAATCGTTTTCGCCAGCACAATCGCATTTGACTTGGTGTGCTTGACCACTTTCCAGGCGAAGAGCATGGCTTTGATTTGCTCGTCAGTCGGCGCAACTTTGGTGACCGTCTTAAGATCATCCTCTGTAATCACTTTGTCGTCGGCGGTCTGCCACAACAATCCTCCGCGCAGGAATTTACCATAACGCTCATTCGCAGGCCTCCCCTGCTCAATCGCCGGAAGCGCAAGAATGCGCCGGTTCTTTTTCTTACGCAGAAGCGCCAATGCGTCGTCATCATAACCGGGCGCAAGAATACACTCTACAAACTGTGTGGCGCCGAGCAGTTCAGCGGTTGCAAGGTCTACATTCCTGTTCAGCCCGATTATCGAGCCAAACGCCGAAAGTGGGTCACAGGCCAGCGCCTGCTCGTAGGCCTTTGCCAGCGTCGCGCCTTGGGCGGCGCCGCAGGGGTTGGCGTGCTTGAGCACACAGGCAAACGGCTCAGAGAAATCAAGGAGCATTTCCAGACAGGAATCGAGGTCGGCATAGTTGTTATACGATAATTCTTTGCCGCCGAGTATCTTGGCGTTCAATAGTGACGCCCCGCCGGTGGTTCCTCCGGAATACACTGCGGCGCTTTGATGCGGGTTTTCACCGTAGCGCAAATCCGCTTGTTTTTTGAATCGCAATGTCAGCTGTGAATTTGATTCTGTTTCATCGCTGGCAAGTTGTTTCGCAAAGAACTCGTCAATGGCGTTGTCATAGGCGCCCGTCAGCGCAAAGGCCGCTGCGGCAAAACGTTTGCGAGTGGGCAATGACAAGGCGCCGTCGTTGGCCTTCAGTTCAGCAAGCGCATCATCATACTGGTCTGCGGAGGTGACAACAGCCACTCCGTCAAAGTTCTTCGATCCGGCGCGAATCAGTGACGGACCACCGATATCAATGTTTTCGACAATCTCCTCTTCGGTTGAATCAGGATTCGCGACTGTTTGCTTGAAGGGGTAGAGATTAACAACAACCATGTCAATCGGTTTGAACTCATGTGACGCCATTTCGTCGCAATGTTTCCGGCTGTCACGGCGAAAAAGAATGCCGGCATGAATTCGCGGGTGCAGTGTCTTGACACGTCCGTCAAGAATCTCCGGCGAGCCGGTAAAACTCGACACAGGCACAACCTGCACACCGGCCTTTTTCAGCGCCGCCATGGTGCCACCGGTTGAGATAATCTCCACACCATATTCGCTCAGGCCTCTGGCAAAATCCACAAGACCGGCCTTGTCAGACACCGAGATGATAGCCCGACGAATCGGACGTAATCCCTCAGCGCTGTTTTTCGACGTTGCCACTTCTTCCCTGCTTTCCATATTCTTCATCACAATTCTGCACCACAATCACGCGCCTTATTATGCGCTCAGTTTCTCAATTATTTCACGGTACTTTTCAGCTGTACGTTCAATGATATTCTGCGGCAGTTCCGGTCCCGGCGCTGTTTTATCCCAGTCGAGCGTCAATAAATAATCACGAACAAATTGTTTGTCATACGACGGCTGTCCTTTGCCGATTTCATATTTGTCCTCCGGCCAGAACCGTGATGAATCCGGCGTCAGGACCTCATCAATCAAAGTCAGCTCACCGTCGATAAACCCAAACTCGAACTTGGTGTCAGCGATGATAATACCACGCTGACGCGCATAGTCTGAGGCCTTTTGATAGATTTCCATTGATTTGTCACGGCACATTTCAGCGGTCTCTTTGCCGACTGCGTCAATCATTTTTTCAAACGAGATATTCTCATCATGACCGACATCATTCTTGGTCGCCGGAGTGAAAATCGGCTGAGGGAACTTCTCTGATTCCTGCAAGTTTTCCGGGAAATCAAACCCAAGCAGACTATTAGAGCCCTTGGCGCGCGCTTCTTTGAGCTCTTTCCAGAGTGAGCCGGAGATATAGCCGCGCACAACACATTCAACATCAACCCGCTCTGCTTTGCGTACAATCATCGAGCGCCCTTCAAGTTGGTCGGCGTGCTTCTGCAATTCCTCTGGGAACTCCTTGATATCGGCGGTGATGAAGTGCGTCGGCATGATGTCTTTGAGAAAGCCAAACCAGAACACCGATATCTGCGTGAGCAGTTTGCCCTTTTCTGCAATACCATTCGGCAGGACAACATCAAACGCCGAAACTCTGTCACTGGCGACAAACAACAATTTGTCACCGAGATCATAGATATCACGCACTTTGCCACGCGCCAGCAGAGGGACGGAGTCGATTTTTGTTTCCAGTAACACTTTTGATTTATCCTGCGCCATAGTTGCGGTCATACCTGTATTCCCTTTATGAGTTATTTCTTTCAGCTCTGCAACCTGCGCAAAGCATCCGCTATCGCTGTCGGGTAGAGCTGATGTTCTATTTTAAGTACTTTGTCAGCCAGTGTTTCGGCTGTATCATTTTTTTCAACTGTCACAGTTTCCTGCGCAAGTATTTGACCTGCGTCATATTCCTCACTGACGTAATGCACTGTCACACCGGAGACGGTTTCTCCGGATTCAATCACCGCCTGATGCACACGCATACCGTACATACCTTTGCCGCCAAACTTCGGCAATAACGCCGGATGGATATTCAGAATCCGTCGCCCGAACTGCCGAACGATCTCCGGCTCGATTCGCCTCAGGTAGCCGGCCAGCGCGATGAACCCAATCTCATGCTCCTCCAATACCGCAAGGAGCGTCGAGACCGGAATATCCCTGCTATAGATGAATCTGTCAATGCCATAGGAATCGGCAATTTCGAGCGCATGGATGTCCGCTTTACTCGCGACAACAAGCGTAACGCGCGCAAGCGTTTTGAGTTCGCCGTGGTCACAGGAGTTGATGAGCGCCTGCAGATTGGAGCCGCGTCCGGAAACGAAGACCGCGAGGTTCGTTGTGGGAGTGGGTTTGGTTGTGGATACGGTCTTGTTGTCCATTGCCGTTTCCCTGATAAGTGACAGCTACAAATTGTAGGGGCGGGGTTTCCCCGCCTTGTCACGAACTATAGATCCTGCCCCACCTATCAAAGGCGCCGGGACGACGCCCCTACGACAAGTTGGATACTATTTTAATTCGTGAGAGGGCACAGCGCGCTGTGCCGCTACGAATGAAACGTTCTGCTATGTCCTGCGGCTTTCCAGTTTTTCTTTCAGGAGCTTGTTCACAACTCCGGGGTCCGCTTTGCCTTTGGTTGCTTTCATTATTTGCCCGACAAAAAAGCCAATCAACTTTTCCGCTCCTGCAAGGTAGCGTGCGACATTCTCTTCATTCTCTGAGAGAACCTTATCAATCATGCTTTCCAACTCACCCGTATCTGAAATCATTTGGTTACCGGCGAAATCAATCTCACTCAGCGGTTTGCGTTCGGCCACCAGTTCCTTAACCGCCTGCTTGCCGAAGGCTGCGGAAATCTTCTGCTCTTTCACTTGCGAGACAACATGGGCAAAGTCGTCAGCGTTCACATGCGGATTCGCAAAATCAAATTCACCCTCATTGGCATAGCGCGACAACTCACCCATCACCCAATTTGAAGCTAACTTACCGTCAGAAAGTTTTTGAGCAACAGCTTCAAAATAATTCGCCAGTTCGCGACTGTCCGTCAGCACCCCGGCGTCATATTCGGGAATACCATACTCAACAATGAATCTCTGCTTGAGCGCATCGGGTAGTTCCGGTAAAGACTCCCGAATTTCTGCCAGCCATGAATCAGAAACATACAGCGGCGTGAGATCCGGCTCCGGGAAATAGCGATAGTCATTGGACTCCTCCTTGGAGCGCATCGGTTCGGCGACTTGCTTTTTCTCATCCCAGAGCAGTGTCTGTTGCGAAATTGTCCCGCCGTCTTTGAGCGTTTGAATTTGGCGCTGGATTTCATAATTGAGCGCCCGTTCGACACCCTTGAAGGAGTTCATGTTCTTCAGCTCAGTCTTTGTGCCAAACCGCTCCTGCCCGACCGGACGCACCGAAACATTGGCGTCACAACGCAAATGCCCCTTTTCCATATCACCGGTGCACACAGCGACATACTGCAACGTCTGTTTGATTTTGCTGAGATACGCATAGGCCTCCTGCGGTGAGCGCATATCCGGCTCGGAGACAATCTCAATCAATGGCGCGCCACAGCGGTTCAAGTCAATACGTGTGTATCTGTCACCGGAACCCTCAGGATGTAGTGACTTCCCTGCGTCTTCCTCGAGGTGAATACGTGTCAGCCCGAGTTGTTTCTTGTGGCCGTCGACAGTGACCGTGATTGCGCCGCCCTCGCCGATCGGCAAATCGAATTGCGAAATCTGGTACCCCTTCGGCAGGTCGGGATAGAAATAATTCTTGCGGGCAAAGACAGAGCGCTGACAGACCTCGCCGCCGACTGCCAGAATCATTTTGATAGCGTATTCCACCGCCTGCATATTCAACACCGGCAGAGCCCCCGGCAAACCGAGACACACCGGGCAAGTCAAAGTATTCGGTTCGGCGCCGTAACGGTTCTCACAAGAGCAGAAAATCTTGGTGCGTGTGACAAGTTGCGCGTGGACTTCGAGGCCGATTACCGGCTCATAGCCGTCAATGATGTTTGTTGCGGTATTTGTATTCTTCTCTGACATCACTCTCCACGTTCAATCCAGGTTTCGAGGCGTTGATTGAATTGGTCGGGAATTTCCAGATTGATAATATGCCCGACATCCGGGATGATTTCCATGCGGGAATTCGGGATAGCATCGCGCATTTTTTCGCCAATCGGGATAAACTTCAAATCCTTGGCCCCCACAAGAATTAATGTGCGCACATTCATGCCCTTGAGTAATTCCAGATCATTGCGATGCTGATAGCCGCCGCGATTCGGATCACCCCAGGGGGCGGCGGAATGTTCACGCATCATTGTCTCGAGCAGGTTGCGCGCCGGGTCGTTTTCGTCTTCATAGTAACTCAGACCGGACTCAATCCAGCGCTCCCGTGCGACTTCAACGCCTTTCTCACGCGCCAGTTTTGTGAGGGCGTCGAGGTGGCGCGAGGGATTGTACGCAGTCACCCCCGCTGAAACAAGTGTCAGTGACTCCAGTCGCTCCGGGTAGTCAATCGCGAATCCGACAGCCGTAGCCCCGCCCATTGAGAGGCCAATCAAGTGAAACTTCTCCAGTTGCAACTCATCAACCACAGCTTTCAAATCTGTCTCACGGTGGTCGCGGGAATATCCGGTTTGCGGCGCGTCAGATAAGCCATGTCCGCGCGAATCGAACGCCACCGCGAAATAGCCCTTCTCTGCGCCGAAATAGTCCAACTGTCCCTGCCAGAGTCGCCAGTCGAGAGTGAAACCATGCGCAAAAACCAATGCGCCTTTAGCGCTGTCCGGTTTGCCGGCGGTTTCATAGTGGACTTTCAGTTCACCATCGATTGGCTGGCCGTTGTTGTCCAGATTGTGACGGTTTATCGCATACGGCATTGTGTGTATCCCATTATCGCAGGAGTTTTTCCGCCTGATGAGCCAGTTGCAACAGACACAAGTCATCGAAACGTTTACCGAGGAATTGCGCCCCGGCGGGCAGTCCCGAATGAACGTTCCCGGCTGGAATCGAAACCCCCGGAATCCCGGCGAGATTGGCAATGACCGTAAATTCGTCAGACAGGTACATAGCGAGTGGATCGCTGAGCTTGTCACCCATACAAAACGCCGGAGTGGGCGCTGTCGGAGTCAAGAGCGCATCAACCTTACCGAAAACTTCCTCAAGCTCCTGAGTGATGGCCTGGCGGACTTTCATGCCTTTCAGATAATAGGCGTCATAGTAACCGGCCGACAGCACATAGGTTCCGAGCATTATCCGACGTTTTACTTCAGCTCCGAAGCCCTCGCCGCGCGTCTCGCGATACATCTCCAGCAAATCACTGTCATCACCTTCGCGCAAGCCATACTTGACACCGTCAAAGCGCGCCAGATTCGACGAGGCCTCGGCGGTGGCGACCACATAGTAGCAGGCGATGCCGGCCTCAAGATGAGACAAGGATATATCAACAAACGAATGCCCCACTTCCTCCAGATTCGCTTTAAGTTCTTTCAGCAGGTCACAGATTTCAGGATCCACACCGTGACGGAAACATTCAGTCGGCCAGCCGATACGCAGCGGGTCCGGTGATTTCAAAAGCTCAACAGCATAGTCAGGGTGTTCGTAGGTGATTGAAGTTGAATCACGCTCGTCACGACCACTGATGACGGCCAGTAGTTCGGCGAGGTCGATAGTGTTGCGCGCAAAAGGCCCTATCTGGTCCAATGAGGAGGCGAACGCGACGAGGCCATAGCGTGAAACTGCGCCATAGGTCGGCTTCATTCCCTGCACACCGCAAAATGCCGCCGGCTGACGCACCGAGCCGCCGGTGTCTGAACCGAGCGCCAATGGGACAATCCCGGCGCCGACAGCCGCGGCTGAGCCGCCGGATGAACCACCGGTGGTGCAGGTGTTGTTAACCGGATTGACTGCCGGGCCATAGTACGAATTCTCATTCGATGAGCCCATTGCGAACTCATCCATATTCGTCTTGCCGATGATGACTGCATCTGCATCGAGCAGTTTTTCGACTACGGTCGCATCATACGGCGGGATATAGCCGTCGAGAATATGCGAGGCGCAGGTTGTCGGATAGTCTTTGTAGGACAGATTGTCCTTCAGCGCCACCGGAACTCCGGCGAGCCGTCCAAGTTCTGCGACTGAGGTAATTTTGGCGTCAACCGCTTCGGCCTGTTTCAGCGCCTTCTCTGCGCAGAGCGTGATAAAACAATTCAGCTCTTTGCCGTCAGTTTCAGCCAGCTCAAGAGCGGTCTTAGCCAGTTCAACCGCCGTAAACTCTTTGGCCTGCAATCCGTCACGAATCTGCGCAACGGTGAGTGTTTTGTATTTTTGTGCGTCTATCATTGTCCAATCAGCGTTTCAAACTCCCCACTACACTACCTGAATGGGAGTCCGCCGAAAGTACAACATTTTTAGGCGCAGGTCTACTGTTTGCGATAGGTGAAAACGCGATGTATATTCATGGTAAGACCTTATGAGGCTTTTGCATTGGGCAAAGCCCTATAATAGCGAAACCGTTGAGACATGAGGGATTCTTGATCCTTTGGATGTCATCAATTCGAAGTTTGCAAAACATTTCTGTGATTGAAATGTTCCCGATACTCTGCTTCACCACGCGCTCAGCAATCATTCCCTGTTCCGTCAGGTCCTCAGACCTGACGGCTAAGTCATAGAACGAGTGTCAGGTCTGAGGACCTGACAGAACTTGCAAGACGAAAAAAAGGCGGATCCACCGGGATGATTGCCAATTGCAGACGCAACCGCAAGTTCCGGTGAGATTGCGGTGACTGCAAACGTTTATTTCAACAAAACTACCTTACCCTTGAATATCACTTCATCGCCGGATTTCAAGACCCAAAAATATACACCGGCTTTATCGAACTCACTGCCATCAATTGGAATCGTGTGTTCTCCCGGCTCGTACAGTCTTACGGGCAAGGCGAAAATCAGTTTTCCCGCAACATTGTATAGCTCAACTGTTCCAGAGATAGTGGTATCCAGAGTAAAATGAATCTGTGGGAGTGGGCTGAAAGGATTAGGGTATCGGTTGGTGGAATCCGGCCGAGCCGTCCGGCCATCAAGAAAAATGCTATACATGGCGGACGGATTGACAGAGTCCGGATATGTGAGATGATACAAATAGTTACCGGCCTTTAAGGGCTTGCCTGCATTGTCTACAGATAAAACCTCAATCACACTCACACCTGCCGGAAATGTATCAGCGGGAATTGACTGAACGAGGTGACCGTCAAAATCGAACACCTCGGCGCCGACAACAGCGCTTGTGTCAAGATTGAGACTGATATGCGAGGACGGGTACCTGCAAGAATAAGTCACACGGTTCCGGATACAACCAGCCAGCGTCAACCCGAAACTGACAAGTGTAAATAAATAACGCGAGAGTTGACCCGCCTGCAATGTTGTCTCCTCCCCCCCCTCTTACAACATCTTCAAATACTTATCATTCTCAAAGGTTGAAACATGCGTGCGGTATTCGTCCCATTCGAGGCGTTTGTTGTCTATCAGCTTGTAGAACAGGTGATCGCCGAGGGTCTTTCGGCAGAACTCCGAATTTTCGAACGCGACAATCGCCGACTCCAGCGAACCCGGGATTGCAGTGATATTGCGTTTTCTGCGCTCTTCGGGGGTCATGCCGAAGATATTGTCCTCGATCGGCTCAGGGAGTTCGAGTTTGTTTTCAATACCGTCCAGACCGGCTTCAAGCATCAGCGCAAACGCCAGATAGGGATTGCAGGCCGGATCGGGTGAGCGTAGCTCAACGCGCGTGGCCTTTTCCTTCCCGACACGGTACATCGGGACACGCACCATCGACGAACGATTACGTCTCCCCCAACTGACATACACCGGCGCCTCAAATCCCGGCACCAGCCGCTTATAGGAGTTGACCCATTGGTTGGTGACCAGCGTCATTGCAGAAATGTGTTTCAGGATTCCGGCGATAAACTGCCGCGCGGCTTCAGACAGGTGATACTCGTCTTTTTTGTCGAAAAAGAGATTGCTGTCATTCTCAAACAATGACATGTGGACGTGCATTCCATTGCCGTTTTCACCAAAGAGCGGCTTGGGCATAAAGGTCGCATATAAACCATTCTGGCGGCTGATTTCCTTGACTGTGTATTTGTAAATCTGCGCAAAGTCCGCCATGACAAACGCTTCCTGATATTTCAGGTCGATCTCATGCTGTGACGGAGCCACCTCATGATGCGAGCACTCCACCGGAATGCCCATCAATTCGAGGGTGTTAACTGTTTTCTTGCGCGCCTCGGTGCCGGGGTCGTCATGGCCGAAATCGAAATAGCCGTCATTGTCGAGCGTTTCCGGCTGTTTGTTTGAACCAAAACAGAAGTACTCAATCTCCGGACCGAGATAGCCGGTCCAACCCTTGGCTTCAAGCTTCTCAATCACGCGGCGCAAAACATAACGTGGGTCGCCGCCATACGGGGTTCCGTCTGGTTTCTCGATATCGGCAATCATCATCGCCACTTTTTCACCGCCGACTTCCCACGGCAGAATCCTGAATGTGCGAAAATCCGGAATCGCCATCAGGTCTGACTCTTCAATGCGCACAAAGCCCTCGATTGAGGAGCCGTCAAAGCCCTGCCCCTGCTCGAGGACATCCTCGATTTCCGAGCGCGTGATGCTCATGCCTTTGAGGCGGCCGAGAATATCGGTGAAAAAGATGCGGACGAAATGCACTCCGGCTTCATCGATTTGCGCCATAATATCGTCTTTGGTGCGTTTGGCCTTGCGTTGTGATTCAGAAATGACACCACCTGTTCTGGTCGCCACTGTATTCATTTTGCTACTCCTGCTATTGGAAATATGAAACCCTCTCGACATCAGGCCAACTGGCCGCTGTCTGTCGTTATACACGAAACAACAACAGGGCGGAACCTCCGCCCCTTGTATGAAGGTCGGAATCTATGACTGAGAGCAAGAAAAATCAAAGGAAAATTTACAGGAAATCGCAATAAATCCTCCGGATTCAGCGGTTTGCTACCTTTCAACAATCTGGAACCCTGTTTAATGTCTGAACAGCGACGAATCGATCCGCTTTAGCCCTGCAAATAAATGGCCGTTACGTATAGTATGAACGCGATTTCATTAAATCGGGTTTTGAATACATCAGTATCCGTTATCCCTCACTCAGAATCCATCCGTCGAGTCCCGAAAGCAGATTCGAAATCTCCGCAGTCGAGTCCAGTCGAGCGACTATCTCCCAGTAAAGATTCAACAGATACAGTAGAAATCTCGCCTCAGGCGCTCAGTCAATCGCGAGCGTCTGCGAAGTCGAAAGCCGGGAACAATCCCAATGGGCTAACTGACGAGGAAAAGAAACAGGTTCAGGAACTGCAAAAGGAAGACCGCAAGACCAGGGCCCATGAGCAGGCGCATCTCGGCGCCGCCGGCGGTCT
>CAZFAL010000026.1:0-5947 GCA_964516945.1 uncultured Ignavibacteriales bacterium
TGTTAATTTCTTCGGCTCTTACAGCGCGCATAGCGGCGGAAACCCGTGTAATCCATGCAATCCTTGCAACCCCTGCAATCCATGCGGTGGCAAGAAGCACATGAAACATATGAATCCGTGCAATCCATGTAACCCCTGTAATCCATGCGGCGGTTGATGGTTTAGCGATAGAAATAGATCAAGCCACTCCGCTTCTGAATACGGCGGAGTGGCTTTTCTCTCTCCACCTCACTTCAGACGCTTTCAGATTTGAGAGTCAACAAAAGGAAGTTTCAAGATGACAAAACCCGCAAAGAATATGTTCATACTCGCAGGATTACTAACTGTTGCGGCGTTGATTACCTGGCAGGCGACCGGAGGTGACGCATACACCAAGTTTCAGGTAGTCGAACAAGTAGAGCGTAAACTGGCCGCCGATGATCCGCTGGCCGGGACAGGGTTTTACCCGGATGACAAAGTTGTCGAAACAGTTACCAGAGACGAATTTCGCCTTGGTTTGATTCCGACACCGGTCGGCCTTCTCGATAAGAATGTTATTTCAGTGGTGACGATTGTCGTTCCAGTCTGGGTGTTTGCTCTGGTGTTCTGGTGGTATATGAGACGGCGTGAATGACTGGCTGACATGTGCGCTGTTGCTCAGACAGAGCAAACAGCGTGAATTCGGCGCGTGACGTCGGTATGAAATCATATTCAAGAACAGATTGAAGAACGGATTCTCACGGCTCTGTTCTTTTCTTGTGTATATCAGGAAGCGAGCGAATCGACGCCGGATAAGACTACCTGATTCGTCGCATAGATTCATACAACGGGTAAAAAGACACCCGGCTTTCCTGATAGGCCTGCAGAATCTGGTCTGTCCCAAGATCGGTATAGCCGCCACTTAGTTTGGCGTCATAAAAGTTTCGGTAGAAATTATCCGGGTCCACCATCACGCGCAACGTAATGTCAACCGCCTGCGAGTCGATTGGCGCTTTGTAATGGAGCGTAAGAGCCTTGTCCGGCGCCAGTCGCGTGTCGAATGACTCTCCGTCAAGCGTACTTGAGATTTCCCAACCAATTGTTTCCTGCTGAAATGTCTCACTGATAACAGCGCCGTCCTTGTCAGTTTGATAGCCCTGCAAGTACACTTTGGGTGTGACATAAGTCGGGAAATTGTGTCCGGTGTTCGTATTCGTCAGTGTCAGGCTGGTTGAGAGCGTGTCGACGAAGAGCAATATCTCACTCTCTTTAATCATCACACCTCCGGCGGTGGTTTCCGGGTCGTGAATCCCGCGCCAGAGATGTCTCCGGTCCGGCATGTGACATTTTTGACACGTGACACCTTCTGCGGCATAGCGGCTTTGTCTCCACTCTTCATACGTGTTCTCTATCAACTTACCGGCAACACGATTGCCGCCCGCTTCAAATTGATGACAGGCGGCGCAAAACTCAGAGCTTTCAAAATCCGGCTCTGCGACAAAACCATTGTGGGAGTTTACCTGATTCGGGTCCGGTGGCGGAAGTGCGGGATTGCGCGGCGGTCCGTAGACCGTGTAGCCGCGATAGTGGCACGCCGCGCAGATCATCCCTTGCTCATGTAACGTTTCTGTTTTCCCTACTGCAGCTACATCAAACTTGCCCGAGGCAATATCCTCCAGTTGCTTACGGAGTGACTGCGCCTGTTCTGCCAGCGGGGCATGACAGTGCAGGCAATCCTGTTGCGAGGCGCTGTCTGCAGGATCAAAATCCAGCAACTGCCCCATCAACCCCGGACCCATTGCCAGACTATGGCGACTTCCCTGCCAGTCCTGAAACTGCGGCACATGGCATGACTTGCAATCTTTCGGGAATAGTGATTTCTCTTGAGCGGTGAATGTCGCCGGGGGAACTCCCTGTTCTGACAGGGAGCGCAACCAGTGTTTCTCCAAAAAGACGCTTGACACTGCTTCTGTGTTTGCAGGAACGCTCTGTGGCGACTGTTGAGCGCAACTGACAAATGCCAGCGCCAATGCTGTGAGCGCAGCGATGGATAGCGACGCTCTTGCAGATGTTTCCCGCTTAGTCATCATCGGATAACATAGTCGCATACCCGACCCTCTGCAAGACAAGACCGCAATGTTACTTCTGAAAGGGGTAACGAGATAGCTCGATTGTGGGCGTAAGTTAGTTAGCTTTCAGCTTGTCTGACGGTCGGCTGGTGCCAAACACTCTATCCCAGAAGGGCACCGTTATCGAAAAGTTCAACTCTTCATATCTGGGGTTAAAATGATGGAGCATGTGATGACGTTTGATGGACTTTATCCAGCCGAACTGCGGTTTGGTGTGGTGGAAATAGTAATGCGCCATATCATAGACTATGTAGCCGAATGTGAATCCGGCCTGAAACGCCCAGACATAATGCCCGAAGAGAAGTTTGAACAGCCCGAGAAAAATGAAGAATAACGCGAGACTCACTGCCGGCGGCATGACCAGACGATACGGATCATCGGGTAACTCATGATGGACTCCATGCACCCAGAAATGTAGTTTCGGTCCCCAGCTTTTCTTGGGCGTCCAGTGCATGGGAACTCTGTGGAGCCAGTACTCGGCGATGGACCAGCTAATCGCGCCAAACAGCGCCAGAGTGAATGTTACTGAATAACTGACATTCCCTGAGCTGATGCTATACCAAAGTAAATACACAACTATCGGAAGATAAATGATTGGAACGATGCTTGGTGGTGTGCGGGATAATACTTCCAAGACATCGTTTTGAAATAAACGAGGTGATTTTTCAGTGATTTTTGGTCGCCATGACATTCTTGAACCTCCAATCTTTAGCATACAATAGCCGACGTGAGAGAGATTGTGTCAGCTATTTGTTTCTGCCGGAGCAGTCGATTTGTACAACGGCAGAGTGGCCGTATTTGTTCCGCAGGTCAAGATACCGGCAAGTCTCAATTTGCGCAGACAATTCTGTGTCCATCTGTGTCGACTGCAAATAATCGGCCCTAAGGTGATGCCAGTCAACCCGTTAAGGGCTGACCTCTATTTGCTCAATCGAGAATTCTCGGCGCCATGAATGTACAGTTGACGGTTTGTTCTCTATACAATGGCGGAAATACAATCGAACCATACAAACTTCGAAGCGCCGGGAAAGCGGCGCTGAAACTTTACACAATCCGCGTTGAATACTAACTTAACGCTAACGTAAATGACGCAGACTTACTCGCAATGAATACTATCTCCGAAACAAAACCGCAATCCCACAAAGAGCGTATCCTGATTGTTGAGGATGAAACAGAAATTGCATCACTGATTCAGTATAACCTTGAACGTGAGGGCTACCGTGTCCGGGTGGTTCATGATGGGGATGAAGCGCCCGGGGCGTTTCGTGAGGAGCGCCCGGATTTGGCGTTGTTGGATTTGATGTTGCCCGGTCTCAGCGGTCTTGATATTTGCAGGATTATTAAATCTGACAATGACACCAAGGCAATTCCCATCATTATGCTTACAGCCAAAGGTGAGGAATCGGACATTGTCACGGGATTGGAGCTGGGCGCCGCCGATTATATTACCAAGCCCTTTAGCCCGCGAGTGCTAATAGCCCGGGTGCGCGCCTGTTTACGCCAGACCAAAAGTTCTGTTCCCGATGCCAGCAAGGTCATCACATTCAACAATCTGACTATACATCCGGGCAAACATCTCGCCCTTGTTGACAACGAGCCCGTGGATTTGACTCTGACAGAGTTTCGCATCTTGCATTTGCTGGCGCGCAAACCCGGCTGGGTTTTCACCCGCTATCAGATTGTCGACAGTGTGCATGGCGAGAATCATCCGGTGACCGATCGTTCTGTCGATGTACAAATTGTCTCATTACGGCGCAAGCTTGGTTCCGCCGGCAAAATGATTCAAACCGTCCGTGGTGTCGGCTATCGATTCGCCGGTTGAAGAGTTGCAGGCGACTGAATTATCGCTTGAAACCTACTTGTAAATTCCGCTGATTTTTCTACCTTACTTGAATGAACAAGCGCAAGCGTCTATTCCGACAATTGTATCCCTCTTTTGCCTTAGCGGCGCTCGGTGGTGTCGTTGTCTTTATCGTCTATACCCTCATCAATGATAGGAGCGCTTATCTTGAGCGAGTCAATAGCGACGCCTTAATTCGGCTGCAAACTCTCAGAGAAACTCTGAGTCCCTGGATAGGGACCGCACAACCCGAGAAAATAGACCAGGTATGCAAACGTCTCGGCGCCGTCAGTGACGCGCGGGTGACTATCGTCTCTCTTGCCGGCGTTGTTGTCGGCGACAGTCGGCAGGCCCCTGCTGATGTGTCCAATATGCGAACTCGTCCGGAAATTATTTCTGCGTTGGCCGGAGAAATCGGTGCGGCGCTTCGCTTTGATGTGACAACACAGGTAGAAACGGAATTTGTCGCTGCGCCGTTCTATCGCGATTCGGCGATAGTTGGCGCTGTCCGTATCGCCGTTCCACTGGCATCCCGCTGGTCCACGATGTCTTCTGCGGCGGCGGGCGCTACGCTGGCGGTTCTAATCGGACTGGCATTTGCCGGACTGCTGGGTTATCTGGCTTCACGGCGTATCACGGCGCCGTTGCAAGCGTTAACTCTCTGGCTACATCATGACAGCGCCTCTGCCTTGCCCCCCTCGACCACTGTTCCACACCAGTATGCGGCGGAAGAAATAGCGGATTTGCAGGACGCGCTTTCTGCATTGCTGGCGCAGCAGAAAAAACAAATTGCCGATGCCTTACGGCAGACTAATGAGCAACGCGCAATTTTTCAAAGCATGTCCGAGGGGGTCTTCGCGATAGATATGGAAGAAAGAATCGTGAGCGCAAATCGCGCGGTATGCGAATGGTTTGGTCTTGACCCTGCAAGAGTTTCCGGTTTGACAGTCCAGGAAACAGCGCGCAACACAGATTTGGAGCGAATTGTCAGAGCTACGCTAATTGCAGAAACAGACGAAGCGATACATGACGAATTGACACTAATCTCCGGGAAGATTCTGCAGTCGCATGGAGTGCCGCTCCATGATGAAAGCGGGAAGCAGGTTGGAGTCGTAATCATGTTACATGACGTGACTGACGTACGAAAGCTTGAATCAGTGCGCAGTGAGTTTGTCGCCAATGTGTCACATGAGCTGAAAACACCGATTACATCCATCAAGGGCTATATCGAGACACTGTTATTGGATGATGAGCGCCTGTCCGACAATCAACGGAAGTTTCTTGAGATTGCCGCCAGACAGTCGGACAGATTGCAGGCAATTATCGATGATCTGCTGACGCTCTCTCGTATAGAGCGTGAATCAGAGCTTGAGCGGGAGACAATTGAAGTTGAGGCGCTCTTTAAGTCAGTAAGCTCGTTTTGTAAACAGCAGGCCAATCAACGCTCAATCACGATTACCGCCAATCTGCCGGATAATCTGAGCGTCAGCGGCAATGCCCGCTTGCTCGAACAGGCCCTCATCAATCTATTGGACAACGCGCTGAAATACAGTGAGCCGAACACGACTGTCACTCTTGAGGGATTGGTTGCCGGAGACAAGATTGTTCTCCGGGTGATTGATGAGGGTGTCGGGATTGAGGAAAAACATCTCCCGCGGCTCTTTGAACGATTCTATCGTACAGACCGGGCCCGCAACCGCAAAGGCGGCGGCTCAGGACTTGGTCTGGCAATCGTCAAGCATATCGCGCTTGCGCACGGTGGACGGGTTGAGGTAGAGAGTAGCGTCGGCAAGGGCTCAACCTTCTCGATTATCCTGCCTAAGAGACTGGCC
The DNA here is from genome assembly GCA_964516945.1 of uncultured Ignavibacteriales bacterium. Lineage (GTDB taxonomy): Bacteria > Zixibacteria > MSB-5A5 > GN15 > JACZUZ01 > JAJRPJ01. Next base: position 5,760 of record CAZFAL010000026.1, read on the forward strand.
TGAGATTCACCAACTCCGCTTCAAACGTTAACAATTCCCTAATATTGCAGTAGTTAACTCCCCCTCGGCCGCATGTCGCGCCAGGGACTCCCGCTTTTGTGGGATGTGTAACAGATGGCTTCGAAAAAACGAATTAGAGATGTAACCTTATCAACCCCAAATAAATGAGGAGAGTGGGCATGAAGGGA
>CAZFAL010000026.1:6047-7131 GCA_964516945.1 uncultured Ignavibacteriales bacterium
TTCTCGCTGGCCAGCGGCTCCGGTGATCCGGTGTCCACCAATCAGACCCTCGACGGTGGCTTTTCCACTAAGCAAATCAATCTCGACATTGCTTCATTTCATTGGACACCTGAAAAAGCGCCGGGATTGTCTGTCAGCGGCGGCAAAATCAAGACGCCGTTCCACAAGCCGGGCAAAACCGAGTTGTTCTGGGACGGGGACTTACGGCCCGAAGGCGTCTCAGCGACGTACAAGCACAAGTCCGGTCAGACCGAGTTTTTCGTCACTGCCGCAGGATTCTGGGTTAATGAAGCAAGCAAAACCGTTGACGCCGGTTTACGCGCCGCGCAGGGTGGGTTGAAAGTTACATCTTCCGATGGCAAAACCTCGGTGATAGGTGGCGCGGGATTCTTCGATTACAGCAATTTGCAGGGACATGCGACTATCTTCAAGACCAATGAGGGTTTCGGCAATACGCTGGACGGCTCCGGCAACTATATGTATGACTACAATATCGTTGAGGTCTTTGCCGGAGTGGCGACTAAGACAAACTCGCTGGCTCTCAAAGGGTTCTTTGACTACGCCAACAACACCGACCCGTCAGACAACAACATCGGCTGGCTGGCCGGGTTCAGTGTCAGCAGTACCTCGAAGAAGCCCGGCTCATGGAGCTTCAAATATAATTATCGCAAGTTGGAAAAAGATGCGGTTCTCGGTGTCTTTACCAATTCAGACTTTGGTGGCGGCGGCACAGACGCGCAGGGGCATGAGTTGGGATTGAAGGTGCGCCTCGGTAAAAAAGTGCAGGCCGCGTCCACCTATCTTATCAACAACATCGACCTTGCGTCAATGAAGGACTACAAGCGTTTTCAGGCAGATATCATTTTCAAGATATGAACAGCCGTACTTTAGCCACACAGAAATCGATTATCACACAGTGTATATCAAATACTCACACAATCGTAACAGTTCGGCGCTACACTTAAGCGCAGAACAGGTAAAATCCGAGAACACAGAGACAAGAACAGTATAGAAACAAGAATATCTCAAAAGGAAGAATCATGAAAAAGGCAAAACTCATTCTCACAACAGCCGCGCTGGCGAT
>CAZFAL010000026.1:7231-20206 GCA_964516945.1 uncultured Ignavibacteriales bacterium
TGTGGAAACCTATGTCTTTGAAAGAAAGAGCCATAAAACTTACATTTACGGCTTCGGCCTCAATGAGCGTCATTGCAGTGGCGCTCATCTTTCTTTTTCTTTTCAAAGAAGGCGGAGACTTTTTCTCCTCACCGGGTATCGGCGCGTTGTTCGACACCCGTTGGACACCGGTGTCGTTTGTCAATGAGCGCTACGGTCTCTATCCGCTGATAACCGGCTCACTGCTGGTGACCATCATGGCCACACTCATCGCAATTCCATTTGGCGTCTTTGGCGCAATTTATATCGCCGAGGTCGCCAAACCCAAAGAGCGCGAAATTCTCAAGCCGTTTATCGAGATTCTGGCCGGGATACCGTCGGTGGTCCTCGGTTTTTTCGGACTGATAATACTGGCGCCAATAGTCAAGAATGTCTTCGGACTGTATTCCGGCTTGAATGCGCTCACCGGTGCGTTACTCTTAGCGCTGATGGCGATACCGACCATTATTTCGATTTCTGAAGACGCTATCAAGAGTTGTCCGAAATCATACCGTCAGGCGTCACTGGCGATGGGCGCCTCGCGTTTGCAAACACTCTGGCGAGTGATTGTTCCGTCCTCATTGTCCGGCATTATTGCGGCGATTGCTTTGGGAATGGGGCGGGTTATTGGCGAGACGATGGTGGTTTTGATGGTCACCGGCAATGCCGCGCAAATCACGTTTTCACCATTGGAGTCGGTTCGGACTATGACAGCAACCATTGCCGCTGAAATGGGTGAAGTCGCCTTTGGTAGCGATCACTATCGCGCGCTTTTCGTTGTGGGGATTGTTTTGCTCCTTTTCACGTTTAGCTTGAACATTTTCTCGCGCGCAATCTATCGCCGCTATGGGAATCGCTCATGAAACGTAACTACGCAGAAATCGCCTTTGACTGGCTGGTCCGCATTGTGACCTATTCCATAACACTGGTCATTGCCTATATTATTTTTGACATCGTGCGCAACGGTATCGGTGTCATCAACTGGGAGTTTCTTTCCGGGTTCCCAAGTAATGGCGGAGCAAAGGGCGGCATACTACCGGCGATTGTCGGCACAGTCTATCTTGTGCTGGGCGCTATTGTTGTCGCCTTGCCGCTGGGGATTGCCAGCGCAATTTATCTTACCGAATATGGCAAACAGGGCAAGTTCATCGAGACCATTCGATTGGCGATTGTCACCCTCGCCGGTGTGCCGTCAATTGTCTTCGGACTGTTTGGACTCGGCCTATTTGTATTGTTTTTTAATTTTGGCGCATCAATTCTGGCCGGCAGTTTGACACTGGCGCTGATGATTCTGCCGACTATTATTGTAACAAGTGAAGAAGCGTTACGCGCTGTTCCGCGATCATATCGCGAAGGCAGTCTGGCGCTGGGAGCAACTCAATGGACAACAATCAGAACCAACGTCTTACCCTACGCTCTGCCGGGAATGATGACCGGCTCGATTCTGGGAATAGGAAGAGCCGCCGGGGAGACCGCGCCGATTCTGCTGACAGTCGCGGCATTCTTTCTGCCGAGACTGCCGCATTCGATATTCGATCAGGTGATGGCGCTACCGTATCATCTGTATGTGCTGGCGACACAGCATCCGGAAATGGACCTCGTGCGACCGATGCAGTATGGCACCGCGCTGGTATTGTTGGTGATAGTGCTGGCGTTCAACCTTGGCGCAATCATTCTGCGCAGTCGCTTTCAAAAGAAATTCAAGTCCCGGCATTAGTTAGTGATTCATCAGCAGAGAAGAAGACAACGATGAGTGACCCGAAAGCGCAAGTGACTGTTACGGACCTGTCTGTTTTCTATGGAGAAACACAGGCGCTACACAATATCACGATGGATATTCCCACCAAGCGTGTCACCGCGCTGATAGGTCCGTCCGGTTGTGGCAAGTCAACGTTCCTGCGTTGTTTGAACCGGATGAATGACATTATTGAGGGCGCGCGTGTTGAAGGTAAAACGCTGATTGACGGCGAGGATATTTATCGTCCCGGAGCTGATGTTGTCGCTTTGCGGAAAAGAGTCGGCATGGTGTTTCAGAAGTCAAATCCGTTTCCGAAGAGCATCTTTGACAATATCGCTTACGGCCCACGCATCCACGGTGAGAAAAACAGCGGAGCGCTCAGTGAAATAGTTGAACGAAGCCTGACTCGCGCCGGACTCTGGAATGAAGTCAAAGACCGCTTGCATAAAAGCGCTCTGGATTTGTCCGGTGGACAGCAACAACGTTTGTGCATCGCCAGAGCATTGGCCGTCGACCCGGAGATTCTGCTGATGGACGAACCGGCCTCGGCGCTTGACCCGCGCTCAACAGCGCGTGTCGAGGACTTGATTGATGAACTGCGCAAAGACTACACAATCGTGATAGTTACACACAATATGCAACAGGCGGCGCGGGTGTCCAAGCTGACCGCGTTTTTCTATGAAGGGCGTTTAATAGAAATGGGCGCAACCAAGGAACTATTCACCAATCCCTCGGTCAAACAAACAGAGGATTATATCACCGGACGCTTCGGATGATTCTATTCGTTGGTCAGCGTTCAATCACAAATCGGCTCATTCGCAAACCTGTCTGCCAACCATCTTGTGTTATTGAAAACCATAAAGAGGATATGATATATGCCAGCGCATTTGAAACGGGAGCTTGATAGACTCAAGAAAAGCATTCTGTCACTTTCGGCCATGGTTGAAAAGCAGGTAAATCAGGCTGTGATAGTTGTCAGTCAGCGTGATGCTAAACTCGCCGAAGAGGTCATCGCCGCCGACGCCGAAGTCGACAAAAGTGAAGTTGATATTGAAGAAGATTGTCTGAAAATCATGGCCCTGCATCAGCCGGTGGCAATCGACTTGCGATTCATTGTCGCAGTCTTGAAAATCAACAATGACCTGGAGCGCATCGGCGACTTGGCCGCGAACGTCGCTAAACGTGGCCGGAAGCTGGCGAATATGCCGGAGATTCCGGCGCCGTTTGATGTTACCACTATGGGTGAAATTACCCAAAAGATGTTGCGAGACAGTTTGACTGCCTTGATAGACTCCAATGGTGATTTGGCGCTGGCGGTGATGAAGGAAGATGACATCATTGATGAAATGAACCGTGAGGCCTACACGAAGGTCAAAAGCGCTATTACAGATAACCCCGCCAACATAGACGGCTTGATATACTATCTCGGTGTCGCTCGCCAGCTTGAGCGTATTGCCGACCATGCGACAAATATCGCTGAGGACATAATCTATATGATTAGCGGTGATATAGTGCGTCACCCTTCTGCGGCGCGTTGACGCCCGCTATAGTCGGGGGCTGTGTGCTCCTCCCGTTGTTTTTTCAAAGACTATCAGCCGGGAGACAATCTCACAACATACTTGCGTCAAAAAACTCTGCGACCGATATTAGCGGTGTATGTCTAAGGTAAAGGAACAGACGCTGATCGGTCGCGCCCGAAATGGGGATCGTGACGCATTCTGGATGCTAATAGAAGAATCTGCGCCGATGGTGTTGCGTGTATTAACCCGTCTGACGCGAGATAAGGAGCGAGCTGAAGACCTGCTCAGTCAGACAGTTCTCAAAGCGGTAGACGGTTTTGAACGATTCCGGGGTGATTCACAGTTTTCGACATGGCTGATGAGTATTGGCTTGAATCTGGGACGTAATGAACTAAGGCAGGGCAAGACCCGTCGTGAGATTAACTGGGAGGATGTTACTCCGGCCGGAGCGCATAATCATGGCGCAGACACGGCTGACTTGGTTGAGTGGCGTGATCCCGAAGAAGTATTTGCTCAAAAGGAATTGCGGGGGTTGCTGGATAGCGCGTTGGCGGAATTGCCGGTGAAATATCGTACAGTATTTCTTCTGCGGGACGCTGAGGGGTTGTCTACCCGCGAGACTGCAAAGGCGCTGGGGCTGACAGAAACGGCTGTCAAATCCCGGGCAGTGCGAGCGCGACTGGCGCTACGAAAGTCACTGGCTCCGCACTTTGAGCAGGGGAAGGCAAAGGCATATGGCTCGTAATTGTAAGAAAATGCTTAGCGAATTATCAGACTATATTGATAATGAACTCGCGGATGAACTCTGTGAAGAGCTCGAAAAGCATCTGGAAAACTGCCCGAACTGCCGGATTATGCTCGATTCATTGACCAAAACGGTACGTGTTTACTGCGAAGACAAAGAAGAGAAGCTACCCGCCGGGTTGAGCGCCAAGCTCCGCGCCGCCTGCGAGAAAAAATGGGACGCCAAAAACACACAGGCGCCTGAATAGACGCTCCCTCCGCTTTTCCATAAAAGCCCTATCCTTTTGTTTACCTGTTGCTTACCAGTTGTTTAGCTGTCGTAGCGCCCTGCCTGTAGGTGAATGCCTGAGCTTTCTCACTTCCGGCAGGTTCTCTTGTTCAATCTATATCAGAGTCTTCAATCCAAAAAAGTCAGTCCTCACAAAAAGTCTGCGGCCATTGTTCACTTTCCGGTTCATATACCACATACGGCGACAATAGAGGTTCCGTCGTATGCGTTGAGAGAATGTTGAGAGAATGCCGGGAGTATGCTGAGAATATATGAAGAATTGTTCTCAATAGATGAAATCTGTAGATATTCTTTGTACCATTCCGTTCAACAAAAGAAGCGTCTGAATGAACAGAAGAGGAAGACCAGGAAATGTCGAAATACAAAATAGTGAATTTTTCGATTAACCATCCCCGGCTGATAATTATCATTGCCACTCTGATTACTATCGGGTTCGCGATTCAGATTCCCAAAGCGATTATCGACACCGACCCGGAGAACATGCTTGAAAAGACTGAGCCGGTGCGTGTTATTCATTCCCGCATCAAAGACGAGTTCAATCTGTCGGACTTTCTTGTCGTTGGTTTCTCCGATGACAACAAGCCGGTTCTGACTCCTGAATTTGAGAGCAAACTCAGTGAACTGGTGGAGTTGATATCAGAAATGGATGGCGTCGTTGTCGATGATATCATGGCTCCCTCCACCGTTGATGACATTTATCAAAACGCGGATGGCGCATTGGTTGTTGACCGACTGAACAAACCGCGAAAACATATCACCGGCGCGCAACCTACTCTGGCTGAAAAAATAAGTGAGAATCCGATTCTTGCCGGTAAACTGGCCTCAAGGGATGGCAAGACAATCGCGGTTTATGTTCCGCTCGAAGAAAAAAGCTATGCGCATGCGGTTGCGACAGCAATCAGAGCCGACATTGATTCACTCGGCGGGTTTCCAACTCCCCAGATAGCCGGTTTGCCTATCGCAGAAGACACCTTTGGCCAGCAAATGTTTACCCAGATGGCGTTCAGCGCCCCGATGGCCGGTGTGTTGATTATGATTCTCCTGCTGATTTTCTTCCGCAAGGTTAAAGTCATCATGGCTCCGATGATTGTCGCGATTATGACTGTCGCGTGGACGATGGGTCTTTTAGTGACACTCGGGTACACGGTGCACATCATGAGCTCCATGATAGCCATCTTTCTCATGCCGATAGCGGTGTTGAATTCGGTGCACATTCTATCGGAATTTCACGACAGATACCAGCTGACAAAGAGCCGTCGACTGGCGATTGCCTCGACGATGGATGAACTCTTCAGTCCGATGATCTTCACCTCCCTGACCACGATGGTCGGGTTCGGTTCGCTGGCTATGGCTGATATTCCACCGGTGCAGGTGTTTGGCGGGTTTGTTGCCTTTGGTGTGGCGGTGGCCTGGTTGTTGTCTGTCACTTTCAATCCCGCCTATGCGGTGCTCATTTCTAAAAAGACGCTGGAAACTTTCGGTGTGCATGGTGATGAAGGCACATGGTTGTCGAGAGCGCTACCACGGCTCGGAGAATGGACGATGCGTCGTCGTGTCGGAATTGTCGCTGTCTCTGCAATCCTGCTCGGAATCTCTGTTATCGGTATCAGCAAAATTGTAGTCAATGACAATCCAATTCGCTGGTTCAAATATAATAACCCGGTGCGAATTGCCGAACGGACACTCAAAAAACATCTCGCCGGCACATACATGACGTATTTCGAATTCGACGGAACAAACACCGAAAGCGGCTCTGTCAAGAACGCCGCAACACTAAACTATATGCAGAGATTGCAGAACCGTTTGGACTCTTTGCCAAATGTCGGTTCAACAACCGGGGTGACGGATATTATCAAGAAAGTGCGTTTCGAATTACATGACCGGGACAGTGCGATGTACGCCATACCGCAAAACGAAAAAGAAATCGCACAAGAGCTGTTTCTCTACGAAATCTCAGGCGGTGATCCTGAGGATCTCTACAAGTTTATTACGCCCGACGGTGATAAAGCCATTGTCTGGGTGCAACTACGTGAGGGCGACAATCGCGCGGTTTCAAGTGTCATAGATGCCGCAAATGAGTTTGTCGCCAATAACCCGGCTCCCAAAGGTCTGACGTTTGACTGGGCGGGACTTAGTTATATCAATGTCATCTGGCAGGAAAAGATTGTCAAAGGTATGATAGGCGCTTTGTTGGGCTCATTTATTATTGTTGCGCTGATGATGATTTTCCTGCTGCGCTCGGTATCGATGGGCTTGATTTCCATGATTCCACTGTCGGTGACGATTGCGCTGGTCTATGGCGCCGTAGGATTCTCCGGCAAGCAATATGATATGCCGATAGCTGTGCTTTCGTCATTGACGCTCGGGTTGTCGATTGATTTCGCAATTCATTTTCTCAAACGCGGACAGGATATATACAAGCGGCTCGGCGATGCGCAGGCAACGCTCAGGGAATTGTTTGGTGAACCCGCGCGGGCAATAACCCGCAACATCATTGTCATCTCGCTGGGGTTCACACCTTTGCTCACTTCGGAATTAGTCCCATATATCACGGTTGGTTCGTTCTTCCTCGCAATCATGGGGCTTTCCGGAGTGGGCGCTCTGGTCACGCTTCCGGCGCTTGTAAGCTTACGAGGAAAACGCGCCTTCGAAACCTGGGGCGGTAAGAAGCGGGCGGCAAAAGATGATATCACTACGAATGAAGCAGTACAACAATCATAGAGAGGAAGACAGAAAAATGAAACGAATAGTATTCAGCTCAATTCTGGTTCTGGTCTCGGCGTCATTGCTGACCGGACTATTTGGAACCAAGGCCTTTGCCGAAGCGAAAACCGCGCGAGAGTTAATGGACGCTGTGCATCAGAGTTACTATTACGCAGCCGACGGCGGCAAAGCGCATGTGACTATGACCTTGACTGATAAGAAGGGGCGCACACGTACACGTGAATTCTGGATGCTGCGCACTGATATCAAAGACATGGGCGATCAGGATTACTATGTCTATTTCACCAAGCCCTCCGATGTGCGCAAGACAACTGTGCTGACACTGAAACATGCCAACGGTGACGATGACCGTTGGCTCTATGTGCCGGCAATCGATTTGGTAAAGCGCATCGCTTCTGATAACAAACAGGAGGCGTTTGTCGGCTCTGATTTTTCCTATGAGGATGTCTCAGGGCGTTTGCCGTTGTTGGATACGCATGAGTTTCTTCCTGATGAAGAATACAACGGCAAGACGATGAAAGTCGTGAAGTCCACACCTATCAATCAAAAGAAATCCGACTATGCCTACCGGAAAACATGGATTGATCCTGATTATCTCCTGCCGGTCAAGGAGGAGTATTACAGCAAAAAAGACAAGCTGATTCGTGTCTTTACAATTGATAAGATAGAAACAATTGAAGGCGTACCGACAGCGGTGTCGCGCACCATGAAAAATGTGAAGAAGAATCATGTCACGACTATCACGTTCAGCGGTGTCACCTACAAAGTTGAACTCAAGCCCGGCGACTACAAAGAGCGTCTGCTGAAAAATCCGCCACGGTCATTGCGGTAATGTGAGACATTCGAGGGGGAGGAATAACAATGAAACTCTACCGTGATAATATCAAACCCGTGATTGTTGTTGTAGCGCTATTGATCGGACTGTCTACCGGAGCGCCCGGAACAGCGCAGGCCGAAGTGTATCTTGACGGTTTCACCGAAATCACACAAGCCGCGCGCATTGAGCAGAACATGGCGCTCGACGGTGGAGCGACTTTTCAGAATCGTGACTACCCGCGTGGTGACGCTCGCGCGCAATTGCGCTTGTCCGGCTCCAGTGATAGGGAAGAGTATTATGTGCGGATGGACTTTCTGTCAGACTATGCGCTCAAGAAAGATGTCTCGGTTGATATTCGTGAGGCCTATCTCAAATTATATGTCGCCGACTGGATGAGTGTCAAAGTCGGGCGGCAGGTCGCCACATGGGGCACTGGAGATCTGCTGTTTGTCAATGACCTGTTTGCGAAAGACTGGGTCGCGTTCTTTACCGGGCAGGACCTTTCCTATCTCAAACGTCCGCAGGATCTGGCGCGCTTTTCATTCTACAAAGGTGGCGCTACGTTTGAGTTTGCCGTTGCGCCGAATTACACGATGGACAATCTGCCCACCGGTGAGCGGCTTTCGATTTTCAATCCGTTCCTGATGCGCTCGGTTGGAATTGATTCTTCCGCGCCGATAGTTGAACCTCAGCGGAGCATCGGGAATGCGGAGTTGTTCGCAAGAGTATCCGGCTATCTCGGTTCAAACGAATGGGCGCTCTATGGCTATCGGGGATTTTTTCCGCAACCGCTGGGGGCCACGTCAGACGGGAAACTGTTTGCGCCCCGGATGTCGTCTGTCGGCGCATCAATACGTGGCTCAGTGCGAGGTCTGCTCGTGAATGCAGAAGGAGCCATTTACAATAGTGAAGAGGATAGCAAAGGCACAAATCCTGCCATACCAAACACCTCAATCAAAGGCCTCATCGGCGCTGAAAAGAGTCTCGGTAATGACCTGACAGTCTCCGCCCAATGGTTCGGTGATCTGACCACTGATTATGACGCCTTCAAAGCGCCGTTTGACTCGGCTGGAATTGCGGCGCCGGATGAACTACGGCACACCGTCACACTGCGGCTGACAAAGATGCTCTGGTATCAGACACTCAAGCTGAGCTTCTTCGGGTACTGGGGGATTAGTGAAGAAGATTACTATCTGCGACCGTCGGTTGAATACACATTTTCAGATAATGTAAAAATAACTGTCGGAGGTAATGTGGTTGACGGCAACCAGCCGAATACGACATTCGGTCAGTTCCGTGACAATAGCAATCTGTATGTCCGGTTGCGACGCAGCTTCTGAGAGTGTGATGACAAAAAGATTAAAACATAGGGGGCTATGATGAATAGAGAGCGTATGATTCGAGTGATTGCCGGAGCGTTTGTGCTGGTGTCACTGACGCTGGGGTATTGGGTTGATTCCCGCTGGTACCTGTTTACTGCATTTGTCGGATTGAACCTGCTGCAATCCGGCTTCAGCGGCTGGTGTTTGATGGACGACATCCTGCGCAAGCTTGGGGTTGATTCCAAAACCAATTCGCACCTGCAGCAATTCCACAAATCTTAGCGCTGATTGTTGAACACAATCGAAAAAACTCCCCGCCGAAAGTTTCTTCAGCGGGGAGTTTCTTGATTACCGGGATTACTTAGTCTGGTTATTTCTTCTTTTTCTTCTTCGATTTACCCTTGATAACAAAATCAAGCTGTGAATCCTCACCGTCAGAAACCGTCACTTCTTTCGTCATCGTTCCCAGCGCCTCATGCCAGGCTTTGACCGTATATGTTCCCGGTGGAATGTCATCAATCAGGAACTCGCCGTTCTTGTTTGTAACGGCATAATATGGGTTATCTTTCAGCAGGACGATATCAGCGGACATCCAGTCATGGACATCGCAATTGACTTTAACCACACCGGGCCCTGAGAGCTTTTGTGTGATTTCATGCTGTGTTCCCAGTTGTGGAACATTGAATACTGTTGAATCACCAAGATACGTATGTACGTTGTGGAAGATGCCGTCATCGTTAACGAGTTTCAAATCCACTCCGTCGGCGCCTACTTCAGCGACCTGAAAATGCGGCACATACGTGCACCCTTTTTGTTGCAGGGTAATTGATTTGGCGATATGCGGCGCCTTGCCGGCCTTGACACCTTCAATCGTCACCAGCACATTTTGCAGTCCCTTGTTTTCTTTCGAGACCAAAAACTTCTCGGAGCGCTTGATTGTCCCGCAGGTTTCATTGTCCTTACTGATACGAATCTTTTTGCGCTTGGGATACCTGCTACCAAACCGGACAACTCCGGAAACTGAGCCGCCGTCGTCCACAGCGACAACTTTATATCCGGAATCGCCGGCAGAAACATTTGCCGGCGCGAACACAGCTACGCCGAAGAGCGCCACTGTGGCCACTATGACCGCTGTCATACTTCTGTTGTATACTGCTTTTGTCAGATTCACTTTCCACCTCATTGTTTTGAAACTATGACTGTTCGAAATCATGTGCAACACGCTTTTTTTGCCACTTAGAGCTTATACCGGACTTTCGCACTCTGGACTATTCAAATTCCCACTTTGCGCTTTCCGGAACAATACTTTCCAAATAGGAGAGCAGGTCTTCTAATTCGCTGTCGGTTAATGCGCTTTTCCAGGCGGGACAGGAAAACGGCTCAGGTCCCACAGGGTCCAGCTTTTCAGTGTGTCTGCCGTTCAGGATAATACCCTTTAACTCATCTTCATCAAGATCAAGATACGCGCTGCTGATATCCGGTACCATTTCGTCCGGCTTAGCATTTGGATTCTTGACACCGCCGGTGAGTCCTTCACCATGACAACTCCAACAGGCCACACGCTCAGCGACCAGTCGCCCGCGTTCGCGCGGACGCGCATCGAGAATAAACGAAGTCATACTTTCCCATTTGCGCGCCTTATCATTTTCCTGACCCTGTTGGGCGTGCAGAAACGCTGTCAGGGCGTCAATCTCTTTGTCTGACAGATGAAAGTTTGGCATAAATGTGCCGGGTTTGTAGGCCGGAGGGTCTTTCAGCCAGACCGCCTCCCATTTCTGTGGTTTGCGCACTCCAACCCAGGTCAGGTTCGGCCCGACAAACCGTCCCTCATTACCGATTCGATGACATGCCAGACAGTCATACGCGCGAAAGAGCGCCCTGCCGGCGTCGATTGGATCATTGTTTGCCGCCAGAATTGCGTCGCTGTTCACTTCCTGTTTCATCTTTGTCATATGACTCAGCAGATCATCCAATTCGGCGTCAGTAAAACCGAAGTTCGGCATTTTCGTGCCCGGTTTGAGTGAATTCGGGTCTTTGAACCATTGCCGCAACCATTCTTCCGTGCGACGATTTGAAATCTGATTCAGAATCGGCCCGACTGTGCCGCCGGACTCACCGATAGTGTGACAGGTGACACAGTTTTTTTGTTTGACCAGTGAACTACCGGCAAATTCTTTGGCGGCCTGCATAAATCCTGATTGCCCTGATTTGTCAGCGTCACCGGCGAATGACTGAGAGCTGAGCGCCAAAACCAGAATGAACGCCAGCGCCGGTAGCGCCTGCTTCCATGCTCTGGTAGAAGTCAGTGACTTTGAAGTTGGCGGCTTTGAAGTCAATGGCTCTGAAGTCAATGGCTCTTGTGCGTGTAATGTTTTCACACCCTACTTCCCTTTTATTGTATGGAATCTATTCATCTTCAGCGAACAAGTGACTCAGACTCAATAACAAACAACGAGAGTTTTTGTTTCCCGGCCACGATAAAGCAACACAAAAAAGATACACAATTGTTGCGCTTCCACAAAAAAACGACCCGGAAATGTTTTCCGGGTCGCCAGTAGTGAATAACCGCTCTTTATAACAGAGCCTTATGATAGCGTTTGCGGGCTATTTTGAGCCGGCGACTTGCACTTCATCGCCATTGCTGAATGAGGACACATAGGTCGCCAAATAGAATGACTCCGGGCTGTTGAGCGGCAGACGTTTGCCGCTGAGGAACATACGAATGCAATTGTTGTCCATCTGCGCCAACGTGACGACCTCGTCATTCGGGATTTTGTATTTCGGAAAACGCGCTGAAGCGCCGACCAGACTTGGAATCGGCAATTCATACGGTCCATGTCCCATTTTCTTGGCGACATGCGCCTCACCGCCGGTTGTGCCGCCGCCGGGATGACATGAATTACATGACTGGCCGTTTGTGCCTAAGCTTGTGTCATTGTACAGCGCCTTACCGAGACGCAATACTTCGGCCTGCTTGGCCATTGCGCGCTTCTTGGTCGCGGCCATATCGCCCATCGCTTTGTCGATATTCGCCAGAGCGACGTCCATCTTGCCCTCTTGCTTGGGACCGAATTCATCTGCTTTGTAGCGTGAGGTTGTTCCGCAACTGACCGTAATTGCAACTGAGGCAAAAAGCAGGGCGGAGACCGTTAGTAGTGTCTTTGCTTGTTTCATTGTTCTTGCTATCCTTCACCCTGATCTTAGTTATCTGAATCTGTCATTTGACCGCCGACTGAAACTTCTTCGCCGTTACTCAACGAGGCGACATACTTTTCGAGATCCCAGGCGTCAGTGTTGTTCAACTGCAGGCCATTACCGCCCATGAACATTCTGTTGCAATTATTGTCCATTTGCTGGAGCGTAATCACTTCATCATTGGGAATCTTGTACTTCGGGAATGTGCCCGCCGCGCCAATCAAGGTTGGAATCGGCATTTTGAACTTGCGCATCGGAACCTGCGCCTCGCCACCGGTCGTGCCGCCACCGGGATGACATGAATTACAGGAAACGCCCATCTTTGCTCCGGCCAGCTCCGGGTCGTCGAACATCTCTTTGCCATGCTCCCACGCCGCCTGCTCTTTGGCGTTGGCGTATTTCTTCATTTCGTCGGGGGACATGGCAATAATCTTGTCCTCGTTCTTCATGGCGCTCATTTTGTCGCCCATGCCCATCATCGGCGCCATCATACTGCCCATCACCGAGCAGGATGAAGTTGTTAGTAAGAGGAATGCTCCGCCTATAAAGGCGCTTGTACGGTGTTTCATAACACCTCCCTACCTGATATTGTGAGTATTTGTTTAGTT
>CAZFAL010000026.1:20306-21773 GCA_964516945.1 uncultured Ignavibacteriales bacterium
CCCCTGTCCAAAGTCCCTTAACCGGATTTATGGGGGCTATTGTTCCGCCGGTTTGCAGAAAAAGATATTGAATTGCAAAAAAAAGAGAGCTTAACAAAGACTCAACCAGTCCATGAGTGGCAGAGAAGATGATAGTCAACATGCCGGTAAGTAGTTTGTGCGAAGGCGTTTAAGTCGGTTGTTGCCGATGCTACAGCGCCTCCGAGGCGATAGCGCTTCCGGCCAGCCGGGCGGTGGTCCAGGCGTTTTGAAAATTGAAACCACCGGTGATACCGTCAATGTTTAGAATCTCACCGGCAAAAAACAATCCCGGACAGATCTTACTCTGCATGGTTCTAAAATCAACCTCGCTGAGTTTCACCCCGCCACAGGTGACAAACTCGTCCTTGAAAATCCCTTTGCCACGAACAGCAAATTGCGCCCGATTCAATTCCTCAATGATTGTCGATATTGCCGCACTTTTGAGATTTGCCCATGTCACTTGTTCGCCGACCCCACTGATTTCAGTAATACGCTGCCAATAGCGATTTGGAATCCCTGTTGAGGCAAACGGGTTATCACCGCCGATTCGCTTTTTGGGATGGCTGGCTTTCCGTTCTGTGATAGTCATGCGCAATAGGCGCTCATCCTGTTCAGGCAGAAAGTTGACGGATAGCTCCGCATTGTAGTGGTTATCATACAGCGCTCTGGCGCCCCAGGCCGAGAGTTTCAAAACCGCCGGGCCGCTGAGTCCCCAGTGGGTGATGAGCAACGGCCCCGATTGTTTGAAGACACGCTCACCGCCCGCTTTTAATATCAGCTTCAATATCAGCGAGACACTGTCGAAACTCACTCCGGCAAGGTCACGAAGGCGGGAATCGGCGACTTTGAACGTAAACAGTGACGGCACACAGGGAACAATCGTATGCCCTAATGCTTCAGCGAATTGGTATCCACGTTTGCCGCTACCGGTTGCCAGGAGAACCTTGTCATACTCGAAGCTTGAGCCGTCCTGCAAAGTCACAACAAAGTCCGGCGCGCCGGAATCGCTTTGTCGTCGGCGAATATCTTTGACACGTGAGCCGCGACGTAACTCAATACGTTTATCGTTGGCCACATTGACAAGACATGAAACAATCGTCTCTGAATCATCGCTAACCGGAAACATCCGTCCGTCGGACTCAGTTTTCAGATGCACGCCATGCTTCTTGAACCATTCAACTGTGTCACGCGGCTGAAAGCGGCTGAATGGCCCGCGCAATTCTCTTGCGCCTCGTGGATAGTTCTTGCACAACTCAGCGGGGTCGAAGCAGTGATGAGTTACGTTGCATCTGCCGCCTCCGGAAATACGCACTTTTGCCAGTGGCTTATGTGTGGCTTCATAGAGAACTATCTCCGCTTCCGGCGCATGTGTCGCCGCAGAGATAGCTCCAAAAAAACCGGCCGCTCCACCGCCGATAACCGCTATTCGCACAGATTCGTTTCTCA
>CAZFAL010000027.1:0-8388 GCA_964516945.1 uncultured Ignavibacteriales bacterium
GGTCGCCCACAGCTTGCTGTGGGAATCTCTCAATCTACGCGGTCAATTACATACCATCATGCGTATCTCAAAGAAGGCCTTGGCCTGTGCAACAACAGATAGTTACTATAACCGTAACAAACCCACAGCAAGCTGTGGGCGACCCCGTTGGGAGACCCGACATGTTATGCTACAACCCAATATGTCGGGTTTCTCTCGCGCTAAAGCGCGTTCGGAACCCGACCTACATTCATTCTGCTACAACAAACAAGATGCTTCGCTACGCTCAGCATGACACGAACAACAAATCGCTCATGAAAATCACACACTGTATCTGCCACAACATTTCATTCGCTGAGATAAAAGCGCTCGCTGATGAAAAACATATTTCAGATGTAGAAACATTGCTGACAACTCTGCAACAAGAGCTCCCTTTCGGTGATAACTGCCAGACCTGTCTGCCATATATCCGCCGGACACTGGCAACCGGACAAACCGAATTCAATGAAATTCTGCTTGACTGAATCGAATACTCCCAATGTATCAGTTTATCAAATGCCGCTGTCACGGTGTCCGGTTTTCGAAGATGAAGGAGCTGGCGCAACAAAAGGGGCTCACAACAGTCGCAGAATTACAGCGCCATCTCCAATTCGGCGACAATTGCCGTCGCTGTGTGCCATTTGTGCGCCAAATGCTTGAAACCGGCCAAACAGAGTTCGTTGTCGCTGAAGCCGACACATTCGAAGATGTCCCGAATCCTGAGCTGGAGACTGATTCCGCGCAGGACGATTACGGTGACGAGGATGAGCTTTAGGATGGACTGCGCTCCGACCTAACCGGCTCTGTCAACGACAAAATCCCGCTTTACATCCTCTCTGAAAACGCCTACATTCGTCACCGAAGCCGGTGTGTTCGGGGGCGCTCTGACACCTGCGGCTGATAAGCTATTGCAGTAACCTGATTTGAGATTCAAGTTGCAACACTGAAGATTACAACACTATGCCATTCGCACAATTTGATAAAAATTTCACCTGGCCACAGGCCGAAGAGGATATCCTTGCTTTTTGGGACAAGGAGCGAATCTTCCAGCGCGCCTCCGAAGCCGCGCAAGACCGTGAGCAATTTGTCTTCTACGAAGGTCCGCCGACCGCCAATGGCCGTCCGGGGATTCATCATCTGATTTCCCGCACTATCAAGGACATGGTCTGCCGTTACAAAGCCATGCAGGGCTATCGGGTGGACCGCAAAGGCGGCTGGGATACGCATGGCCTGCCGGTGGAAATAGAAGTCGAAAAGCGACTCGGGCTGGAAAACAAACAGGATGTTGTCAAATACGGTGTAGCGAAGTTCAATCAGGAATGCCGCAACTCGGTTTTCACCTATCTTGAAGACTGGAACAAGCTGACCCGCCGGACCGCATTCTGGCTGGACCTTGATAATCCCTATGTGACACTTGAGAACAATTATATCGAATCAGTCTGGTGGATACTGAAAGACTTTTTCGATAGGGGCCTGGTCTATCAGGGACATCGCACTGTGCCGTTTTGTCCGCGCTGTGAAACCGGCTTGTCGTCACATGAAGTAGCGCAGGGCTATGAGGAAGTCTCCGATCCATCGGTGTATGTCAAAATGAAGGCGCGTGACGCGGATTATTCATTCCTCGTCTGGACCACCACACCCTGGACCTTGCCGTCGAATGTGGCGCTGGCGGTCAAGGGCGACGCTGACTATGCGATTGTGCAGGCCGGTGATGAAAAACTTGTGATGGCCAGTGAGTTGGTTGACCCGGTGTTCGCGATGCTCAAGCGCGACGACAAGAACGCGCCCGACCCACAGGTTCTCAAGACAGTCAAGGGCGGGAAATTAGTCGGTAGCGCGTATGAGCCACTATTCGATTTCTATCCGGAGTTCGAGGCGCCGGCCTATACGGTCGTGTCGGCGGACTTTGTGACACTCGATGACGGCTCCGGGATTGTGCATATCGCGCCGGGCTTTGGCGCTGACGACTATGAGGTCGGCAAAAAAGAAGGCCTGCCGGTGGCGCAGGCGATTGAGCCGAACGGCCATTTCAAAGATTTGGCCGGTAAGTATGCCGGGATGTGGATTAAAGACGCTGATGTCGAAATCATCAAAGACCTGAAGATAGCCGGGCGGTTGTTCAAAAAAGAAAAGTATGTCCACAGTTATCCATTCTGCTGGCGTTGTCATTCGCCACTGATTTATATCGCCCGACCAAGCTGGTATATCCGCACGACACAGTTTCGTGATGAATTACTGGCCAGTTCGCAGGCGGTCAACTGGAAACCGCCAGAGGTCGGCTCCGGCCGGATGAATAACTGGCTCGAAAACAATGTCGACTGGGCATTGTCGCGTGAGCGCTTCTGGGGCACACCTCTGCCGTACTGGAAATGCGAAAACGATGAGTGCGGCAAGATGCGCGCGGTCGGCTCGATTGAGCAATTGCTTTCTGAAGCGGTCAATCCACCGGCGCGGGATGAAGTCGATTTGCATAAGCCGCAAATGGATGATGTCCTGCTGAAATGTGAGTGCGGCGGGACAATGCGACGGATTCCGGAGCTATGCGATGTTTGGTTTGATTCGGGCTCAATGCCCTATGCGCAGTGGCATTATCCGTTTGAAAACAAAGTGCTTGTCGAACAGGTGACATTCCCGGCGGACTTTATCGCCGAGGCGATTGACCAGACACGCGGCTGGTTTTACTCATTGCTGGCAATCGGGACCATGCTCAAAGCCGGACATCCGGAGCTCGGCAAATGCCAAACCGGACAGGCGTTTAAGAATGTGCTGGTGATGGAGTTTATTCTTGATAAGTACGGCAAGAAAATGTCCAAGCATAAGGGCAATGTCGTTGATCCGTTTGAGATGGTGGACAAGTATGGCTCGGACCCGCTTCGCTGGTATTTGCTGACCACTTCGAGTCCCTGGACACCGACCAAGTTTGACGAAGACGGACTTAAAGAAACTCTGCGCAAGTATTTTGACACGCTGAAAAACTGCTACAACTTCCTCGCGCTTTATGCCAATATCGACAATATCAAGGACAAGGCCGAAGCCGAAGGTGTGACGGTTCTCGAATATCTGCATCAGCGCGCAGGAGAGCCGGAACGAATTGATAAATGGATAATCAGCAAGTACAATTCAATTGTCGCTAATACAATCAAAGAACTCGATGACTACGAACTGACCCGCCCGTTGCGCAAACTCAGCGATTTTGTGATTGATGATCTTTCCAACTGGTATGTGCGCCGCAACCGCAAGCGTTTCTGGGGCGCAGGAGAGGACAGCGGCAAGATGCGCGCCTATTTGACACTCTATGAGATTCTGCTCGGAGTGAGCAAATTGACCGCGCCGATTACACCATTGATTTCAGAACTGCTTTACCGTGAACTGACAGACGCAAAGACACTCAAGTCGGCGCCGTCGGTGCACATGGTTGAGTACCCCGAACCCGACATGGCGCTGGTGGACTCTGAGTTGGAAACGACAATGGGGCTGGTGCAGAGAATTGTGACACTCGGACGCTCGGCGCGCACGCGACACAACTTGAAAATCCGTCAGCCACTGGCGGAAATGTCTGTGGCGCTACCGGACGGGATCTCGTTTGATTCACTGTCAGGCGACCTTGCTGAAATCAAGGGCGAGTTGAATCTCAAGAGTATCAACAGCTTAGATAGCGCCGCAGAGGTGGTCTCCTATTCAGCCAAGCTGAATTTTGCCACTGCCGGCAAGAAATTCGGCGGCAAGGTTAAACAGCTGGCGCCACTGGTGGCGAATCTCAGCTCTGATGAGGTTCGTAGACTGGAGGAGAGCGGTAAGATTCTGATTGATTTTGAGGGAGAATCAGTACAGCTTGACAGCGAGGATGCGCTGATTACCCGCAACGAAAAGGACGGCTATGCGGTTGAATCCTATGGCGGTGTGACAGTTGCGCTGTCAACCCGGCTGACACCGGAGCTTATCAGCGAAGGGTTTGCCAGGGAAACAGTGAATCGCATTCAGAACTTGCGCAAGCAGGCGAATTTTGAGGTCACTGACAGAATAGAAGTAGACATTGCGACTTCCACCACGCTCAAGGACGCTCTCCGGGCACATGAGCAGTTACTGCGTCATGAGACATTGGCGGAAAAACTGCAGGTGGAAGATTCAACGAACGGAAGCAAGACTGCGGATATTACGCAGGAATGTGATATCAATGGTGAAAAGGCGACAATCTCTTTACAACGGGTCTGAGAATTATAGTGATATGTATTAGTACTGAGAGATAGTGATTTGCCGCAGATGTGAGTCTGTGTATGCGAAAACGAGAGCTGGAACGATTAGAAAAAGCGTTATTGAAAAAACGCGAAGAGCTTGTCAAGCAGGTTGAACTGCTACGCAAGGGTAATCTTGATACGTCCTTCAAGGAAGCCACCGGCGCTGTTTCCGGCCACACTGACCACATGGCCGACCTCGGCACCGACATGCAGGAACGCGAAAAAGCGTTTCTGCTGGCCAGTCATCAGAGCAGGTTTATTTACAATATCGATGAAGCGCTCAGAAGAATGAAAGAAGACCGCTACGGACGGTGCCACACCTGTGGCAAAAAAATCAGTTTTGAGCGTTTGCTGGCGGTGCCTCATGCTCGATACTGCATCGAATGCAAATCCGCCGAAGAAGAAGCCAAACGAAAATAGTGTCACGTCGGAGATTTCTCCTGAAAACCCGACCAACCATCCGCTGACACTTCCAGCGTCGTCATCCACCTGCGAGATTATATCCTCAATGAACACAGATAAATCCCCTTCTGATTTCCAATCTGACGTCAGAGTTCCAGATTCAATGAAAGCGCATCCACAAGCGCCGGAGACACCGAGTCCCCTCAGTCAGCCACATTCGCATTCTGTCTGGATAGTCGCCATTATCGCAGGAGTAGCGTTACTCGACCAAGTGACCAAGAACTGGGCGCTGTCATCACTCTCTGATATCCCCGGCAGGTCAGTTTCAGTTATTGGTGATTTTCTACGTTGGACACTGGTCTACAATGAGGGTGGCGCGATGGGCACTAATCTCGGCGGCTCTACACTTTACACAATCATTGGTATCGCAATTCTATTGGCGCTGGGATATTACCTCTGGCAGTACAGATATTCAGCAAAAGTCGCTATTCCGTTGGCGTTGATTTCCGGAGGCGCAATTGGCAATTTGATAGACCGTTTTGTCCACGGCAAAGTTGTCGACTGGATAGATGTCAATTTCTTTGATATATCGCTCTTCAACTTCCATCTCGAGCGCTGGTGGACATTCAATATCGCCGATTCGGCTATCAGCGTCGCTCTGGTGTATATGCTCTGGCAGTCTCTACGCTCACCAAAACCGGAAACAGCAGTAATGGAGATGAGCCACATTCAATCGGGAGAATCAGCGAGCGACAACGCAGACAAAGGACCACAAGAACCGGTGAAATAGCTTACATTGACTTGACAATCAGCAATAATGGAGTAAATCTGTCCTTGAAGCGTTGGGTATATTGCGCGCAGGCGCTGATAACTCATACTCTTCAGAGAACATCATACATACAACATTAATGGGGCCTCCTGGGCCAACCAACAAAGAGACCTCGAAGGATTACAGAACAATGATTTCGACAACAGATATAGAAAATGCTCTACGGCCGGTCAACGACCCTGAGCTCAAACGCTCGATTGTTGAGCTGGGTATGCTCGGAGACATTGCGGTCTCTGATGGCGTAGTCTCAGCGACAGTGAAGTTTCCCCTGCCGGGTTCACCGGGAGAAAACGAGTTACTTGAGACGATTAAGAAGACCCTCTCCGGATTGGACGGCGTCTCTGATGTGCAACTAAAGACCGCAACTATGTCCGATGCCGAACGCACGGCTCTGGCGGACAAACTCCATGGCCGCCCGGAACAAACCGGCGGAGGAAGCGCCGACAATCCGGCGCTGAAAAAAGCCCGTCCGTTGATTACGAACAAAGACGGCTCAATCAACGAGTCAGACACACAAAGACGGGAAATCGGCGAGGCGCTGGCGAAAGTTGAAGACCCGGAAATCCACATGCCATTGACGCAGTTGGGCATGGTCAAAAGTATCGGCATCGCCGACGGTGATGTCTTTGTGGAGATTTTGCTGACTGTCCCCGGATGTCCGCTCAAAGACAAGATTACCAACGATATTGGCAGAGAAGTGGAGAAACTGCCGTGGGTAAAATCGGTTGGCGTGGCGTTCGGGGTGATGTCCGAAGAGCAATTGCAGAAAGTCAGGGGCATGATTCAGCAGGCGCGCGGAGAACAACCGGCTGGCTGGAAACATGAAGTCAAACTCGAAGACATCGCCAAACGCATTATCACTGTCTGCTCCGGCAAAGGTGGTGTCGGCAAATCAACCACGACCACGAATCTGGCTTTTGCTCTGGCGTCGCTGGGTCATCAGGTCGGAATTCTGGATGCCGATGTCTACGGTTTTTCAATTCCGCGAATGACCGGCATTCACGGACAACCCGCAGTTGAAAATGATAGAA
Source organism: uncultured Ignavibacteriales bacterium (assembly GCA_964516945.1). Classification (GTDB taxonomy): domain Bacteria; phylum Zixibacteria; class MSB-5A5; order GN15; family JACZUZ01; genus JAJRPJ01. The sequence continues at coordinate 6,516 of CAZFAL010000027.1, forward strand.
TCGAGCCATTGCGAAAAGGCAACGTGCAGGTGATGTCAATGGGCTATTTCATTGATGAAGACGCCCCGGTTATCTGGCGCGGGCCGTTGTTGCACAAAGCCATTAATCAATTCCTCGCCGATGTTCGCTGGAGCGAATTGGATTATTTGTTTATCGATCTCCCTCCCGGCACCGGTGATGTGACTCTGACTATTGCGCAGGCCCTGCCCTCGGCGGAGATGTTGATTGTCACCACGCCCCAGCCGGTGGCGACACATGTCGCCGGTCGTGTCGCCAAACTTGCCGAACGAACCAAGTTGAAACTGCTCGGTGTTGTTGAGAATATGTCCTATCTCGAAGTCAACGGTGAAAAACAGCGCATCTTTGGCGAAGGCGGCGGCAAGGAATTAGCCGAGCGCCTGAACATACCATTCCTCGGCGAGGCGCCGTTGCATCAGGAGATTCGCGAACGCGCCGACATGGGAAATCCTATCACCGCCGAAGGCAAAACTGAAATATCACAAATTTACTTTGAGATAGCTGAAAAGATTGCGCATCAAGGCGCCGCCGTTATCTCCGCATAAGTGTGTCAGTTACATCATCGGCGCTCACAATCTCTGCCTGCGAGAAAAGCGTCGCTGTCACATCGCAAAAAATGTTGTGTGGATAATCGCATGTACGCTATGCGTTTTCATTTTCTGAAAAATTATCCTCCCACTTACGTTGACGCTGGTTGTCTGATGTATTACATCGTCTATCAACAATGTTGATACAGTGTGCATTCGCCGGAGAGCGAGTCATGCGCCGGTTCAATGTTAGTGTAGAGATTTGATGAAAGAAACGAATTGGATTTGCGAGTTATCAATGCCGTCAGCAAAAACAACATCGAATCTGCGCAGTTTTAGATCCATGAGCACATGCGGTGGACAAACTGTGGATAAATCGTTTTTGGGTCGTTTCTTCTTGGACCTGGCGATAAGATTCTCTGAGATTCTCTTGATGTTATCTTTAGGTTGGCAGGCATCCAAACAAGAGGGGAACTAACTGGAAAGCTTATGCTCAAAAATGCTGGGTTGAAGAACATTTGTTTGAAGCGCGCCTTTGAAGTAATAACTCAACGTAATTGTTCGAAGCGCCTATTCAAACAGTAGTGTGACGTCGATGAAGTGTTTTTTCGCCACGGACTTATTTGCCAATTGACATGTTGCGTCCCGCGAGGCGTTGCCTGTCGGACTTCTCTGAGATTTTTCGGTTTTTCTGAAATTCTTCTGAAAACCGGTGCTTGCGCTCTCGGAGAATCACGGATGTTAATAAGTGGTTGATAAATCGTGGTGGGTAAATTCTTCTTATTCTTCAGTATTGTCGGCCAGAATGGTCGGTTGCAAGTATTGTTCCAGTGTGGTTCTCTCGCATTTTTGTGATTTTTTTTGTGATTTCGGCCTGTTTCCGGGTTTGCTGATTCTATGTTTATGAGAATCGCCTCCCGAAGTAGCCTCAAATCACACAAGCTTTTCGGGTCGTCCGGTTGATGGCGTTTTGTGGCTGTCAACTCGGGATACAGCAGACTAATTGCTGGAACTGCTTCAGGAGAAGCGACGGAGAGGAGAAACTATGTTGAGAAAAAATTCTATTGAGAAGAGACTATTTCGAGAAGAATTCGGCGAGAAACTGTGTCGAGAAGAGACTCTATTTAGGCGCCTTGAGGAAAAACAGTATCGGAAAGAATCTATGCCCGGGGAGAAGCGATGTCTGAGATAGGTCCCTCACGTTTTCCGGAACGTAACATGAACCCGGAGAATCCGCCAAATTTTCCGCCCGGCTCAATTGCGACATCTTCGGAAGCAGTATCTTCTGAAACGAAGCCAGCTAAAAGCATGTCTCAAGAAACCATGTC
>CAZFAL010000027.1:8488-21421 GCA_964516945.1 uncultured Ignavibacteriales bacterium
CATGTCTCAAGAAACCATGTCCCAAGAAGCGATGTCCCCTGGAACCGTGTCACCGGAAACCGGTAAGAAAAACGGTCGATCAACTGACTCCACATGGCGTGGAGCGTTGGATTACATGTCCCGCCGCCTGAAAAAACAGTCGTATGCCACATGGTTACGTCCGACAGCAGGGACTGTCACGAAGTCTTCTGACGGGGCCAGGTTCCTGAGAATAGTAGTCCCGAATCAATTTGTAGCCGACTGGCTGGATGAAAACTATTCAGCCCTGATTGAAGAGGCGCTGAAGGAGACTACCGGAGAACAACTGCCGTTTCGTATTCAGATCCGATCCAAGTCAGACGGTCCTGAACAAACCGAAATCGGCTTTTTCGATACCGGGTACGAAACTGAGAATGGACGCAACGGTGAACATAGAAGCGAAGAACACAGAAGCAATGAACACCGAAACAATGAACACAGAATAGAGCGTCTGCGTCAGAACGGCAGTGTCGGCAACAGCAATCATGGCTTGCATGAGCGTTATCGTTTCGATAATCTCGTGGTGGGCAAGTTCAACGAATTTGCTCACGCCGCCTGTGCGGCGGTTGCAGAGAACCCGGGCGGCACGAAGTACAATCCGCTGGTTATCTATGGTGGCGTGGGGCTCGGTAAGACTCATCTCGCACAGGCAATCGGATTGACCGCGATGCGTAATACGCCCGGGATACGGGTGATGTATGCCACCAGTGAAAAATTTACGACTGACTTTATTAATTCACTCTCAAGGTCCTCTACCGTGGACTTTGCAAATATGTACCGCTCCGTTGATATTCTGCTGATAGATGATATTCAGTTTTTCAGCGGCAAAGAATCCACACAGGAGCAGTTCTTCCACACGTTCAATGCGCTCTATAACGCCGGTAAACAGATTGTTCTGACCGCAGACAGGCGTCCACAGGACATCAAAGGACTCGAAGCGCGCCTGCTTTCACGTTTCAGTTCAGGGCTGGTGACAGATATTCAGAAGCCGGACTTTGAATCCCGGGTCGCTATTTTGCAAAAGAAACTCGATGAATATGATTTCCAGGTGGAAGAGGGTATTCTGCACTTTATTGCTGAACGCATCACCAGCAATGTTCGTGAGCTCGAAGGCGCATTGACTCATCTTTATGCCAGAGCGTCAGTCGAGAAAGTGAGCGCTGTTGATGAACAATTTGTTACTCGATGTCTGGCTGACACGCTCCAGAGCGCTCGTGCGCGCGTCTCTGTGCGAGTTATTCAGGATGTTGTCTCTGAGGCCTTTGAAGTGCCGGTGGCGATGCTCAAGGCCAAGAAACGCTCTGCAAATATCGCGCTGGCGCGTCAGGTGGCAATGTATGTCACCCGTGAACTGACCGGGCGCAGCTTACAACAAATCGGCCAGGATTTTGGTGGCAGAGACCATAGCACCGTCATCCATGCCTGCTCACTTGTGACGGCCAAAATGCAGGATGATTCAATTTTCAACGATCAGGTTAACGGGATTTTCGCCACTCTTCGATAACCGGGAAACAATCGGAAAACAGGCCGGAAGAGAGAAAAAAACAGGAACCGGAAGCTGTTGATAGCTTTGTTCGTAACTCTGTGAAGAGAATGTGAGGTAATTCACCGGCTTTGGAATTGTGGAAAAGTAGACGCTACTCCACACTCACTAACAGCCCGGCTGGACGTTTGTGGAAAGTAATCAGGGAGAAACATCCTTATCGTGCAATAACTTGGAGATAGCGTATGGCAACTATCCACATATCCACAGCCCTTATTATTATTATATTTTATATATATACATTCTGTTTTAATATAGTATGTGGCGGATAACATTTCGTCACTATCAAGAGCAGTCGTAAGAAGTATCAGGAAGATCAAGAAAACAGACAGCCAAATTCTGAATGAATGTTTAACAAGAATCAGAGTTGGTAGAAATATTCAGATAGCATAGCAGGACAGACACTCATGAAGTTCAGCGTTTCCAAATCCACACTCGCCGGTTATTTGCAATCCGTATTGCAGGTCTCACCATCAAAACCCGCGCTCCCGATTCTTTCCAACGTCATGATTGAGGCGCTGGAAAAGAAACTCAAAATCTCAGCCACCGACCTTGATATTTCCATTACTGCGTCGTTTGATTGTGATGTTTCCAAAAAAGGTGTGGTTGCCGCTCCGGCGCGGATTCTCTATGACATCGTCCGGGAGTTGCCGGAAGCGGAGCTGAAATTTGATTTGTCCGGGTCGAAACTGGAGATGAAATCACCAAACGGCTCTTACAAAATCGCCACTGTTGATGTGGATGACTACCCGACCCTGCCGGCTATCAATCTCAAAAAACAAATCAAGCTGGTCGGTTCGGAATTGATGAATATGATTTCGCATACGACCTTTGCCTGCTCGAACGACGAAACCCGTCCGGCGCTCAATGGAGCGCTGTGGCAAACCAAGGGGGACAGGATGGTGATGGTCGCCACCGACGGTCATCGGCTCTCGCGCTATACGGTGGCCAACACCAAGCTCAAAGGCATGCACGAGGATGTGATTGTCCCTCCGCAGGCGTTGAACCTGCTGACCAAGCTGATGACTGACACATCACAGGAGATCGGCATTATTTTCGGCGAAAATGATCTGGCGTTCAACCTCGGGGATATCACGTTGACCACCAGATTGATTGAGGGACCGTATCCGAATTACGATCAGGTGATTCCCAAGCAGAGCACCAAAACCATGCGTGTCAACCGCGAGGAGCTGGCCGCGGCTGTGCGTCGTGTGTCGATTCTTTCAAGCGCTCTGACACACCAGGTCCGATTTGCTGTTTCCGGTTCAAAACTTAAACTCTCCAGCGCTAATGCGGATATTGGTGGTGAGGCGACAGAAGTACTGGCTTGTGATTATCAGGGTGACCCGATAGAGCTCGGCTACAAATCTACCTATGTCAGTGATATTCTTGCCAAGATAGATTCAGAAGAAGCGCTCTTTGAACTGGACAGCCCGATTTCTGCGGGAGTTATCTACGGCGCTGACAAGAACAAAGAAGATTATCTGTGTTTGATTATGCCCCTACGCCTCGCCGAGTAGCGTATTGAAGTTGCAGAGGTGTGCGAAGCCGATAGCGTTGCGATTATGAGTGTCAAATCATGTTTGTAGAAACATGTTTATAGAAACACTGTCACTGGAGAACTTTCGTAATCTCCGGGGACAAACAGTAAAGCTGCACCCGCGCATCAATATCTTCACTGGCATCAACGGCTCCGGTAAAACAAATCTTCTTGAAGCGCTCGCCACTCTCGCTCTCGGACGCTCACAGCGGCTCAATGCAACTGACATCGCGCTAATACAAGCCAGGCAGACCTTCTTCCGCTTGCAAGGCATAATCACGCGTCAGGAGCGTTCATACGAACTGACAGTGGCCTGCGAAAACAGCGCCGGTTCGCATAGTAAGAGAATCAGCAAGAAAATCACACTCGACAGCCAACCAATTCGCGCCTCGGAATTATTTCGCACCTTTGCGCTGGTGATACTTTCACCGGAAGATTCAGATATTATTTCGGGAGGGCCGTCAGCGAGGCGCAGATTTCTGGATTTCCATCTCTCGCAGGCCAGCGCAACGTATCTCGACAATCTCGGCCGCTATCAGCGAATTCTTGCCCAGCGCAATAGCCATCTGCGACAATATCAGCTCGGCTCTGAAGGCACGCCATTTGATGATGAGCTGATCACTGTCGGCGCAAGGATTGCCGCTTTCCGGTTGGAATTTTTGCGTTATGCGCAATCCCGGGCGGGTAAGTATTATCACAACATCTCTTCAGGAGCGAACTTGTCCTGTCATTATGTGCCTTCAATACTACTGTCTTCGACCGAGAAAAAACTCTCAGTGTCCGAACGTGATGAACTTCTTGAAAAGAACTCTTCAGAAAGCCGGATGCAGGAGAACTTCAAACGTCGACTGGAGTCACGGAGAGAGATGGAGCGTCGCAGAGAAACAACCGTCGTTGGGCCGCATCGCGATGACATTGAGATTACCATACGCAATTATCCGGCCCGGACACATGGCTCACAGGGAGAATGGCGGAGCGCCGCGGTGGCGTTGAAACTGGCGGTCTATGATTTCCTGCGTGAGCGCAAAGAGGAGCCGCCGATTCTTTTACTGGACGAAATCTTCGCAGAGTTGGATATTACCAGACAGACAGCGCTGATTGGCTCATTCGCCGATCTGGGGCAACTGGTAGTGACCACAGCGCTAAACGCTCCTGAGTCAATCGCTGATAGCGCGCGGATATTCTCTGTGGCCGACGGCGCCGCTGAGGTCATTCAGCCGGGCGTATAGAATATCTCCATGAAACAGATTTCCATAAAACAGATGACCGAAACGGAAACCGCGACAGATATGCAGACAGATAGCGCACATCAAGTTGAGCCAACGGCAATCGACGCGCTCTCAGTGCGCGAAATTTGCAAATCATTCGGCGAACATCAGGCGCTGGTCAATGTATCATTCGATCTGCAACCCGGTGAACTGCTTGTGGCGCTTGGACCGTCAGGGTGCGGTAAGACAACACTCCTGCGTATTGTCGCCGGACTCGAAACCGCCGGGCACGGCGAAATATGGCTCGGGACAAAACGAATTGACACACTCCCTCCCAAGGACAGAGATTTATCACTCGTATTCCAAAACTATGCGCTCTATCCGCACATGACAGTCGCGCAGAATCTGGCCTTTCCGTTGAAAGTTAAGAAAGTCTCCAAAGACAAACGGCAGGAGCAGGTCAACAAAATCGCGGAGATGTTGCGTCTTGAGGACCAACTGCACAAACGCCCCGGACAGTTATCCGGCGGGCAACGTCAACGCGTGGCGCTCGGACGGGCGATAATCCGTCAGCCGAAGTTGTTCCTGCTTGATGAGCCGCTTTCAAATCTCGACACCGAATTGCGCGCGCACATGCGCCGTGAGATTGTTCATTTGCAAAAGTCCCTGAACACACCGGCAATCTATGTGACACATGACCAGACCGAGGCGTTGACCATGGCCGACAAGATTCTGGTGTTGAAGAACGGACATACGCGGCAAATCGGAACCCCGGATGAAATCTATCACAGCCCTGCGGACACCTTTGTCGCCGGGTTTGTCGGCGCGCCGAAAATGAATTTTATCACCTGCGCATACACAACTGACTCACTCGGCAGGAGCGCAGTCGCGCCACTCGGTGTGAGCTTTGAAACACTTTGCCCGAAAGGCCGCAGTGTGGCGTTACGTTCCGGAGAATCGTTTATCATCGGTGTGCGTCCCGAAGCGTTCATTGTCGGACCGCTCGGCGAATTCAAGGGGACTATCAAAGCTGTCGAGTTTCTCGGTGACCGGCGGGTGGCGACGATGGTATTCGCCGGAACGGAAATCACATTCTACACAGACTCGAAGTCCTTCAAACCCGGGGATGAAATTAGTTTCAATCTCAAGAAGGACACATTGCATTTCTTTGACGCCGAAACCGGGCGGAGGTTGGGAGTGTGAGTACTGCATGTACACTGTATTCCTCACACTTGCTGACACCGCTCACAAAAATGCGCCGAGCGTTGCGCTATCACTTTGCGTTGAATCATTGTGCCGCATGTGTAGCATGGCTCCCCCTCGCGGCCATAGACTTTTAGATACTTCTGGAATCTCCCCGGTTCGCCATTGACACCTGAATAGCTGTCAAATGTTGTGCCCATCCGTGAAATCGCCTGTTTCAAGATCTTGATTATCACCTTGCGCAAAGTAAGCAGGCGCTCCTCACCGATATCACAACATCGTGTCAGTGGATGAATACCCCCAGCAAAGAGCGCTTCATCGGCGTAGATATTGCCCAATCCGGCAATGATATGCTGGTCCAACAGCGCCGGTTTGATAATCCGTTTGCGTGTGACAAACAGCGCCACAAAGTCACGCTTACTGACAGTCAATGGCTCCGGTCCCAGTTTTGCGAGTTCCGGTAGTGACGGTAGTTCGTCGGTCTTCACCAGTCGCACATGTCCAAACTTGCGCACATCGCGAAACACAAGCGCCGTCTCTGAAGCGTCATTGTCAGCGCTAAAGACAAAGCGCGCATGGTCGTGTTTATCAAGCGCGTAATTTACGTCCCGCTCAACAAACCTGCCTGTCATACGCAAGTGACACCACAATGTGTAATTATCACTCAGATGAATAAACAAGTGTTTGCCACGGCGTGTGACATCGCTGATGGTCTTACCGGTGACAATTCGTGCAAAATTGCGTGGATTTTGCGCCTTGAGTCTTGCGCCGGGTAGTTGTGAGTCGGTGATGCTCCTGCCGGAAATCAACGAGCGCAACCCGCGCGCAACAGTTTCAACTTCAGGAAGCTCAGGCATAGTCCACTGAAACGCTATGTGAGAGGAGTAGCGACAAGAATCTCAGATGTAATAGTCCAGCTCACCACTGTTTCGTGATGCGTTATCCGCCATTCGGATTCAGGAAGAAACTGTGTTAATGCAACAGGCCGACAGCCACCGACAATTGAAGGATTCAAACGAAATAACAAACGCCAGATAGCGGCGGTCAAATAACCGGACGCACCTACGGGATTCGTCAATGACACCAGACACAGCAGACCATCAGGCGTCAACAACCGGCGCCCCTCAGTCAGAACCGAGCTGAGCGTCTCCGGACTGAGCAAATCCAGCACATACACACTAATAAACCTGTCAACACTGTTCGCAGGCAAATCAAACTCTGTTTCGCCTTCTGTCAGCTTGAGTGTGACACGCTTCTGCCAACGCTTCAGTTTCCGTGAAGCCAGTTCATACATTGTTGAGCTGACATCCACTCCGGTGTATGTAGCGTCTTCAGGCAAATGATTCTCAAACAAACGCCGCGCAAACCGTCCGGTTCCAAAGCCGAATTCAAATACATGTTTCGCGTCTGCAAATGAACTTGCCGCCTCAAGCGCAGAGAGCGCCTTGTCTTCATAGAACGCCTGCTTGTCCTGCTTGGCGCCGAAGCGGTTATAAAACTTGCGCGCCGCTGACGGGTCGAGGAAACGCTTGTCTACCTGTGATGACATTAGTGTTTTGTGTCTTGATATTGTTCCAGGGCAATTTGTAATGCTGCGGGCGCCAGATTGGCGCAGGCGTGTTTCCGCTCCGGCAGACCACCGAGCGCATCAATGATGTCCTGCGCAGTGATACGTTGCGCTTCGCTGAGTGTTTTCCCTATAAACATCTCAGTCGCAATAGAACTGGTCGCAATCGCGGCGCCACAACCGAATGTCAGAAACTTCGCATCGGTGATAGTGTCATTGTCAATCTTCAACCCCAGCAGAATCGCATCACCGCAATGCGGGTTGCGTGTCTCGGCTGTCACATCGGGATTGTCAATCTCGCCGGCATTGCGCGGGTTCTGAAAGTGATCCATCACGACACTGTTATAGGCAAAATCTTCACTTGGCATGTTTGTATGTCTCCTGCAATGTCACTTCGCCGGACAACAATGTCTGCGGTCCGTCGATAGTATCTACAACCAACCGTCCGCATTCATCAATGTCAAGAACCTGGCCATAAATCGGCTGATAGCCGCGCGCGCCGAGAATCATCACGTCATTGCCAATCAGCGATGAACGCTTGAGAATTTTCTTGCGCAAAGCGCCGAAGCCATTGTCAACGTATTGCTGATAGCGACGTTCGAGGATTTCAAGAAAACGACGGACTATCGCGGCTCGGTCGACTTTTTTCCCGCGCGCAATGCGCAATGAGGATGCCTTCTTGCGTAGATTGTTGGGAAAGTGTTCACGGGTGTGATTGAGGTTCATCCCCGCGCTGATGACTATATAGTCAATTCTATCACGTGAAGTCGTTAGCTCTGTGAGAATGCCGGCTACTTTTCGTCCCCGGATAGTGACATCATTCGGCCATTTCACCTGTGCGCTGATACCGGTCTCTTTTGCAATCGCCTCCACATAGGCCAGCGCGCTGACAATTGACAGCGCCGGAGCGTCAACCGGCGCTAACTTGGGACGCACTATCAGGGATAGATAGGCGCCGACACCTTCAGGGCTGTGCCAGCTTCGACCGAGACGCCCTCTGCCCTGGGTTTGCTTTTCGGCAATCACCAGCGTTCCCTCAGGGGCGCTGTCACCGGCCAGCACATTGGCGATAGTGATTGTGGATTTTACCTGACGGTAGGCGTGGATGACATTGCCAAATCGTTCGGTTTTCAAACCATATGTTAGCTCAGTGTCAAGCAGAGCGTCCGGCGCAGAGCGAAACTGACACCAGCCCGTTCCTCTACGGAATTGATAGCCCCAGTCACTTGCAATCTCCAGCGCCTGCGCAATATCTGTTTCTTCAGCGCGCAATGATTCGCACAGGCGTGAGTACGTGAATCGTCGCGAGGGATTCCGGCGTACAAGTGTCAGCAGGCGCTCTGCCAGTGTTGTTATCTCCGCGGACATGATGCAAGCGGGCGCTATACCATTAGCAGGGAAAAGTCTGCGACTTTCGCCGAATGTGTCAGCGCCCCGACCGAAATAAAGTCAACTCCGGTTTCGGCATACTCGGCCACATTCGCCAGTGTAACGTTGCCGCTGGCTTCCAATTGTGTTTGCGGAGAGAGCGCCCGCGCCTCAGTGACCAGCGTTCGTAACTGTGACGGAGACTGATTGTCGAGCAGAATGCGATTGACCTTTACCTGTAGCGCCTCTTTAAGTTCAGCGCTGTTTTGCACTTCGACGATTATTGGTGTCCCGGCTTTGTCGATATCCTTGAGATGGTCCCGAATGTTTTCAACGGCCAGAGTTATCGAACCTGCGGCGCTTATATGATTTTCTTTGATAAGAGCCATGTCAAAAAGACCCATGCGATGATTGACAGCGCCGCCACAATTAACAGCGTATTTTTTCAGCGAACGCCAGCCCGGTGTTGTCTTGCGTGTGTCAAGTATTTTGCACTTCGTATGCGCGACTGCCTGCACATATCTTGCTGTGAGTGACGAAATCCCACTGAGCAATCCGATAAAATTCAGCGCGGTGCGTTCGGCCTGCAGAAGCGCCGCCGCCGGACCTGCGAGATGCGCCAGGATATCATCGTTCGCAAAATGGCTTCCGTCGCCAATGTTGAATGTCAGCTTCACATCTTCTGAAACACTCTGGAATACGAGGGAGAAAATCTCAGCGCCGGCAAGCACGCCATCGACCTTGGCTACCAAATCCGCCGAAACAATTGCTTTGCGCCGCTCCGCAGTCAACGCTCCGACTGTCGTAACATCACCGTCGCCGATGTCCTCGGCAAGGGCATACTGAATTTGCCGTAATAGCTCATCTTTGGGAATATATGATTGCAGTGGCCGCATAGTTTTCAACATAGTCTTCAGAGTATAGACTATATTTTCCCGCAGTCAATCCCTCTTTGCGGTTGATATTTGTCTATGTCGGTCGATATATAACTCTATGGCAATCGGCTTCTTACAAACAATTTCCGCTGAGCGCGAGGACGGCTTCGATGGCTCAATCCGCGCGCAGAGAGTTATCTGGAGCAAACGCGCCCTGAAACTCTGGCTGACATTATACCTGACATTCTGGGCGATGCTGACTATCACCCTCGGCGCTGGCAATGACCTGCTCGGTTCTTCGTTTCTGGCGCTTGTCCTCGCTTTTGTCGGGTCATTCATTTTTACGCTCCTGTTCATGATCCCGCATATGACAATTGCCCGCTTTCAGGAAAAACAAGTGACACCCGATGAAATCCTGCTCGCGGTAGCCTTCGGCATGGGTGTACTGGTCATAATTCCCGGCTGCTTATATCTCGACCTCGGCTACAGTGTGATGCTCGCGGCGCTTCTGGCGCTGTTTCAGGGGTTAATCCTCATGTCCCGCTATAGCGAGTTCAAAGAAAAACTCATCGACGGCGATCAAGCGGTACTCTTTTCGAACACCGCTACATGTAATAAATAGCTTTCGCTTCTCAATGTAGTGGCGGGGCTTGCCCCGCCTTCCTTGCAATTGGCAGACTGACCTTCGTAATACACCAAGGCGCCCCAAGGGACGCCACTACGACTAACGATTTCGGTGAAAGAAATCATGCTCCGCTATGCTCGCGTGTGAGCAACCATTTGTGAACAACTGCCGGCAAAAGCGCGCGTTGATCCTGCCCTGCGACTTGCCTTCGCGTCTCTCCTGGAGTAACTTTTCACTCTATGAGCGCCAAACGAAAACCCGCCCGGGCGAAACAACCTCTCGCTGAATCATCCCGCAAAAAACTCGGCCTCTGCGCTGTCCTCGGTTTCGGCAGTCAGGGGACAGCGATAGCGCTCAACATGCGGGATTCGGGCTGTGAAGTAATAGTCGGCCTGCTGTCAGGGAGTAAGTCCCGCACTAAAGCCAATCGCGCCGGGTTTTCTGTGGCGACAGTCTCACGCGCAGTCAGTCGCGCGCAGACTATTGTCTTTGCCTTTCCTGACCATTGCCATCAACGGACATTCGTCAAAGACATTGCGCCGTTCTTGCAGAAAGGGCAGGCGCTGCTTTTTCTGCATGGAACCAGTGTCGCATTCTCGATGGTGACAGCGCCTGATGATGTCGATGTCGTCATGTTGGCGCCGCATGGTCCGGGGCTGGCGGTGCGCGAGCAGTATGTCAGTAGCGCCAACAACATGTCTGCATTTTGGGCGGTGCATCAGGACGCCTCCGGCGCCGCACAATCGCGACTGTTCGCCTTCGCCAAGGCCATTGGCATTTCCAGCAAAAAGAAACTGCTTGAGACAACCTTCAGCGCTGAGGCGGTCGGCGATCTGTTTGGCGAGCAGGCGGTTCTCTGTGGCGGTCTGACGGAATTGGTTCACGCCGGCTTCACTACACTCACCGAATCCGGTATTTCCGCTGACAATGCCTATCTTGAAGTGTGCTACCAACTGGATTTGATTGTGGATTTGATTAAGCGTTTCGGTATTGAGGGGATGTATCAGCGAATATCAGTAGCCGCCAAATACGGCTCACTAAAAACCGGCCCGAAACTAATCGATGCCGGAGTCAAAAAACGTATGAACCAGGCGCTCAAGAACATAGAATCCGGCGCCTTCGCCCGCGAACTTTCCGCGCTGACCCCCGCGCAAATCAACCGGCTCAACAAAGACCTGCGCACACTGACATCAAAAGAGTTCGAAGAAACGGCGCGGAAGTTTGGAAAGTGACGTAAAAGCAGGAATCTTTCGGAGCTTTGGGTCCACTGTGTTCCGCCCTGTTCGTTGTAGGTGAAGATATCTGTGAGACAAAAGGCATGAGCAATTCGCCAAGAAAATATCGTTCGCTGTTTTCAGCCCTTAGTTGGGTCGTGATAGTGTTCCTTTCTTTTATTTCATGTGGACCCGGACCTGACTCTGTCGAGCGACGATTGATAGACGGGGCAGGCACAAGGGAATTCCTCTACAACTTGCAACGTGCGATTATGGGTAATGACAAGCGGCGAGTAGGACGGCTTCTTGGCTACCCTCAATTATACACTATTGGCTGTGAAGATTTACGAATCGACACAGAAGAAGAATTCCTTGCACATTATGATGAGATTATCACCAGTGATGTGCAGAAGGTGATACTATCACAAGAATTTAACTCTCTTTTCGCAAATTGGAGAGGTGTAATGCTGGGCGCTGGGGAAGTGTGGTTGACCACGTCATGTGATAGTGTAAATGCCAAAGATGAATGTATCCGCTGGGTGACTAGGGCGAAGGTACAACCCGTCCTCTTTAATGACCCTGATTGCCGTCAGGCCGAAATCGACTCTGCGAATGACGTTTGGGCTCTGTTTTCAAATGATGATGCGCTGCAGGAAAAGTCATATTACGGAACATGGCATATCATCCGGGATGAACCGGGAGACATTGCTTGCCTGACTACAGCTACAGTTAAGGAGTTGCGGGAGTTACCTATGGAGCTCAGCGCCGGCAAAATGTTTCTTGATAGTGTGCAATTCAACGGAGTGTCATTTCAGTTGCGACCAGTGTCTGTCGCCTCACTGCTTGGCGAGCGAGGCATGGAGAGATTTATGTGGCGTAAGAGAAGAGGTCTGCTGGCTGATAGTCTCATCTTACTGACTGTTGACTATGCCGCAAAACCGAAAGTCTTGAATCCGGCAAAGGAAAGATGTTTCGATCGGGAGAATTCGGTTAATGATTTTTGGATAGTAGACGCCAATACACTTCTTTGGTCTGTGGGTGGTGATATGATTGTATTCCAAAGATAAGAATTCAGCGTCCCTTCAATTTCCCCTTGCACAGCCCCTAAAAACTCCTCAATCTTATTTACCCGCTGAATTGTGAGGATTCTCAGCGCTACTCTGCCCTATGGAACGCCATTATTACAAAAAACGAAGTCCGCTGAAGCCGCTGGTAGAAAATGTCGGCGCGCGACTGGCGCAGGCCGACAGTCGCTTTCGACGTCTGGCGGTGAAATGTTCAGTGGCTCTGTTTGGTGTGTTTGTTGTCTATTCTTTCCTTGCCGGACCGTATGGCCTGTTTCGGATTATGCGTCTTGAGGACAGCAAAAAGGAATTGACCGCGGAGAACCGGCGCCTGCTGGTGCAAATCATCGACGCGGACATGACACGCAAACGTCTCACCGATGACCCGCATTATATCGAATACGTCGCCCGCACCAGATATTTGCTCGCCCGCCCGAACGAGACGGTGATTCGTTTGCAACGGTAGTACAAGAAGCACATGTAGCAGAGTATCTCGTAGGTCGGGTTCCGACGTCTGGCAATCGCCGGACAAGAAACCCGACATGTTGGGTTGTAGCGGGCCATGTCGGGTTTCTCTCGCGCTGAAGCGCGTTCGGAACCCGACCTACGCTATGATCGAGGGCTCATTGCCGCTGGCATTTATGGCTCCATAGCATATATTCCCCACTATGCCGGTCAAAAAAACAGAAGCGTTTGTCCTGAAATCAT
>CAZFAL010000028.1:0-21402 GCA_964516945.1 uncultured Ignavibacteriales bacterium
CATGTTCGCGCGCATGTACGCCGACACAGTCGGCATAGACCCGGACCAGCTTCTCGGTAAGCTCTACCCTGAACTGCCACCACCGGAAAAACCGGGCTATGCCGGAGCAGGACTGCGTATTCAGCCGGTGGACAATGACAGTGTTTCAGTCAGTGGCGCTACAACTCAAGTGAATCAAACAAATCAAACCGGCTATATCAGAGTTCAGCCAAGTACTTCTCCGACTTATGCGCCACATGTGCCACAATCACAATCAGCGGACAGTTCCGCGCTACGTAAGAAATATGTCTTGCGCGCCGGAATGGTAGTGGCCGGAGCGCTGGCGCTGGTGTTTATTGCCAAACATACAGTCCTGAACAATGGCTTCGCCAGCGAGGAAACCAACGCCGCTGAAACGACTGTTGTCACCGGGGAGGCGCCGGGCGCCAATACGACTGCAGATGAAGCGAATACAGCAGGAACTAATACAGAAACCGCTTTCCCCGCCTATCAGCCACGCGAAAAACTTGAACTGACAATCAAGGCCAAACCCTCGGCCAAAGGCGCCGGGGTGGTGGTGGTTGCCGACGGCGACACACTCTTTAACCGCAAGATGCGCGGCGGTGAGGTGTACACCTGGAGTTCGAACTACCGCTTTAAGCTCGACATCGCCGACAAAGATCAGGTTGAAGTGTTTATCGGCGGACAGCGTTTGCAGACCTCCGACGTTAAAGGTAAACGATTGCATGGGCTGGAAATCACGCAGTTGAATTATGAACAATTGCTTGCAGATCCGCTCTCAATCGTTACTGATAAATAGGTAATACGCAAAACGTAATGGGACTCAAATCGCTCATAGCAGGGTCGAAAATCGGCTGGCGGAAACGTCACTATATTGGCTCTGAATTTTCGTTTTCTGAGGAGCTGGCGACAAGTAATTCGGTTCTGCTCTGCCTGCCTGAGGGATTGCGTGAGCTGACGATAGTCAAACCGTTCCTGCCTGAGTTTGCCGATATTTTTGCGCCAGCGGAGATGTTTCTGCTGGCGTCCCCGGGGTCGCATGTGGCCAATGTCTTTCCGCGCAAAGGATACCGGATTATCGCTCCCGGCATGAATCAACGCACCTGGGCCGGACTGCCCAAACCCGGCCTGCTCAAGACTCTTCACGCCAATAAATTTAATCTCATCATTGACTTGAACCTGCGGCCGAATCCCTTCATGCAGTTTGTCCTGCTGGACTTTACAGACTGTGTCAAAATCGGTGTCGGCGATTATCTCGGTGAGCCATTCCACAATGTCGAAATCCGCACCTCGTACATGCGCGATGAGCGCAATATCTATCGCTCATTTATCGAGACTATCCATCAGCTCCGCAACCCGCTCCCCCGCGGATTCACCGGCCAGACACGGCTGGTTGGGTTCTAAGCGTTGCATTCACGGAAATGACGAACCGCAGCGCTCCTGCCCAAAATGGGTTCGTTTTGCATATTAAGGTACGCCTGATGTTACTTTGGTGGTGATTCTGCAATGCATAAGCAGTCATCGCGAGCGAATCGCGGGGCTCTGCTCTGATAATGTGCGCGGATGGGAATTTGGGGTGGGGTTGTGGTGAAATTGTAGGGTTGAAGAATGTGATGTTGCGGCTATTGGACTTCGGAGGGACGTTATGTATCCTTGTCTGTGCATGTTAAGTTCTGAGGCAAAGCGCTGAAACCGAGAAGGGTGTGCAATAGTGGGGAAGAATACAGAAATCGTAATCACTCCTAACGAAACCGAATCATGGGTGCGCGACGCGCTGTTGTCATGCCAGAAGGAATATGTCGTGGTGAGTCCGTTTGTAACCGAACACTTTACACGAATGCTTTGCGATGCGCCCAAACATGTGAACGGTCAGCTTTTCACTCGAACAAGCATAAAGGGGTTTGCCGCCGGAGCTTCCAATCTCTCTGCGGTGGAAGCGATTGCAGAATCAGGTGTTACGGTATCTATCCTGCCCCGTCTCCATGCAAAGATTTACATCTTCGACTCATCGCTGGCGCTTGTAACATCGGCAAACGCAACTCGCGGAGGCATGCGTGCAAATCTTGAGTGTGGTGTCGCTCTCCGCGACCCTGTTCTCGTGCAAGAGCTGACAAAGACAGTTCAAAACGGATTCGGCATCTATGACACACCACGACAGGTCACAGCAGAATACCTGCAAGGGCTCCAGCCGCTGGTAGATCGTTGTCGTGAATCCATGAAAGAAGCGCCACCGATTGACGCTTCCTCTGTTGAAGAGACAGCTATCATTATGGATGAGCGGTCGCGGTCTGCCATGCTGGAATCTCTTGGTGGCTGGACGGCGCTGACACTCGAAGGAGTATTCAGTATTAGAAAGCAGTCATTCGAGCTTGATGAAGTGTACAAGGCCTGCCAACCACTGGCATCGGCTCGCTATCCGGACAACCACAATGTTGAGGCAAAGATAAGGCAACAATTACAAGTCCTGCGGGATTTAGAATTGATTGAGTTTCTCGGCGCTGGCTCTTACCGGCGCCTGATAGGACTGAGTGAGCTCGAATGAGCGTAGTTGAATGGACTATCAAGAACTACAAGCGCAATACAACACCATCTATTCCTTCTTCAAGAAAACATCCGAACCATTTGATGAATTGGACTGGGACGGTAAAACTTTGTCTGTGTGGAATAATGATTTGCTGGTGGAGACGTACACTCTTGCTGACCTGCGGGAAGTAGGAGCGTTGTGACTTTTGAGGATACCACACTTTATCGCGCGAGCGCGATCATTGATCCCCGCAACTCCCCCCTATTTTCCTCTCTATTTGTCGAATTGTTTGATTGTACTGCGGATTGGTTTTGTGTACAATAGAGACGTAACGGCAGGCGGTGGCTCAGTTCTGCTATTAGCGCATCCGGAATCAAGTTATTCGCATTGTAACCGCGCCATGATTCTCCACAAGGCAAAAATCCGAGTTTTCAGCAACATTTCTATAGCAGGCATCATCGCCAGCTTGTTCATCATCTCCTGTTCTTCCACGGAAAAACATCCATCAGTATCCGAAAATATAGCTCCACCGGATGGTCTCTCTTGGGAAATGACAAGGCAAGAAGTTGAAGAAACGCTTGGTCAACCTTTGCAGAACTTCCATCTTGTTGAAGAGAAGGGTAACTTCAACGCAAGCATATCTCCCGCGAAGTACGGCGATTTGGATTCACAGATAATGTCCTTCATTTTTCTTGAGGGGGACAACGGAGTGGCGCAACTAGAATCTGTAGCCATCGTCTTGATGGACACCAACCATTACTTGGAAATGAAGCGTATCGGAGCTGACATCCCTGATGCAAGTGTCAACGACTTGCCTGGTGTGAATCAAAGAATTGCTGCGAACTTCAATGCCAAGTGGGGCAAAACAAAGAGCGTCCAACAAGACGAGAAGACGCTATCACAACTTTGGGAAGATAAGAGCGGGAACACGGTGAAACTTGTGGCAAGATCAATCTTTTCTGAAATCCGATTCGCATCTTCCAAAGCTAAACATTTCTTCGAAGGTACCCCGAAGCGTTGACGTACTTGCGATTCAGGTGTGTGGTCACTTCCTATCGGATGAAAAACCGGGTCGCACATCCCAGACACACGCCTCAACACCTCAGTTACCCCCTTGTATTTTTCCTCCCTATTTGTCGAATTGTTTGATTGTACTGCGGGGTGGTTTTATGTACAATAGAGACGTAACGGCAGGCGGTGGATTCGCTCTGCTATTGGTGTGTCCAAGGTGATTCCTCGAATCGCGTATGTTGGGTTGTAGTGGGCGTATGTCGGGTTTCTCCGTCCGGCAGTTGCCGGACTTCGGAACCCGACCTACGAAAAGCAGAATGCCTTTTGTTCACGCCGCAAAGGTTTCCTGAAATGTTCCTCGAAACCACAAGGGTTTCGAGCTACGAAAATGAGATTGCTACCAAACTTGGCTGAGAAATGCGCTTAAAAAAACTTGATATAGTCGGATTCAAATCGTTTGCCGAACGGACTCAGATTCATCTTGTCGACGGGGTCACGGCGATTGTCGGGCCGAATGGCTGTGGGAAAACCAATATCCTTGACGCCCTGCGCTGGGTGATGGGCGAGCAACGTCCTACCCTGCTTCGCGGCGGCAAAATGGAGGATGTGATTTTCAACGGCTCGCAGTCGATGAAACCGCAGGGGATGGCCGAGGTCACGCTGACGATTGAAAACGCCTATGGCACTCTGCCTTCGGAATATGACGAACTCCAGTTGACCCGTCGATTATTCCGTTCCGGGGAATCGGAATATATTCTCAACAAAACTGTCTGCCGTCTGCGGGATATCACCGACTTGTTCGCCGACACGGGCATGGGCGCCAACGCTTATTCGGTGATTCAGCAACATATGATTGACGCGTTGATTTCGGATAAAACCGAGGACAGGCGGATTCTATTTGAGGAAGCCGCCGGGATTACCAAGTACAAACAACGCAAAAGGGCCGCGCTACGGAAACTTGAAACAACCGAAAATGATCTCAAACGGCTCTCGGACATTGTCTCAGAGGTCAAGACGCAGGTCAATTCGCTCAACCGGCAAATGAAAAAGGCCGAGCGCTATCAGAATACGCATGAGGAATTGAAAAAACTCGAACTCGGGCTGGCGCGGATTACGCTTTCTGCCCTCAACAAAGAGGACAGCGAAAAACGCGAGGCAATGACAGCGGCTTCGGACAAAGTCAGCGAATGTGACACGGTGTTGTCGGCTTCGAACGCTGAAATCGAGGAACAGCGACTGGCGCAAACTGAGCTGGACAGCAAACTCAATGAGGTTTCTTCGGCCACACAGCAAAAGACCGAAGAGGGTCATGCCCTCGATATCAAGATTTCCAATCTCAAAGAGCGCTCACATTCACTTGCGACAACCCGTGAACGAAACACGATTGAAATCCAGGCCTGTGACACACGGTTGGAAACATTGCAGACCGACGAAGGCAAACTCAAAGAAGAACTGCAGAACCGTGAGCAGGCGCTGGGGACATTATTGGCCGGGATTGCCACCGCCGAGCAGAAATCACAGACTGCCGATGAGGAATTGCTGGCGGCGCGTCGCAGTAGCGAGGACACAACCGAGAAGCTGATGGCGCTTGAGGGTCGGATTTCCTCCGGCAAGAGTGACACGCAGAATCTCAGCGAGCAGGAAGACGAGCTCAAGCAGAAGGTTGAAGACTGTCGGCGACAGACACTGGAGCTGACCAATGAACTGGCGACCACGCGCGCCGAATGCGACAAGGCCTCTGCCCTCTCCAAGCAGGCCGACAATAATATCGCCGATATCACCAAACGTAGTAATGAAACCGCCCTGCAGATTGAAGAGCTCAACGCAAAAATTGAAGCCGACACTGAGACAATCACTGACCTGTCGGCGGGAGTGGAAGCCACAGGCGCGCGACTGCGTTTGCTTGAAGAGATGATAGCGCGCCACGAAGGGTTCGGCGCCGGTGTGGCCGCGGCGCTTGATAATCAAAGTCAGTGGCCGGATTTGCTGGGACCGGTGGCGGACTTGATTGTGCCACGTGAGGGACATGCGCGCGCGATTGAAGCGGCGCTTGATGATGTTGCCGGATATTTGGTGACACGCAAACGTGGCGCCGCCGAGGGAGTGATTGATTTTCTCGCCGCTGGCCAGCAGGGTAAAGCGGCGGTGTTTACGCTCGACGGTTTTACAGCCAGCGATTCATCTGAAACAGAACATGACAGCAGTCAACGACGGCCGCTCGATGAGCCGGGATTTGTCGGCTGGGCTGACCGGCTGGTGAATCCGCATCCTGAGGCACGCGCATTGGCGCAGTCATTGCTTTGTGACACTGCGGTATTTGATGAGCGAATCGATGCGCTCTCGAAGGATGAGCTACACGCTCTGCTTGGTCGACTGCCGCAGTCCACACAGGTGGTTACGACATCGGGCAGACTGTATCGTGGTACGACAGTCGTAGCCGGTGGCTCTGCTGATCAGGCCCCGCGTTTTGGCCGTAAGGAACTGGCCGGAGAACTACGGGAAAAGATTACCCGACTCGAATCCGAATTGACAACTGCGCGGGAAACGAAAAATGAACATGTCGCCGGAGTCGCGCGACTGCGGGCGAAGATTTCACAGTTGGATTTGGAGCTCGAATCGGCGCGTGAGGAAAAGAACACTGCTGAGAAAAAACTCAGCGAGCTAACGGTCACTATCACCGGTCAGGAGCGCGAGCTTCAGCGTTTTGCCAAAGAAAAAGACGCCGCGACTGACAAACTGGAATTGCTCAAGCACCGTCAGTATACGCTGACACTTGACGTTGACCAGCTTTCGGATGAGAAGTCACGTTTGTTGTCGATGGTTGATGAGCGCAATCAGGCGCTGGCGGAGTTGGAAGCCAAAGCGCAGGCCGCCGCCGATGAATTGAATAAACTGCAGGTGCGGCTGGTTGAGGATAAGTCAGTTGTCAATCAGCTCACTGAGCGTATCAGCCATTTGCAGGAGTTGCGCCACGAGGTGAGGCAGACCAAGGAGAGCAAGATTGCGGAGAACGAAGCGGCGCTACAGGAGATTGAAACTTCGGCGAATAGTATTGAAGAGTACGAAGCGCGGCTGAAGGTTGTTTTCGATGAGCGTACGGAGCTTTCACGCAAGGAAGCCGAACTGCGGCGCCAACGTGACGAAATCGCGAATCTGTTGCGCCAGCGTGAGGATGGACTGCGTGAGACACGCTCTGCGCGAGAGCGGGCGATGAATGAGTCACATCAGCTTGAATTGCGTCGCTCACAAATAGAACTGGAAATCAAGGCGCTGACAGAGAGGATTTACGAGGAATACTCGATCGATATTGCTCAATATCAGCCTGAGCCGACTGAAGACACTGAAACGTCTTTGACAGCCGAGTCGCCCGAAGCATTGGCCGAAGCGAAGAAGACAGCGGGTGAATTGAAGCAAAAGTTGAAATCCTACGGCGCTGTGAATCTGCTGGCGATTGAAGAGTTCACCTCCGCCACAGAGCGCTATGCGTATCTGAATGCGCAATTTGAAGACCTGACCAAAGCGCGCGCGACATTGCAGTCGACAATCAACAAAATCAACAAAACCGCCAAAGAGAAATTCCTTGAGACGTTTGAGATTGCGCGCAAGAATTACAAGGAAGTGTTCACCGAGTTGTTCCAGGGCGGCGAATGTGATTTGAAACTGGTGGACCCGTCAGATCCGCTGGAGTCGGCGATTGAAATCATTGCCAAGCCGAAGGGCAAAAAGTTAGTGACCATCACACAAATGTCCGGCGGTGAGCGGGCGCTGACGGCGATTTCCCTGCTCTTTGCGCTGTATCTCGTAAAACCGTCGCCGTTTTGTATTCTTGACGAAATTGACGCGCCGCTTGATGACGCCAACTGCCACCGGTTCCTGCGGATGATTCGTCGTTTCGCCGGACGGACACAGTTCATCACAATTACACATAACAAGATCACGATGGAAGCGGCGGATAATTTGTATGGTGTGACAATGGAGACACCGGGTATTTCGAAGCTGGTCTCGGTGCGATTCGGGGATGTCGCTGAGGATGGACGGATCACGATTAACAACGACAATTCATATAGTAGCAATGGGTCGGGCTCTCAAGGAACAGCGGACGATGTTGAAGTTCCGGCGGTGGTCGCAGAGCGCCTGCAATCCACGACTGTCACCAGTGAACCTGTCACTACTGAAGAAGAGTGATTCACGACTTGATGTCACAACATCCTTTTCTGGTATCCTCCCCTGCAAGCGTCCAGTCTGAATTACACCACCTATGTTCTCTCGCCTAAAGAAACTCAAAGACAGCCTACTCGAGACTAAGAAAACGCTCTTCGGGAAACTGGCGCCAATTGTTGGCGCCAGAAAACTTGATGAGGATTTACTTGAGGAAATCGAGGAAACATTGCTCGGCGCTGATATCGGGGTTGACGCGACGATGAAAACGATTGAGGCGGTGCGGACAAAAGCGCAGAGAGAAAATCTGACTGACGGTGAGCAGGTGATGACACTGCTCAAAGAGGAACTGCGCGGGATTCTTACTTCCTCCAAGGCGACATCGATTTGGGACTCCCCTTCCCGTCCGATTGTGGCGCTGATTGTCGGCGTCAATGGCGCAGGCAAAACAACGACAATCGGCAAGCTGGCGAGTATGTACGCCAAAGCCGGTCATAGTGTGATGATAGCCGCCTGTGATACATTTCGCGCTGCGGCGGTGGAACAGGTAGAAACCTGGGCTCAGCGGTCTGGCGTGGATTTTCTCAAGGCCGGTGACGGCGCAGACCCGGCGTCGGTGGCGTTTGATGCGGCAGTGTCAGCAACATCTAAAGGGACCGAGCTGTTGTTGATTGACACAGCCGGACGTCTGCACACCAAGACGCATCTGATGCAGGAGCTGGGTAAGATTCGTCGGGTTGTTGAAAAAGCGAATCCGGAAGCGACTGTGTTGAGTCTGCTGGTGATTGACGGCACAACCGGACAGAATGCGCTCTCGCAGGTCAAAGTGTTCACTGACACAGTTGGCTGTGACGGATTGATTGTCACCAAGCTCGACAGCGCCGCCAAGGGTGGTGTGATAATCGCTATCTCACAGGAGCTCTCTGCTCCCGTGCGTTTTATTGGTGTCGGTGAGGGTATTGAGGATATTCAGGAGTTTGACCCGGCCGCCTATGCCGATGCGTTACTTGAATGACGGTTAACGCCATGCAACGTTTTACTGTACAAACATCTTCACGCAATCAAATGCTGGACATTCTCGCTGAGTGTCAATCAGTGCTTGACTCAGAATTGCATGGCGCTTCAATGGGCGGCGCCTTACTTGTTTATTGTCCCCACACAACTGCCGCTATCACTATCAATGAAGACTATGACCCTGATGTCAAGCGGGATATTCTCGATAAACTCCAGCGGGAGATTCCCAAAGACGATGGCTACCATCACGCCGAGGGCAACTCTGACGCACATCTAAAATCCTCACTGGTCGGGACATCGGAGCTGGCGCCGGTTGTCAATGGCCGTATCACACTCGGTCGCTGGCAGGGGTTGTTGTTTTGTGAATTCGACGGACCTCGTAAACGAGAAGTCTGGATTACCTTTCTTCCCGGCGTGAGTTCATAACACAGACAAACTAATCATGCTCACCGTGCGCATCATAGCTGTCGGCAAGGCCAAAGGCGCCTGGGTGAAAGACTCGCAGACACATTTCGCGAAGCTGCTGAAGAAGTATTGTAAGCTGGAAGTTGTTGAGATAGCGGAGACGAGCGTCTCCCCTGACGGCTCAATAGATTCACGCAAAGTTGAGGAAGCGCAGAAGCTTCGCAAGCGTCTGTCTGACGGCTACCATATCTGCCTCGATCAACACGGCAAACAATACTCATCGGAAGCGTTCGCAGAGAAACTGTCACACCTGATGCGTGACGGACAGAGTGTGATTGAGTTTATTATCGGCGGCGCTTACGGGCTTGACACAGGATTGCTTGCCGAATGCGACTTACAGGTGTCACTGTCATCGTTCACGCTGTCTCATCAGATAGCGCGAGTGGCGCTTCTCGAACAATTGTTTCGTTGCTTTTCGATTAATGCGAATACGCAGTATCATAAGTAGGGGCTTAGCGCGCTAAGCCCTGTTTCGATTCAAGCAGAACATTCCGACATCGTAGGGGGCAGGGTTTCCCTGCCTTTAGTTCGATTCATGTGTCCCTGCTGGAATCGTAACAAGGGCGCCGGGATGGGCGCCTTTACATGATTGGTATTTTGCTGGATGTGTGCGTGTCAAGTCCCAAAAGCGGCAGGGTGGCAGGGACGTTCGTCCCTGTTTCAATTATAGTTGTCGGCGTCACGTTTGAGTATCTATCAGACCAGATGAGACCGACATGTCAATCAATTGTGTTGAAATCGTGACCAAGGGGCTTGTCGAAAAAGTCCCGTTTGTTGTGTCGGGTCTTGATTTTCGCAGAGCGACAGTTTCATAGAAAAAAGCTGTGACCCGACACATTACCCCGGTACAAGCGGCAGGTCACACGACAGCAAAAAACGCTGTCGCAAGACCTGCCGCAACTCTAAAGGGGTGTTTCAACAAGCCCCTTGGTCACGGCCACCCCGTTGCCTAATACTCCTGCTCTTTCACTCCGCCGCCTGCAACGCCTCCCGCGCTATTACCAACCTTTGCACCTCCGAGGTGCCTTCGAAAATTTCTGTCACTCTGGCGTCGCGGTAGAGGCGTTCGACATGGTATTCTCTCGTGTAGCCGTAGCCGCCGAGTAATTGCACCGCCATGTGTGTGATTGCCGTCGCTGATTCGCTCGCGAAGAGTTTGGCCATTGATGCCTCGTGTACCACCCGTTCGCCCTGGTCTTTTTTCCAGGCGGCATAATGGATCATCAGTCGTGAGGCGTGCAATCTGGTCTGCATATCGGCCAGCTTGGCCTGTGTCATCTGGAACGCCGCGAGCGGTTTGCCGAATTGTTTGCGCTCCTGCACATATTTCAGCGCGAGTTCATAGGCATAGCGCGCAATCCCCAGCGCCTGCGCCCCGACCGAAACCCGGCCGGAATTGAGCGTCTCCATCGCCACATTAAACCCGCGATTGACCTCACCAAGCACATTCTCTTTCGGGACTTTCACATCATTGAATGACAACTCATTAGTCGGCGAGGCCTTAAAGCCCATTTTCTTCTCGCTCGGCGCGCAGGAATAGCCCGGCGAGTCCGCGTCGACAATCATCGCCGTAATCCCGCGCGAGCCGACGTCTTTCTCTGTGCGCGCAAAGAGCAATATCCAGTCGGCAATCGAGCCGTCGGTGACCCAGAGCTTTGTGCCGTTGATTAGATAATGGTCGCCCTTGTCCTCGGCGAAACAGGTCAATGAACCGGCGTCGGTGCCACTGCCGGCCTCCGAGAGCGAATAGGCCCCAAGTTTCTCAGCCGAACAAATCGGCGGCAAATACTTCTTCTTTTGCTCCTCGGTCCCGAATTTGAGCAGCGGATAGGCAAAGAGCGAATTGTGCAAACCCACCACCGAGGCGTGCGAACTGCATCCGGCGGCGATTTCCTCCATCGCCAGCACATAGGACAGATGATCCATCCCCGAGCCGCCATATTCCTCAGGCACAAACACCCCCAGCAATCCCAGTTCGCCCATCTCCTTAATCAGCGCCATATCCAGCTTGCCGGTTTCATCAAATTCCTCAGCGCGCGGGACCAGCCGTTTCTGCGCAAATTCACGGGCAACTTCCTGTATCATCAAATGCTCTTCAGTCAATGAGAAATCCATGGATGTTCTATGTCCTTTATCGATCGTATGTTATGGGCGCTTTTCGTGGTCTTTCATTATCTCCGAACATTGTAGATATGGTTTGGCTTGTCAAACGGCTACGTCATCGAAATGTCCCGCATAAATCGAAAGAGGGCTTAGCAACGCTAAGCCCCTACGAATCGAATTATGCAGTACGCCACCCCCGTAGGGGCGCCGGCGCGCTGTGCCCGCTCACGAACTAAGCAGGAACCCCACCTATCGTAGGGGCGTCGTTCCGGCGCCCTCGTTCCGAATTCAGCAGGAACGCATGAATCGAAACAAAGGCGGGGAAACCCCGCCCCTACGTCATCGAAATGTCCTGCATAAATCGTAACAAAGGCAGGGAAACCCTGCGGCTACAATTCTTGCGAGTGGGCTACCGAAAACGCTGTGAAACTTATCCGCGCATAGTTTTTGCGCATACAGCCAGTAGCTTGATTCATCCACAACAGCCATCACAACCGGACTGTTGTGGTTTGGACAGATAATGTTCTATCAGATAAGAGGTTACGTTCTGGCTGATTTTGGCAATACATCTGCGCAGTACCGCAATTCGAGGACCGATTGTGAAAGTTTCTGCACAATTCGGACCTCTGAAACTGTCTCCGGAAATGTGAAGCGGGAAGGCGCTTCCGGGATGGGGTTTTTGTGGTCAAATCCCGTCTCCGCACAAGTCAGAATGCCGGAGAATACCATTGACGAACGGCTCAGATGTTGTATATTAAGTCCAGTCCACATGGACGGTTACGCCAATTACTTCGCCTTTACAGACATCGTTGCAGAAATAGCTGTCAGCCGCCAGACATATCAAATACCCCTCACTCACCATTCGTTGCACACAGACGAATTACGTCTGACCACGAAACCGGCCGGAGATGACAGAATTAACAAGACTACAGGATTAGATTTTGATTTTGATCTGGATATAGATTTGGATTTTGAGGATTACATAACGCCGGTTAACCGGTTCGAGCCAGTTGTGTCACATACGACATACATCAGGGAGAATTGTGGATGAAGTCTTTCGGAGACTACATATCAAGTATATGCGGGGGCAGATTCCGCAAAAGAAACACACCGGCGCTTGGAGTGACGAGGCAGACACGCTTGTCTCTGCTGACACTCTTACTGGCGCTGACGGCCTTGAGTCCGGTAGAAGTTTTTGCCCAGCGCTCCGGCGCCACATCGACTCAGGTAACAGACACAACAGCCGGAACTATCATCGCTGTTCCGGTGTCACTGGCGACTGACCGCCTCGATTATCCTCCGGGTTCGACTGTGCTGATTAGCGGCAAGAGCTTCGAGCCGGGAGAGACAGTCACTGTGCAGGTCCTGCGCGCGACTGGTGATCCGACTGCAGGGGTGGGGCATCTGCCCTGGACTGTCGTTGCCGACAATAGTGGCAAATTCTCTACGAGCTGGGTTTTGCCGTATGACAATGCAGTCGGTGATGTCCTGCTGGTCAACGCTGACGGCGCAGTCTCCGGTTTAACCGCGCAGACTTCGTTCGTCAATGCCAACACAATTCTGACTATTAATTCTTTCACAGGTGACACTGTCATCTGTCCAACCGGCGGAGCTGATTCGCTTGACGTCCATGTCAACCTGTCAGAGTTTTGCCCGCAGGGTGGAGAGATCGGTCTGGAAGGCCGGCAGGTTATTGTCTTTATCAACTATGGCGACTGCGGCGTTGAAAAGGCGCAGAATGGTCAGGACACGGTCATTACCGATATGTACGGCGACGCAGCCACGCGTCTGGCTCTTCCGGCTGTTGACGGCAATTACACCATTCGCGCCAAGTTCCTCGGTGAGACTCCTGATGCGCCATGTCCTCCGCCGGGGAACAACGCCTGTCTGGAGTTTGGCTCGACTGACACCTGCGTCGCGCTTGGCGCCTCCAATGACTGCCGTGGTTTGACTATCAGCTCGAACGCCTGTCTGGCGCCAATCGCAGTCACCTGCCCGGGTGACACCGCGCTCACTCTCTGCCAGCCGGAGGAAGTCTGTCTGACCGGTTTTGCCGCCGACACCAGCGGCGGCAATGTCATCGTCGTCTCACCGGGTACCTTCAGTGGGGACAGCGTCTGCTTCTTCGCTGACACCTCAGGTTTGTATTCAATCGAGTTTATTTGCATCGGCCCCAATGGCAAAGCCGACACCTGTCTGACAAATGTTGCTGTGACAATAAACAATGCGCCACAGATAGTCGTCAATGACCGAAGCTACAACGCCTGTCTCGGTGGCGCTATCCTTTCGCACCAAGTCACCGCTTTTGATGGCGACTTTGACACTATTGTCTGGTCACTGGCCTCCGGCGTCGGGACAATTGACCAGAATGGTTTGATTACCTTTACCGCCGACACAAGCGGTGTCTACTGTTTCACTGTCAAGGTCGCTGACGGCTGTTCATTCGACGAACAGCAAATCTGCCTGACAGTAGCGCTCAATGACCCGCCTGTCTTGTCCGGCTATACTGACACACTCAGCGCCTGCGGAGTGGACACATTGTGTTTCCAGATTACCGGCTCCGACCCGAATTTCGCTGACCGGGTGGTTATCACTCAAACCGGTGGCCCCGGAACATTCTCAATGACCACTGACACTTCCGGTGTCACCTGTTTTGCGCCGGGAGCCATGACTGTACCGACTACGTTCGAATTCATCTACCAGATAACCGACAGTTGTATGCGTGACAATCCACAATTGTTTGCCGGTGAGTTTCCGACTGATACAGTGACGATTGTTGTACTGCCGGGTAATGCGCCCACGATTACACTCCCTGCGGAATACTCAGTTGATGGCTGTGGTCCGCAGGATATTTGTGTGCCGCTGACTGTCAGTGATATTGATAGCGATATCGCCTCAATCACGACAACTCTCGGGACAATCGACCCGATGACCGGCGCTGTTTGCTTTGCTGTGACCGGACCGGGCGTCTTTACCGCAGTCGTTACTGCAGTTGATTCATGCGGTCTGACAGCAACAGATTCAGTTGTTGTTACTGTCACGGAACCTGCGCCGTTGCAAGTGGCCTGTCCGACTGACACCAGTGTCTTTATCTGTGACAGCGGCGATGTTAATGTGGCGTTCGGTATATTCGATTCCAGCGTGACAGTGACTGTTTTGCCGAACAGCGCCAGCTATGACAGCGCCACCGGCCTGATTAGTTTCTTCACGAATTGCGATGTTAATAAGAAATTGACCGTGATAGTCAGCAACGGGTGCCAGACTGATACCTGTATGTTCTATGTCAATGTGACCATGAACTCGACGCCGTTGGTAATTGCGGCTCCGGCCTTAGATACTGCGCTCTGCGAACCGGCTGAAATATGTCTTCCGGTGGGCATTTCCGATATCAATGACAATCTCGCCTCTGTGACTGTCAGCGGCGGAGCAACCTATGATAAGTTCCGTGGCATTGTCTGCCAGACAGTGGACACAACCGGCGCCTATCAGGTTCTTGTCACCGCCACAGACAGTTGCGGCTATAGCTCTACTGACACTGTGGTTATCAACGCCACTGTCAATCAGGCGCCGGAAATCGTCGCCGGGGCCGATATGGCGCTTCAGCTCTGCGCGCCGCAGGAAGTCTGTGTGTCATTTGTCGCCAGTGATATCGACAGCCCGAACACCACAGTGAGCGCCAACATCGGCGCCTATGACCCGCTGGGTCGTTTGATCTGTTTCACACCGGACACCGCGGGTGTCTACACGGTGATAGGAACTATCACCGATGACTGCGGAGCGACAGCGACAGACACTGCATTGATTACAATCGACTTCAATCAGGCGCCGCAACTCTCACTCGGCGCTGACACCACAATCTTCCAGTGTTCGTTAGCGGAAATCTGCCTGCCGGTGACGGTTTCCGATGTCGCAGGCAATGCCAATATCTCAAGCATTCAGCCCTCAATCGGCTATTACAATCCAAACACGCAATCAGTGTGCTTCACCCCGACACAGGAAGGCGTCTTCGAGCAGATTGTAACTGCCACCGATGAGTGCGGCGCAACAAGTATAGATACGATTGTTGTTACGGTTCAGACAGGAGTCCAGCCAACACTATCCTGCCCGGTAGATCCGGTTCCAATGACTGTTTGTGGCGCTGATTCAATTCATTATGCGCTGACATTCAGTCCGGCCGACGCCGCTCTGAGCGCCACATTCGGAACAATCACTGACGGTGTTCTGAGTTTTCTGGCTGACACCAGCGGGCTCTACCAGAGTACGATAATCGCACAAACATCATGCGGCGTCGACACTTGCACATTATCATTTGCAGTAACCGTGGGCGAGAAGGCGACGCTGACCTGTCCGGCTGATACAACAGTCTTTATCTGTGACGCGGGGACACAAATTATGATGCCTGTCGGCTTGATGGCAGATAGCGCACAGGTGACAGTCTCACCAATTGGACAGTATAACAATGGATTCGTAACATTCACCGCCGACACAGCCGGAGTCTATGACATCAGTGTGGTTGCGCAGACTGCCTGTGGCGCCGATAGCTGTCAGTTCCGTGTGACAGTGATACTCAACAGCCCGCCGACACTTGTCGGGCCGAATGACACCACCGTCTTTATTTGTGACAATGGCAAACTGTATTTCCATTTTGCCGCGCTTGATGTAGACAGCAATATCGCCTCAATCACCACCAATACCGGCTATATCACACATGATACGGTCTGTTTCACCGCCAATCAGAGTGGCGAGTATCTCGTCGCGCTGTCAGTGACCGATTCCTGTGGCGCAACCGCCTATGACACGACATTGATTACCGTGGTCAAGAACAGCGCTCCGTCAGTCGACCTGGGCCCGGATCAGTCACTAATACTCTGCGCGCCGGATTCGATTTGTTTCCCGGCGACAATCAGTGATCCGGAGTCCAATATCGAAACAATCACAGTCAACGGCGGAACCTATCAGAACGGTCAAATCTGCGCTTTTGTCAGCCAGTCGGGAGTACAGGAGATTATCGCCACTGTCACCGACTCCTGTGGGCTCTCTGTGAGTGACACTGTCCTGCTCGATGTAACGCTCAATGCGCCGCCGGTGGTGATGTCCAAGAAATTCTGTGATACCGCGCTCTGTGCGCCGGTTGAATTGTGTTTCGGCTATTCGGTGCGTGATGACAACCTCATGTCCGTCACCGTTGAAGGCGCCAATGACCTTGGTAACCAAGTCTGTTTCACCCCGGATACGTCGGGGACGTACACTATCGTCATCAATGCCCTCGACTCCTGTGGCGCGTTGACCTCAGACACTACAATCGCCATCATTGATCTTAATAGCGCACCGGTTGTTGTTGGCGCGCCTGACACCACAATCACCGGCTGTGGCGGCTCAACTGTCTGTTTGCCGTTTAGCGCTACCGACACTGACAGCAATCTGGTCAGTGTGGTCGCAACCGGCGGGACAAGTATTTTCTACGCCAATGGTGAAGTCTGTTTCGACCCGGATTCAGCCGGTGTCTACAATATCGTTCTGACTGCCACCGACAGCTGCGGCCTCAGTGGCGCCGATACGACAGTTGTTACTGTCGTCGGCAATACCGCGCCATATGTCTCATTTGCCAATGACACGCTCGATATGCAATGTGTCACCGGGGAGATTTGTGTGCCGGTGGTCTATGGTGACAGCGACGGCAACCTCAGTTCAGTCGTCGCTACCGGTGGTACGCTGAATATGCAAACCGGGGAAATCTGTTTCACACCACAGGCCGATGGCGCCACAGTCCTGACAGTCAGCGCTACCGATTCCTGCGGCGCCACCGCAGTAGACTCAATTGTCGTCATTGTCAATATCGGCGCTGACTTCACCCTCAATTGCCCGACAGATACATCAATCTTCATCTGCCAGCCGGACACACTACGCTTTGGTGGTCTCGGTGTTCCCGCCGGAGCAAACGTTGTGGTCTCACCGGCATCTGTCTGGTATGACTCACAAACCGATGAGCTTGCGTTCTATACGAATTGCTCAGTCGTCAAAGAAATCACAATGATTGTTACCAACGGCTGTTTTGTCGACACGTGTTCATTCGTCGCGAATGTCACTATGAACTCCAACCCGTTGGTTATTACTGCGCCGGACACCGCTGTGCTCCTTTGCGGCTCGCGTGATGTCTGTTTCGCAGTCGGTGTTTCTGATGCCGATTACAACCTCTCCGGAGTGCAGGTTGAGCCATTCGGCTCATATAATCCGATTACCGGCAAAGTTTGCGCGACAATCGATACGACTGGTCTCTATCAATTCATCGTCACCGGCGTGGATGACTGCGGAGCTACTGGTATTGACTCAATCTATGTCAACGCGGTTGTCAACCGTGAGCCGATCGTGGCGGCGCCTGCTGATACGTCTATCTTCCAGTGCATCGCCAGTGAAATTTGTTTGCCGGTTGACGCCCGCGATGATGACGGCAACTTGTTCTCGGTCGGCTCAAATATCGGTGTCTACGATGAAGTGAACGGATCTGTCTGTTTCACCCCTGCCGACACAGGTGGCTCCTATACGATTATCACCACCGCAGTGGACACCTGCGGCCTTGTCGGCGCTGACACCGTCACTGTCTCTGTGACAGTCAACTCCGCTCCGGACTTTGTCGGTCCACCGGATTCAACGGTGTTCCTCTGCGCTCCGGGTGAAGTCTGCCTGCCGATTGAGCTTGTCGATGCAGACAACAATATCATGACTGTCATTACTTCCGGCGGCGCGCGCTATGATGAAGCCAGTGGCTCGATTTGCTTTACCGCCGGTGTGGCCGGAATCACACCAATAGCGGTGACCGTCATCGATTCCTGTGGTATCTACACCCGCCGCACAATCAACATTGATGTGAGAATCAACAGCGCACCGGTTGTCGCCACCGGTGTGGACACAACAGTCAGCGGCTGTGACCTCAGTGAGGTCTGTATCCCGGTCGGTATCTCCGATGCGGACTACAATTTACAAGACGTTCGCGTATTACCGTTCGGCTCCTATGACCCGATTCGCGGAACTGTCTGCCTGACCCCGACCGACACCGGCAAACTTGCAGTGATCGTAATTGCCACCGACAGTTGTGGCGCAGTCGGAGCCGACACAACCTGGATTATCCCGCAGATTGTGCCGCAGGCGACAATCTCCTGTCCGCCGGATACGATTGATGTCATGCTTTGCGGCGCGGACACGGTCTGCCAGATTATTGATGTCACTCCGGCTTCGTCGATTGTGAATACATCGCTCGGAACATATGCTAACGGACAGCTTTGTTTCTCCGCTGACACTTCAGGCATTTATGATGTCGCGCTCTCAGCCGGTAGCGGTTGCGGGACGGACAGTTGCAATGTCGTCTTCAGAGTGGAAATCGGTGGTCAACCGCAATTCACCTGCCCGGCGCCATCGACTGAGTTCCTCTGCGAGCCGGGTTTGGTGCGTCGTCCTGTCGGTGTTATCACCGGCGGCGCCACCGTGACTGTCTCGCCAATCGGAAGCTATGACGCTGGCATGGTCTCATTCACCGCTGACACAGCCGGTCTCTATCGCATCACAACCATCGCAACCTCACCCTGCGGTAATGACACCTGTGTCTTCGAGGTCGATGTTACACTGAATGCTCCGCCGACTCTGGCGCCAATAGCTGATACCTCAGTATTTCTCTGTGACCTCGGCGCCACCGAAATCTGCCGAAGCGTTGTCGCAAGTGACAACGACGGCGGAATTGTTTCATATACAACGCCGTCATTCGCCCGCTATGACTCTCTCAATCAGTCAGTATGTTTCACACCTGATACTGCAGGGCAGTACAATCTCTGGTTGACTGTCAGTGATTCTTGCGGCGCCACCGCCACCGACAGCTTCACTGTCACGGTAACCGCTGACAACACACCGGTCATCGCCTGTCCGGATACCGTTCAAGTTGAACTATGTGAGCCGGAAACACGCTGTTTCGGAATCGATGTCAGCCCCTCAAGCGCGATTCTCAGCGCCTCATTCGGAACGGTCAGCGGTAACGACACTGTATGTCTTGCGCTCGATACCGCCGGTATCTACACATCACAGATTATCGCCTCCAATGACTGCGGCGCAGACACCTGTGAGCTGGTAGTCAAAGTAACAACTCTGCCGACACCGACAATCACCTGTCCGGCAGACCAGAATCTATTCTCCTGCGCGCCGGATACTGTGTTCTTGCCGTTTAGCATGACTCCGGCGGAGGCGTTCCCGTCGGTCAGCGCTCCGGCATTTATTGACTTTGCAAACTCCAAAGTCGGCATTCCGATTACCGGTGATACGACCATGACACTGTCCATGACCGCCAGTTTAAGCTGCGCCGCTGACACATGTTCGTTCACCGTGACAACCGACCTCGATGCGGCTCCGGTTGTTTCGCTCGGTGATGACATTGCCGTCTTCCAGTGCGCCTTTGATTCAATCTGTATCCCAGTCCAACTGAGTGACGACGAAAACAATATCTCATCAATCATCGCCAGTCAGGGCTCCTACGACCCAACTCGCGGTGTGATCTGTTTCCTGCCGCCGACAATCGGACAATTCAGAATTGCTGTCACCGCCACCGATTCCTGCGGGTTGGTCGGAGCCGACACCGTGGCTATCAACGTTACCAGCGGAATCGCCGCCGGCATTGTCTGTCCACAGGGTGTCCAACAAGCGTCATTATGCGCGCCGGACAGTGTCTGCCTGCTGATTCCGGTAACACCGGGTGTTGACTCGCTCAATCTGAGCTTCGGTTCATACGATCCAACTACAAAGGAACTCTGCTTCTTCGCCGACACCAGTGGCGTGTATGTTATCGACATGAACGCCTTTGCTCCCTGTGGTGACGCCTCTTGTCAGGTCACTGTGGATGTCAAAATCACTCCGACACCTGAGCTCTCCTGCCCGGCGCCGATTGACACACTTCTCTGTGTCGCGCAGGTGGATTCATTCAGTGTCAGTGTCGGCACAATGGCCAGCGGCTCAAATGTCGTTGTCAAACCGTTCGGCTCATACAACAATGGACTGGTTACATTCCCAGTGGATACCGCCGGTGTCTATGTCTTCGATGTGCTGGCCGGCACAGAATGTGGCAGTGATTCATGTCGCTTTGAAGTTACTGTGCGCAACAACACTGTGCCCGAACTGACTCTGCCGTCGGGCTTGATGTTAACTCGTTGTCCTGACGATACAGAACTGATTTGTATTCCGGGTATCAGCGCCACTGACGCTGAGGGCGATCCAGTCACAATTACCAAAATCTGTGGCCCCGGTGAGCTGAATGTCATGCCCGGTGACAGCGCCGAGTTGTGTTTCCTGCCGCCGGTCGCCGACAGTACCTATGAGTTCTGTATTCAGGTCACCGACGGTTGTCACACCCGCACCGAATCATTCTTCGTGACCTTGTTCCCGACCGCTGATTGTGGCGTCTGCCTGACAGTCTCAATTGTCGGGCCGGATTGTACGCCTGTCGGTCAGGAAGTGGAAGTCGATATTGTCGCCGACACGAAGTCAGCGATAGGCGGCTATGACATGTTGATTGCTTATGACCAGAGCGCGCTGGCGTTCCTGTTTGCGGATATCGGTACAGCGATTTCTGACTGGGAATACTTCACTTTCCGTCAGGGACCGTTTGGCTCCTGCGCGGCCTGCCCGAGTGGAGAGTTGCGATTGGTTGCAATCGCAGATATCAATGACGGTGGCAACCATCCACCAGATTCGGCTCTGACACCACAAGGGAACCTTGCGAAACTGAAGTTCCGTGTTTCCAATGATCAGTCGCTCGGTAATCAATTTGTGCCAATCAATTTCTACTGGCTGGATTGCGGTGACAATGGATTCTCTGATCCCACCGGTGAAAACCTGTTTATTGACGGACGAATCTTCAGCTCTGAAAACAAGTTGATTTGGGATGAATTTGATGACGCCAGTTTCCCGGAGGGCTCGCGCATACCGGGACTGGGCGCCTCCGATGAGTCCTGCCTGACGGGAGACAAGACGCAACCGACCCGGTGTGTTGACTTTATCAATGGTGGGGTTTGCATTATTAACCCTGAAAAAATTGATGCGCGCGGTGATTTGAACCTCAACGGTATCTCCTACGAAGTCGCCGATGCTGTCGT
>CAZFAL010000029.1:0-10156 GCA_964516945.1 uncultured Ignavibacteriales bacterium
AGAATGTTCCGATAGCCCTCCCCGCCAAATCCTGTGTCGAGTCATCCGCTATGTTCTCTGCTATCCCGGTAGTCATGTTCAGAAAGCGATCGTGTGTGTTGTCTACTGGTCCCCCGAAACCACCTATACCGTAAAACAGGCCGAATTCACTCCAACGCGTCATCCACTCTCTTTCAGCCCGGTATTGCAACATTTCCGGAATTGTGGCTGACCCGATGAGGGAATCGCTGTAACCGTCCTGTTCAAGTGACAACAGCGTACTTGTTAGCTCCAAATTATGAGCCGGGCCGCATTCGGTTTTGATATAGTCAATAATTTGCAGGAGAGAATCATACTTCTGTTCTTGATATAATCTTGGCGCCTGACGTTCAAAGTTGTAATGGTACTTCCGGCAAGTACCGGGATCTTCCGCTGTCAATATGTCATTCATCCGGTCCAGCTCATGAGGCATGCGCTTCGATACGCTCGCGCAATTCGTAAGAACCGCAAAACAAAACACTGGCAAACTAATGAACAAAAACCAATGGTGTGAACGCGTCACTTCTCCCCTCCTGTCGCACTGAACAAATGGACCCTGCTAATTAGTTCTTGCGGTCTTGCCTTCAATCCCCGTCAATCCACCGGCCAGTGAGTAGAAATTCCTGCGGCCTTCGGAGTACAGGATGTCTGCGAGGTATTTGCTGGAGATGCCATGATCGCAGACCAGTAGATAGCGCTTGTCATCGGGGAGAGAGCGGAACACCTGCAGGAATGTTTGATTGATATGTGTCATGCTCTTGACAAAAGAGTCGCCGTCGGCGACACTGCGGGCGTGTTGCATGTCACTGCGAATGTCTATCGGTTTGTAGCGCTCTTTGTGTTGCAGGTACGTGTCGAAACTGATTTCATTTTCAGCCAGCGTCTCATGTCGTTTGGCCGCCTCGTATGTTTCCGGCCGGATACCGATGATAGCCGGTGTGGGCCCGCACAAAACACAGGTGGCGCTTTTCTTGCGCTTGAACTTCATCACTGATAGCGAGCGTAAATCAATCAAGGCGCTGGTTGAAGCTGTCACAGGAGTTTGCCCAAGAAGCAGACGTAGCGCCTCGGCGGCCTGCATCCCGCCGACCAATCCGGGGATAACTCCAATCACTCCGGAATCAACACAAGAGCCGACACAATCGCTCGCTGGCGCTTCTTCGGAAAGACAGCGGAAACAGCCGTTGTCGGAACCGGGCAGAAACGTGTGCAGAATCCCCTGCCATTGATGAATCGCAGAGACAATGAATGGAATACCCGCGAGATAGCAGGCGTCATTGAGCATGTACTTGGTTGTCAGATTGTCAGTGCAGTCGAGAACAACATCGGCGCCGTCAATAATCTCACGCACATTCTCAGCGCTCAACATCTCCGGTCGCGCAGTAATTTCCACCAGTGGATTCATCACCTGCAGACGTTGTCCTGCGGCGCGGGCTTTGTTTGCGCCGATATCAGAGGTCGCGAACAGTGTCTGGCGATGCAAATTACTCACTGCGACAGTGTCACCATCGACAATAGTGACCTGCCCGACTCCGGCAGTCACAAGATGAGTCAACGCCGGACAGCCAAGCCCACCGGCGCCAACAACTACAACCCGCGCGGCTTTGAGCCGCTGTTGTCCTTCAGCGCCAACCTCCGGCAGTTCCAACTGACGGCAATAATATTCTGATTCTTTGACTTCAACAGCGGGCGCATCGGAATGGTCATGGTCACTGCAGTAGACCCATTTCGGCTCGCCTGCGACATAATGTTCTTTTTTCCAAATTGGCAGGCGGTGTTTGATTTCATCGATAACATACTGACAGGCCGCAAAGGCCACACCACGATGCGCCGCAGTCGCGCCGACCCAGACAGCGATATCCCCGATAGCGAGATGACCCTCACGGTGGACAGCGACAATCTTGTGAATGTCAAACTTCGCCTGCGCCTCGGCGAGCAGTTTCTGTCCCTCGGAAAGCGCCAAGGCATGGTAGACCTGATACTCCAGCGATTCGACCGGCTGACCCTCATTGTGGTCACGCACCCAGCCCTCAAATGTGACCAAAGCGCCCGAAGAAGAGTTCGCCAACTCAGCCGACAGGGCGTGGACATCAAGCGCTTTTGCGGAAACACGAAACATCAATCAACCTCCGGCAACCGGCGGGATAAAGACAATCCTGTCGCCATCGGCAAAATCAGCGTCCATCGAGGAGAACTCATCATTCCGCGCAACCTGAGTCATGGACGGCTCAAGCGGAAACGCATATTTGCCTTTGAGTTCGAGATACAAATCCGCAAGCGATTGCGAATCAGTGGAGATTGTTTCTGAATCAAGCCCGGCGCGCTCCCGCAATTCGGCAAAATAAGTGACGGTTATTTGTTTCATGCTTATATCTCCAGCGTTTGTGTTCTGCGCTCTCAGAGAGTCCTGAGAGTCCACAAGACAAACATCAGCGCTGGAGACGGCGGTGTCAAGGCGATGGTGTGATGTAAGCGAGTCTATTAGTTTAGCTGGCAGGATGTGAAATCCAGACCGCAAAGAGGGAGTGGTCCTCCTGAGAATATCGTAGCAATCAGATAGGTTACATCACCGATATTCACGGAATAATTCCGGTCAACATCAGCTTTTCCACAACATGTTGGGGCAGGACCGCCGGAGAATATACGAGCTATCAAGAATGTAACGTCACCTATATTCATTTGACCACTGTCATCGGCGTCACCGGCAACATCACAACAAGAAGACAGAACACCTATGAATCCCAGACTTAATGTACACTGACTGGTCGCAAAACCATCGGAAACTTCGATAACTATAGAATAAGAAAGCATAATATCCGCTGGCGTTGTCTCAAACGTAACTCTTCCAGTCAGCGAATCTATTGTCACCAATGTAGCAGGTGTGGGCGTAACACTAACAAGAGACCAACGCATTGCTTCACACGAATCCGGATCTGATACAAAAGGAGGTGGAAGTGTGACTGTATCTCCAGCGAAGGCTCCGATTGTGCCGAAGTCACAATTCGCTTGTGGCGGGCTATGAGTCACCTGCACTTTTGTCACGCATGGTGTACCCTCACTACACGTTGACGGAAAAGCCGCAAATGTCGTCACTGTTATGACTTGGTTCGTATCCTGCAAAACGGGGGTGTAGGTCACGTTACCGAGCGCGTCGACTGAGACACTCCCGGAACCGTCATGGACTGCATGATAAGACACAGTTCTATTCAAAAAGATGTCAGGGTCGACTGCAGTAACTTGAAAAGACACCGGTGTACAATAGCTTGTCGTCACGCTGTCTACACATGTTGTATAGTTGGGCTCAATATCTCCAGTAAACACGGAAATACAGAATGCATCAGGATGCGATCCGCCGACATTTGCATCGCCGGTACCGGCCTGCCAGATTGGCGGCCCATCCGGGTTCATCAGCCACTGCCCCGCAGGCGAGACAAAGGCCGAATCAATACACACCACTGCTCCTGGATTGTCCGGGAGGATCAAAGTAAATGTCGCAACGTCAACAAAAGCGTTTGCTTGAAACCCGCCACCAGTTGATGTGGCTGTAATCAGCCATGTATCCGGCAGGATGCCGTCTATATCGACCGGATCCAGAGTGGCCCCGGCGGGCGCCCAATAGACAGACGGACTCGCCCAGTCAGGTGACAGAGTTAGATTTGAAATCTTTGCAGAGTCAGCGGAGCCGTCGGGGCTGTAAAGGACAAACCCCAATGAGGCATCAGTTTGTAGCGCAGACGACATGGCCTTAATGGCAAACTTCATCTTGCCGCGTTGCACATTTTTCATATCCAGACCATTGAGATCATCGGCAAAACTGCATCCCTGTATCTGCCGTAAGCGAACCGTAGCGGGTTGCGCCCCAGCCGATTGCGGAAACTGTAGGGCACAGGTGAGAAGCGCTAAGGCGATTAGCCGGAGTCTGGCAGAGCCAGTTAGCGTTGGGGCGATTTCAATGTATTCAGTGTCCGCATAAGACAACCTCCATTTCTCATTCAAAGAATAGCCGGGAAACGGGATTATGTCAAGGAGAATCTACGCCAACAGTACACCACAATAGAAAGAAGAAGTACAGTCTTTGTCTCAGATACAGTACTGATATATATTACATCACCTTCCGCACAATCTCATACACCGCGTCAATACTCTCCTGCAGATCGATATTCTCAATGTGGTGATGCCCGTCCGGAACAACTTTGGCGAAGCCATCGGCGAGGAATTTGTATACGCCCTCTTCTGTGCTGCGGAAGCCGTCGTCGATGTCACGGGTTTTCCATTGTTCCAGTGGGACTGTGATATGGAAGAACACATCATACGTGTCTTTCCAGGAGTTTATCATACCGGTCAGGAGCGCGTCCTGCGCGTCAGTCATGCCCTTGTTGGCTTTGACCAGTTCTTTGTAGACTCCTATGTCAGTTATTGGTCTGTCGACAAGCAAAATGTCCACCTTGCCGGCGCTGTCGGTTTCGCGCATGATAGTATGCGCGGAAATCCAGAGCTGGGTGTTGAATGTTGACTCGCGGTCGGCCGGATAGGGACAGTCCCGAATCAATTCCGGCAGAACCTCAACTGATTTGCCGTCGGCCTCGAGTTTCTTCTTTAACGCCTCGACGATTGTTGTTTTGCCGACACCCTGCGCGCCGGTGAACGCTACTTTCAACATAACTGCTCTCCTATCTCATACATGACACTACATTAACGTTTACACTTGTAACTCGGGTAGATTCACAAACTGCGCCAGGGCATCGGGATTGGCCAGCGCGTCACGGTTTGTTTGTGATTCACCGATGATAGCGCGTAATACCGCCAGTTCGACTTTTTTGCCGCTGATAGTGCGCGGGACGTCTGTCACCTGCATGATTACTGCAGGCACATGACGTGGTGTTGCGTTTTTGCGAATTGTCTCGCGAATTGTTTTGCGTAGGTCCTCATTCAATGTCAGCCCCTCACGCAACACTACGAACAGCACAATGCGAATATCATCTTTCCATCTCTGACCAATCACAATGCTGTCTGTCACCTCATCCAACGCCTCGACGGGATTGTAAATTTCCGCAGCGCCGATGCGTACACCGCCGGGGTTGAGCGTTGTATCCGAGCGGCCATAGACAATTACACCCCCACGTAGAGTTATTTTCACATAGTCACCATGCCGCCAGACACCGGGATAGGCGTTAAAGTACGCCGCGCGGTACTTCTCCTGGCTGTCGTCATTCCAGAACCCGACCGGCTGTGATGGGAACGGCGCTGAGCAGACCAGTTCACCGACACTGTCTGTCAGCGCTTCGCCGGTGTCATCAAAGGCCTCGACCTTCATCCCCAACCCGCGACATTGGATTTCCTCCGAATACACCGGCAAGGTCGGATTACCCAGCATGAAGCAGGAGATAATATCCGTGCCGCCGGAGATCGATGACAGTTGCACATCTTCTTTGACGGAGTCATACACCCAGCGGAAGTTTTCAGCAGTCAGCGGGGAGCCGGTTGACAGAACTGTTTGCAATGATGACAGATCAAGCTCCTGCGCGGGTACCAAGCCCCTCTTTTGGCAGGTGGTCAGGAACTTCGGACTTGTGCCAAAGACAGTGATACGCTCGGCTTCAATCGCGCGCCACAGGACAGACAGATTCGGATACGCAGGTGAGCCATCATAGAGCGCAACAGTCACGCCAACCTGCAACGCGCTCACCAACCAGTTCCACATCATCCAGCCACAGGTGGTGTAATAGGTAATAACATCCTCACGTGACAGGTTCGTGTGCAGAACATGCTCTTTCCAGTGTTGCAACAACGTCCCGCCGGCGCCATGTACAATACATTTCGGCGCGCCGGTAGTGCCGGAGGAGTACATGATATACACCGGATGATCAAACGGAAGTTGCGCAAAGCTCAGCTCAGTTGCATCATTGTCAAGTAAGTCGTCCCAGCCGGTAGCGTTATCACGTAGCTCAGACATTGCGTCATCAGCGTTAATCATAATCGTCTTTGCCAGCGACGGCAGGTGTTCACTGATATGCTTCACACGCTCCAGGCAGTCGTAGCGCTTACCTTGGTAGGAATACGATTCAATCCCAAACAACACCTTCGGCTCAATTTGCTCAAAGCGCGCCAGGGCGCCGGACAGGCCGAAATCCGGCGAGCAGGAACTCCAGAGCGCTCCGATACTGGTTGTCGCCAGCATTGCTATCACTGCCTCAGGGATATTGGTGATATAGGCCGCAACTCTGTCACCTGCTGTCATACCCAATGCCTTGAGTCCCTCTGCGCAATGCGCCACCTGTTGATACAGTTGTTCATAAGTGTAGGTGACACGCGCTCCGGATTCATTGAGAGCGACCAGCGCTGTTCGATTGTCACGATGGTGTAGCAGGTTCTCAGCAAAGTTCAATCGAGCGCCGGTAAACCACTTTGTCTCCAACATTCCATCACCGGAACGAACAGACGTATGTGGAGCGCTGTGGACAACATCCACTTCGCGCCAAATCAGCTCCCAGAAATCATCCGGGCGCTCAATTGACCAGCGATACAGGTCATCATAGTGTTGTAACTTCCCGCCGGAAACTTCAGCGGCTTTGCGCAGAAAGCGCCACATCGCTGAAGACTCGATGCGTTCTTGTGATGGAGTCCAGAGCGGTGTGTTGTGAATGTCACTCATCGGAGCGTTTTCAATGATTGCAGTAGCGCTACAATGTCTGCGCATAGACCAGCGCATTCCAGGCGAATGTCACCAGTTCTTCCGTCGCGCTGGAGTTGATTTCAGTTGTCGCCAACGCTTGTTTGGC
Organism: uncultured Ignavibacteriales bacterium; assembly: GCA_964516945.1. GTDB lineage: Bacteria > Zixibacteria > MSB-5A5 > GN15 > JACZUZ01 > JAJRPJ01. The sequence goes on from CAZFAL010000029.1 coordinate 6,798, forward strand.
GGCGGCTTCGAATGCCTCAACTGTTTGTTCGGCGCGCGCAATACGTAGCAAAACCACGTGGTCTTTCTCGGCAATATACTGCCTATAGACATTGACCGACGCGGCGCTCAGCGGCTCTTCCTTTTCAACAAACTCACGCGCCTCGCTGACAGAGGGAATCACCGATGCTCCGGCGAGCAGAGCGATGTCTCCAGCGGACAATGCTTTTGACAGACGCACATAATCCGGCAAACCGTCATAGCCGATTTCCTCACCGCCGGTCGGCTTGGCGATTTCAAATACGGAGTCACCTGAGGCGCGACAGTATCGTGCGCCGCCCATCCGCGCGACAAGATCCAGTTTGTTCAAATCAATTGTCTCACCATCGAGAATTGTTTCGTCAATATGGAAACGCAGAACCTCACAAATAGCGAGATTCCCACTGGCGCCGCCCTCGCCAAGTGTTACCATCTGATTCAGACGACATTCCATTTGAAATGGTGATTCGGCGACACGGGGAGGTTTCACTATAACCGAGTCAACCGCTGTCAGGCCGCTCTTTTCGAACTCATTGACTGATGATTCATAATCGGCTGAAGCCAGATTGACTTGTTGTGCAATTTCGTAGGTCACCGCCTGAATGACACACTCTTTGGTGGCGCTGATATTGTTGTAGGTGTCTTTGACTGAGGAATCACGCAGGCGCCGTGACGGCGAAAAGGCGATAATCGGCGGATTCGCTGAGAAGGCGTTGAAAAACGAAAACGGCGCCAGATTAACACAACCGTCTTCTGAAACAGTTGACACCAGCGCAATCGGTCGTGGCGCCACACCGGCCAGCAGAAAACCGAAGACATCACGCACCTCAGTGAATTTTGGATCGAACTCACGCATTGACATGATAGTGACACACTCTTATGCCGGAGCGCCTTCCGGCATTTTCTTTTTCGCCAGAATAGAAGAACTCTGCGGCTGTTTCTTGATTGTGTGTGTCAGAGCGCCGAGCTTGTCGATGCGCAATTCGATTGTGTCGCCCTCTTTGAGCCATACAGGTGTGTAGGTCTTGCCCTCGGCTTTGGCTTCGAGCGCTCGTGTGCCGTTGAGTTCCAGATAACAACCCGTGCCGACTGTGCCGGAGCCAATCACATCACCGGGGAACACCTCGACACCATAGCTGACCCGCTCGATTATCTCAGCGAATGTCCAGTTCATGTCTTTGAGATTACCTTCGGAGATTAGCTCGCCGTTGTGGTAGCCAGTCATGCGCAAATCATACTGAGCGCCGTTGGCGCCTGTCACTAATTTGTCTTGTAGCTCATCGGGCGTGACAAAGACGGGGCCAATAGCAGTGGCAAAGTCTTTCCCCTTGGCCGGACCGAGATTGAGTTTCATTTCCTCCATCTGCAATGTGCGCGCGGAGAAGTCATTCATAATCATAAAGCCGGCAATATACGAATCCGCCTCAGAGGCCGGGATATTCTTGCCGCGCCGACCAATCACTATCGCCGCTTCCAGTTCAAAGTCGAGGCGCAGTAATTGATCATCCTCGACAACCAGCTCACCACCACCGATAATCGCCTGATGATTGGTAAAGTAAAACACCGGAAACTGGTCAAACTCCGGAATCATTTCCACTCCGCGATTACGACGCGCAGTGGCGACATGCTGACGGAACGCATAGGCGTCACGGCAGGAAGTCGGATGCGGAACCGGAGCCAGCAGTGTGACATCACCAAACGCTCCAATCGCCAGACCTGAACCGGCCAGACATTCCTTTTCGACCGTGCGCGCCAGTTCTAATGAGGCGTCCTCACCTTTGAGCAGTTCCGCCATTGTTACCGGCAGAGCCAATTTGGCCATCGCGGCGCTGTCATGTAAATCATAGACTGTGTCATTAACCACCAACCCGGTGCGTTCTTCACCGGCGCTGTTTTTGTATGAGACTAATTTCATTGTGTGTTCCTTTTATCTGTAGTCTATTATCAATAATTGTGTCAGTGTCGAGAATAGTGACGGGTTGACGACTTCAGGATTATCAGTCATTGCGAGCGAAGCGCGGCAATCCCCCCTTATTACATATTACAACCCCGAGATTGCTTCGCTGTCGCTTGCAATGACTGCACAACGCATCCGACAATGACTGTATTGCTTAGTTTGTTTTCAATATCCTTTCAGGATAATTCACTTGCGAAGTTTCGCCCAGACTTCTGTGATGACTTCTAACGCGAAGACGCTCTCTTCAAGCGTACCAGAGTTGATCCGCACACCACAGGGAGCGCCGAACAGTTTCGTATGGCGCAGAATCAATCCGCGATTGAGACACTCGGAAGCAAATGTCGCCGCTGTTGTCTCTGCGTCGAACACTAATAACAGAAAGTTCGCATGTGACGGGATCCACCTGAGTCCCAGTGTGTCAAATGCGTCTGTCATATACTTCATCGACTTGATATTCAATGCAATTGTCTTCGCAACAAACGCTTCATCACCAAGCGCCGCAACCGCCGCTGACTGCGCGGCATGCGCCGGCTCGAACGGCAATTTCAATTTGTACAGCTCATGAATCAGATACTCCGGACCGATTGCATACCCGACACGCAACCCCGCCAGACCGTAGTCTTTTGAAAATGTGCGGGTGACAATCATGTTCTGTTTCTTGTACGTCAGTCCGTCAGGATACTGGTCATCATAGCGCGCATAGTTAAAATACGCCTCATCAAGAATGACAAGAATGTCATCCGGGACATGCTCAAGAAACTCGTCCAGTTCACTCTGCGGAATCATTGTCCCGGTCGGGTTGTTCGGATTCGCCAGATAGATAATTCTTGTTTTCGGAGTGATAGCCGCAGACAACGCACGCAAATCAAAGGCATAGTCCCGCAGCGGGGCAGTGACAACGTTCCGGTTGTACTTATGCGCATTAACAAACAGCCCGATAAATGTCGCTTCGGCTGTCAGAATCTCATCGCCTTCCTCACTGAAGCAACAGATAATATACGCCAGCAGTGAGTCAGTCCCGGCGCCGCAGATGATTTCTTTGCGCGGACGGTCGTGATACTCCCCAAGCGCTGTTGTCAGCTCATACGCGCCGGGGTCAACATAACGGTATGCTTCACTCAGCGATTCGGTCACCGCCTGCAGGGCCAGCGGCGAACATCCCAGCGGGTTTTCGTTCGATGCCAGCTTGACAATTCGTTCAAACCCCTTTTCGCGCGCTAACTCTGCAATGGGTTTTCCCGACTGATAGGGGACCAGTTTGCGAATATGCTCCGGAATGCGCACACTGTCACTTGATCCCGCGCAGGCGGCGCTTTTTTCTGATGCATTAGATGTATTCAATGTTGTCATAGATGTTGTTATCACTGTTGTACCAGACATTAGTC
>CAZFAL010000029.1:10256-21377 GCA_964516945.1 uncultured Ignavibacteriales bacterium
GATGTATTCAATGTTGTCATAGATGTTGTTATCACTGTTGTACCAGACATTAGTCGCCGGACAGCCACGATTTGGCGTATTCCATGTCGATTGTGTCACGCACATTGGTTGTCACATGCAATGGCGCAAAGGTGTCCACCATCACCGCATACTCTTTGGTCTCTTTGGCGCCGACAGATGATTCTGTCTTACCCGGTTGCGGGCCATGCGGCATCCCGCCCGGATGCAATGTGATAGATCCCTCTTCGACACCTGTGCGGGACATAAAGTCACCCTCGACATAGTAGAGCACTTCATCACTGTCGATATTCGAATGAAAATATGGAGCCGGTATCGCTCCCGGATAGAAATCAAATAAGCGCGGCACAAAGTTACAGAGAATAAAGTGTTGCGTGACAAACGCCAGATGCACCGGCGGGGGCAGATGAATCCGCCCGACCTTCGGATGATAATCCTTGATATTGAACGCATACGGATACAAATATCCGTCCCAGCCGACAACACCATACGGATGATGCGGCATAATGTGTTCGAAATACCGTTTGCCCATTTTGACAATAATCCGAAACTCACCGGACTCATCGATTGACTGCAGATTCTGCGGCAGTTTGAAATCCCGCTCGGCATAGGGCGCATTCTCGCTTAGTTGGCCGTAATCACACATATAGTGACGCGGAATCTCATAAGCCGTATCAGATTCCACAATCAGTAATTTATTGTTGGCGCTATAATCATCAAACTTGAATTGATGTGTCACCGCACGCGGGATGATAAACTGATCTCCAGGGACAAACGGTATCTCGCCATAGTCACTCTTGAATACCCCACTGCCGTGATGCACAAACACATACTCATTGCCATAGGCGTTACGATAGAAATCATCGGTGTCAGCATTGATATGCGCCGTGGACATCACGCAATGTTCGTTTTGCAGGAATACATTGCGCGAGCGAATGAAATCACCCGGTGTCTGCAGTTTGTCAGTGAAACAATGATAATACAGAATCGGCGCGTCAGGCCAGTCAACATCTTTGTTCATCTGCAGTTCATTCACCCGCAAAATCTTGGTCGGCAAATGAAAGTAATACTTCGTCGAATAACCCCCCGAAAACCCCTTGGAGGAAACCAGCTCCTCACGATAGAGCGATTTGCCATCTGGCTTGTAGAAGGTCGTATGTTTGACGCGCGGGATTTCTCCCAGTTTATGATAGTGTGGCATCTATATTTATTTCTCTCTAAAGTCTCTCATCACTAAGAACAAGCGAGTAGGTCGGGTTCCGTAGTCACCTTCAGGTGACGGAGAAACCCGACATGTTTCCCTGACCGGAGCGTGTCGGGTTTCTCCGTCCGGCAGATGCCGGACTTCGGAACCCGACCTACCAGATTCCCCGGCGCTCGCTAACAAGGCGGCATCACATCCTTTGGCTCACGCTCCAGATTGCCGCGCAGTTTCTGATCAAGCTCAATCGACTCAAACAACGCCTGAAAATTCCCTTTGCCGAAACCCTCGCTACCGCCGTGACGTTGAATTATCTCAAAAAAGAATGTCGGACGGTCACCGATTGGCTTGGTGAACAATTGCAACAAGTACCCATTGCTTTCCTTGTCACAAAGAATCCGGTGCTTCTGCAAATCATCAATGCTCTCTTCGATATTCAGGTCCTCACGACTGCGCAACATATCATAGTATGTATCCGGAATGGTCAGAAACTCCATTCCGTTTTCACGAAGCGCTGAGATTGTTGCGACAATATCCTCTGTTTGAATCGCAATATGCTGAACACCGGAGCCGTAGTATTGCTCAATGTATTCTTCAATCTGTGACTTCTTCATGCCGTGATAGGGCTCATTGATCGGGTTGCGAATCACACTGTCAGCCGAGCGCACAACTTTTGAGAGAAGCGCTGAGTATTTGGTGCCGATATCGCCGGCTTTGAAGTCGACAAATGTTTCGAAGCCCATGCAGGTGTTGAAATACTCCGCCCAGAGTGACATTTCATTCTCGCGCACATTGCCGACAATGTGGTCAATCCCTTTCACTCCGGTGTCCTGCGCCACGAGATTCAATTTCTGCACCGGCACACAGTATTTGGGTTTGAAAAGATAGTCATAGTGATCACGATTGACATAGACCAGCTCCGTGTCATCATACAACCGAATCGCCGCTTCTTCGACATAACCGTGATCGTCCTCAAGTTTCTCCGGCCTGCGCACCATCACAGCGCCATGCGAGGTGGCATGGTTGAACGCGGTTGTGACATCATCAACCTCTATCGCCCAGCGCTTGACACCGTCGCCGTGCTTTTGAATGAAGCCCCAGACTTCAAAATTCGACGGTTGCGCCGGTGAGGTCACGACGAACTTCAAATCATTTTTGGTCAGATAGTAAGAAACCGTGTCACGGACACCGGTTTCGGGGCCGAGATAGGCGGTGATTTCCATACCGAAGACTTTGGCGTACCAGAAGGCGACCATTTTCGCCGAGCCGACATAGAATTCGACAAAGTCATATTTACGGATACCGATAGGATCATTGGGGTGAGTCATTAGCGAAAGACCTCCATAACGTATTGTTTGGCAACGGCATAGCTCTCGCAGTGGAGACCGTTGCGATTAGTCCATGGACGCCACCGATCGGGCTTACATTCTCCTCCCGAATCGGCCTGCCCGATAGCGGGTAGCGCTTCTCCATATTATACAAGATTACAGCCACCTGTGGCAAGCGTTCACGGGTTCTGTTTGGATTGTTCCTGACCGTCCGCAGATAGGATATAATATAGCAGACTTTTTCCTCCATGTATTTGTGATATCAACACCAGTGCAGACGCCTGACAACTCAGCATTTGAACATCCTGCGCAAACTTGAAACTATCACACCCGGGCGGTGAATTCGACTCACACCGGTTTCGATAATAGAAGGGAAAGCAACGAAATTTGGAATAGACATGTAATAATACCTTTCTTAAGGCAGGAGGATTGACGCTCATGTTCAAACTGACATCCAAGAAATCTCGCACGGCAGGAATAGCGCTGACAATGTTTACGGCGCTGGCCTTGACTGTCGGTTGCGGCAGTAGCAGTAATCCGAATGCAGCGTTGAACGCATTCCAGCCGGAAATCGTGAACAACACCGACGCCTTCTCATTTCAGGCCACAGCGGTCGAGAATGTTTCCGCGACAATGGTCTATTCCTGGCAGAACACCGGAACTCAGGCGACAATCAATCATTCATCGGCGGTAGATTCCGGCACAGTCTCGGTTACCATCCTCGACGCCAACGGCACACAGGTATACTCAAACCCGCTGGTAGCCAGCTTAAACGAGCCGACAACAGCCGGAACCGCCGGCGCCTGGACAATCACCGTGACACTCACCAATGTCTACGGCACATTAAACTTCCGCGCCGACAAGCTCTAACAGTTAGCCGATAGTAACGCACAAAACCACGTCAGGTTCTGCATCGGCGCCTTCAGCCAACGCAGGACCTGACGTTTTTTGTGTGCAGATGGTCAACCTCACAAGGATGAACATTCAATAAAACTGTAGTGGCGTCGCTTGCGGCGCCTTGTGTGGTCGCGCCAGACATGTTATCATGTACAGGCAAGGCGGAGCAAGCCCCGCCACTACAACTTGACCAAAACAACCCCTACGGCCGACCGGTCAGCAGGCCACCGAAGAAAAACGCAAACCCGAGTATCTTGTCACAATGCGGACAGGAGTACATGATTTCCTTTTTCACCAGTCCTTCAACATCCTTCTGCGGTTCATCGGCGCTATCCTTCCGCGCAGATCTCAGCTCAACATCTTCTTCACAATACGGACACTTGGCCATGAGTAGTTTTTCCTTTCAAAGTTGTGTTGTTCCGGTCGAATCCCTGTTCGGGCGGATTCGTTCTGATAGGATACCGCGGGTTGTGGGGGTTATTCGAAAGAGTCGACACAAAATGCATTATCAGGTACCTAACTCAAAAACAAACTCTCTTGAATCTAGCTCCGGTGAGTTTTCAACCGACTCCAATTCTCGTTGAAGCTTTTTTATTGAATCCATCTGAAAACCGATGCTTCCACTGAACACTTCCAAGACAGAGAGATAGAATCTGGTTCCGAAGAACAGTGCTGCCAGCGCTTCAAAAACCTGATGTCGTGGACCAAATTGAGATTCTTCTTCATTGAAGTATGCCGAGTGATTTGAGAAGTCAGCATGGACTGACAGCGAAAATACGCGATATACTTTCAAATATTCCCAGCCCAAACCAACCTTTTCCGCCATCTTCTCCAAACTGAGACCTGACCAATTGTTCAAATATTTCCTCGGAATTTCTTTTTTCCCTTTGAGCCCAAATACACCTCTTGCTCTCTCGTAATCTCTCTGCGATTCTTCTTGGTATCTGAGAATCTGGTCACGATCCGAAGCAGAAACATGATTGCACTTCAGAACTTTCTCAGCAAAATACCTGTGAGTGAGAATTCTATGATTTTCGAATTTCTTGGTTCGCTCGACGGAATCTGCTTCTATGTATTTCAATATGATGGCTTGCTCTAGGATCTTCCTACAGATACTAGTGCCATCTCCCACAAGACCTGCATCAATCAGCTTTGTCAAAGAGACTAGACTTTCGGTGGCTTTGTAGCTCTGCCACGCATATACTCGTTGCGATCTGTCCATCTGCGCCAATTGAACTTTGCTCTCACATAGATTATCGATTAAAGCACTATGAATGCTGATAGCATTGTTGGGAAACAGGAAGTATTGTGGATATCTCTGTTGAAGCTGTGCGCTGAATTCCAGACAGCTAAACTCTGTTGCGGACTTTTCTACTTTCATGGCAACAATATACGTGAATCCAACATATTGCAACACTACTTTCCATCACAGGTTTTCCTCGTATATTACGTCCATGTCCCTCTTCGACCAACAAACCGAAACTGAGCTACTAAGCTCCAAAGAAGCGCCCATTGGCGACTCACCGCTCGCTGAGCGGATGCGGCCGCGGACGGTATCTGAGTTCGTCGGGCAGGGGAAGATTATGGGCGAGGGCGCGCCTTTGCGACGGGCGATTGAATCGGATACGGTCGGCTCGATTCTCTTCTGGGGGCCGCCCGGCTCCGGCAAAACCACACTGGCCCGGCTGATTGCGCGCGCCACCGCCGGGCAATTTGTCTCATTTTCGGCGGTGGTCTCCGGTATCAAAGAGGTCAAGGCCCTGCTGGCGGCCTCCGGCAAATATCGCGCCGCCACCGGCAAAAAGACCTATGTCTTCATCGACGAAATCCACCGTTTCAACAAAGCCCAGCAGGATGCGTTTCTGCCCTATGTTGAATCCGGCGACATTGTCCTGCTCGGCGCCACCACCGAGAATCCGTCATTCGAAATCAACTCCGCGCTCCTCTCCCGCTGTCGGGTCTACACACTCGAACGGCTTAGCGAAACCGACCTCGCAAAAATCATCACTCAGGCGCTAACAGACAAAGAACGCGGCTTCGGTGACTTGCAAATCACGCTCACAGATGACGCACAGAAGTTTCTGATTAACGCCGCCGACGGCGACGCCCGCCGGGCGCTGGGACTGCTTGAGACAACTGTCCTTGATGCGCAAAGTGAGTCCGAAACAACAACCGGCACGCTGGAAATCACATTGGAGCGCCTGCAAGGCGTGCATCAGAAAAATATTGCCTTCTATGACAAATCCGGCGAGGAGCATTACAATCTGATTTCGGCGCTACATAAGACAATCCGCGGCGGTGACCCGGATGCGGCGTTGTACTGGCTGGCGCGGATGATTGCCGGTGGTGAGCCGCCGATGTATATCCTGCGGCGGCTGATTCGGTTTGCCAGCGAGGATATCGGGCTGGCCGACCCGAATGCGCTTTTATTGGCGATAGCCGCGCGTGAGAGTTTTCATATGCTCGGCTCACCGGAAGGCGATTTGGCGCTGGCGGAGCTGGTGATATATCTGGCCTGCGCCCCGAAATCCAACAGCGCCTATACCGCGTGGAAACAGGCGCAACAACTCGCCGCAGAATCCGGCTCACTCCCGGCGCCATTGCAGATTCGTAACGCCCCGACCAAATTGATGAAAGGGCTGGGTTACGGCAAGGATTACAAATACGCGCATGAGTTCGAGGACGGCATCACCGATCAGGAGTATTTCCCGGACAAACTCGCCGGAACGAAATTGTATCACCCAAAAGAAAGCGGCCGCGAAGCCAGAATCGCCGAATACTTGAAGAACTACCGCAAACGCCGGGAAGAGTTGATGAAAAAGTAGGGAAGTGGAACAAATTAACGTGGAAAAGGAAGAAAAACAGTTATCAGCAAGTGAACTAAGTCAGTTGGACGAGGTTATCCGTTCCGCTCGCCGGTTTAACTACCTTTCCCTGCTCGTAGCGACACTCCTCGCTGTAATTGTACTGGAAGAAGACATGGGTAGTGTTGTACGGATTCCTCTTTGGAATGTGACTCTGCCTCGCCTCACTACCGGAATGGGGCTACATTTCACCGTTGTTGTGTTTACAATTCTCTCCTATACAACTATAAGACGGGTATGGTACTTTATGAGAATTGATCAGAGAAGGACGCCTTATCCTTGGTATGCAATTACGTATAAGAATAGTCGATGGCCCACGATCTTGTGGCTGATGTTACCTCCAACAGCAAGTGGATTCTTTGTTGCATTTTTCGCTACGGACGACACCATCGGACTTTTTTTTGCGTTGCTTTCCCCCTTTTTTGTACTCAGTTTTCCTACATTGTCTTTCCATTGGGACAACATACTTGCAAAAACAGATGAGCGCGGCGGACAGGCAACGCTTTCCATTTACCTATTGTATTGGTATCGGACCTTGAGATCGGTTCTGTTTCTAGGACTCTTGACAGCAACTTTCTTAAGCATATCTCCAAATCTCAGAAACTACATTGAACATATAGCCTTCCCATTTTGGCCTCTGTTGTTGTCCATATTTGTAGTGAGAATCATTTCTGGTCTTGGCCCAGTATACAGATTCATAGATTTTATCGGTACAAAACTTGGCTTCCCAAAGAGTTCAAAACACTACAAATGACCATTCCAGTATGCCACCGATATAATGAATATGAATCAAGAACCATAAAACCTGCCGATAACGAACTTATCAGCCCAAGAAACGTTTAAGACATACTATGAAACGAACTCCTATATTATACACTATTGTCGCTACGCTCCTGCTTATCGGCCTGCCGTCGGGCATTTTTGCCCAGCGTATCCTGATACCGATGGACAACATGCAAACTGACCATCTCAAGGCCTATGGCGTCACATTCTGGGTTTTGCAAGAGGGCGGCACGGCTGAATGGCTGTTGAATTATCGCGGTGGGTCGTTTTTGTGCGACAAATACAAAGGACTCGAAGACCGCCTCTTGTCACGCGGGGTGTCATTCGAGGAGGTCAACTCCTCACAAACAGCCGATATCTACCAGACTATCGAAGCCGAGAATATGGAAAAGGCGCGGCTCGAAAAACCGCCGAAAATAGCAGTCTACACACCACCGTCGCATCAACCCTGGGATGACGCAGTCACATTGGCGCTGACATATGCGGAGATTCCTTATGACAAAATCTGGGACGACGAGGTGCTCAGCGGTCGGCTCGAAGACTATGACTGGTTGCATTTGCATCATGAGGACTTCACCGGTCAGTATGGGAAATTCTATGCGGCATACCGCAATCAGCTTTGGTATCAGCAGGATGTGCAAAAAAATGTGGATATGGCGCGCAAACTTGGCTACACAAAAGTTTCAAAAATGAAGGGCGATGTGGCCAATGAAATCCGCGAGTATGCTGTGCGCGGCGGGTTTGTCTTTGCGATGTGTTCGGCTACGGAAACAATAGATATCGCTCTTGCGGCGCTTGGTGTGGATATTGTCCCACAGCAATTCGACGGCGACCCGGTGGATCCCGATGCGCTCTCGCGCCTGGATTTTTCGCGCACATTTGCGTTCGAAAATTTCAAACCGGAGCTGAATGCGCTGGTGTATCGTCACAGCAATATCGACACCTACCCTGACCGGCTGGCAAAGTTCACCGATGAAAGCAATGATGTGTTTTATTTGTTCAATTTCTCAGCCAAGCTCGACCCGGTGCCGACGATGCTGGTGCAGGATCATGTCAATGTGGTCAAGGGCTTCATGGGGCAGACGACCGGATTCTTCAAAGATGTGCTCAAGAAACATGTGACAATTCTCGGCGAGGTCGACGGTTACCCGGAAGTGCGCTATATTCACGGCAATATCGGACGCGGCTCATTCACCTTCCTCGGTGGCCATGACCCCGAAGACTACCGTCATATGGTCGGCGACCCGAAAACCGAATTGAAATATCACAAGAATTCACCGGGTTATCGACTCATCCTCAACAACATCCTCTTCCCCGCCGCCAAGAAAAAAGAACGGAAGACATGAGCGCGGTCGTTAGTCGCGTGTCACTACGGACGAAGTTGAACTCTACGATTCAAGCGTAGTGGAGGGGCTTGCCCCTCCTTGCCCGCCAAAAGACCGCAAGTTTTCACCAAGAGAATGCGGCCTGACCTTCGCGGCCACATATCCACTCGAACTATCCAACGATGAATCCACAGGCCGTCTTGCCTTCCAGTTGAACTTCTCCTGCATCACCGGACGGAGTAACGCTTCATCAAAACCGAAATGTCTGGCAAGCGCCAGCGCAAACTCATAGCGGGTCATGCGCTCACGACCGGCATAGTGTACAATTCCGGTCGAGGACGCAATATGGTTTGTTCCGCTTTTTGTAGGTCGGGTTCCGGCGTTCGCTTTAGCGAACAAGAAACCCGACTCTTCACTGTCACCAACCGTGCGGGTTTCTCCGTCCGGCGGTTGCCGGACTTCGGAACCCGACCTACGATTCTGCCGAATATCATCGCTTCCAGTGTTTCCAGCTATAAGCAGACCGAGCAATCCCTCAGCAAGATCATTCGCCCATATCGGCGTGTAATACGCCCCGGTCAGCGCGAATGTCTCTTTGCCGGCCTTGAGACGGTTGTAGAAAAACGTGAAGAGATTGTCACGTCCCGGCCAGTCGTATGTGCCGGAGGTTCTGACTATTAGATTGTTTTCACCCAGCAATACCACCTGTTCGGCCTCATATTTGGTCTGGCCGTAGAGCGAAAGCGGAGCGGGTGTGTCATCGGGCGTGTACATTCCCTTGGCGCCGTCGAAGACATAATCTGTGGAGAGTTGCACAAAACGCGCCTCCGGGGCCAGTTCAATAAGTTTTTTGACAATATCGACATTGACCATCTGCGCGAGCGCCGCATCGGTTTCGCATTGCTCAACATTCGTCAACGCCGCAAGATTGATTATCACATCAGGTCTAATATGCGCAATCAAGTCTGTAATAAATCGCACGTCAGTCAAATCTCCGACTGCGATGTTGCTATCAGAATTAGCGTCGTTTTCGTGAGGATGATGAAAGACAGCGAAAATGTTGGCGTTGCTGAGGCGCTGTTTACAGAGAGGAGCAAAGCGTTGACCCAGCAGGCCACCTGCGCCGGTGATTAGGATGCGTGACATTGTTCTGATTCAATCTCAACGAAGAGTGGAACCGGAAGCGGTTCCGCCTTACTAACTCTGGTCTCTGTCCCAGGCAGGGATGAGCCGCAGGCGCTCTTGTGATTGCACATACCAGCGCACTGTTTCTGCGAAGCCGCCGGTAAAGACAACCTGCGGTGAAAACCCGAGCGCCTTAATCTTAGCGGAATCGATGCGGTAGCGGCGGTCATGCCCGGGACGATCGGCGACATACTCAATTTGGATGTCCGGCTTGTTAAGTTCTGTGATGATTCGTTCTGCCAGCGCCTGGTTTCTCAGGCGAAGGTCAGAGCCGATATTGTAGATCTCACCGTCAGCTCCACGCTCCAGCGCAGTCATAATCCCGCGACAAAAATCCGTGACATGAATCCATTCACGTTCATGTTGACCGTCGCCGTAGAGAGGCAATGATTTACCGTCGAGCGCCCGGGCGATAAAGAACGGAATGATTTTTTCGGGATACTGACGTGGCCCATAGTTGTTGGCGCCGCGCACAATCAGCGCCGGAAACCCGAACGAGCGCACATAGGACAATACCGCCAACTCCGCGCCGGCCTTGCTGGCGGCATAGGGTGAGCTGGGATTCAATGGCGCAATTTCAGCAAACTCAACGCCCTCCGGTGTTGAGCCATACACTTCATCAGTCGAGACTTGAATATAGCGTGAGACACCATACTGCCGCGCAACATTCAGCAGACAGGCGGCGCCAAGCACATTGCTATGGAAAAACACATCGGGGCGGGACAGCGAGCGGTCAACATGTGTCTCAGCGGCGAAGTTGATGACGGTGTCAATAGTGTGATTGTCAAATACCTTGCGCAAACATTCCGGATCGGCAATGTCACAATTAAAAAACTGATACGCCCCGGAGCGTGACTTTTCTGCGTCCTCAAGCGCCGGGAGATTCTCGCGAAAACCGGCATACGTCAGCGCGTCGACGGCATATACATCCAGCTCCGGATAGCGCTTCATTATCATCTCGGTGAATGTCGAGCCGATAAACCCCGCCGCGCCGGTGATGAGCAGTCCTTTTTCCGGTTTGTATGTCATACCCACCCGCCAACCTATTTCAGGTCAATATCCCAGTTGTAATCTATTCTCGGTGTGTTCCAAGGCAGACGAATCTCATCGGGCTCATCGTAGTTATACATTTCGGTAGGTACATTCAGCGCTATCGCCTCGGTTGTTCCGATACCTTTGAGACCGTGATAGACACCGGGCGGGATTTTCACCAATAAGGGTTTGTCGCGCCCGATGAAAAACTCCTGCACCTCTCCTTTGGTCGGCGAATCATCACGCAAGTCAGCCAGGACCATCTTGACCATCCCGCTGATGACAGTGAAATGGTCAACCTGTTTGCTGTGACAATGCCAGGCCTTGACCACACCGGGGTAGGCGGTGGTAATATACACCTGCCCGAAGCGCTCAAAGATGTCATCATCGGCGCGCAGGATTTCAATCAACTTACCGCGCTCATCGGGAATCACGCGCAGTTTCTTTGTTTGTACTCCGTCAATCATTAGCAGATTCTCTTTAGTATA
>CAZFAL010000030.1:0-1480 GCA_964516945.1 uncultured Ignavibacteriales bacterium
TGTGGTTTTGACATTGTGCGGTTCGCTGAAGAAATCGACACAGCAAGGGTTTCGACCTACGAAACTTACATCGTCATACCCGCGCAGGCGGGTAACCAGTCAGGCTTGCGCTGGCAGACTATATACGACTGGATTGCCGCCTACGCGGGAATGACGTAATATGACAAGGCAGCGGAGTAAGGCAGGAGCCCCGCGCTCCTGCCATGCCGGGTTGTAAACAAAACTGTCATTCAAGCACACTGCTTGATAAAAAACATCGGGAGGGCGGGCCTCCCAACCTACTCAAAAGATGAGGAACGCTAAATGACCCAAATAAACAAAATCATGCTCCTCGGCGCGGGGGAGTTGGGTAAAGAACTGACGATTGCGCTCAAGCGGCTCGGTAAGACCGTGATTGCTGTTGACCGCTATGCAGGGGCGCCGGCTATGCAGGTGGCTGATTCGTTTGCGGTTGTCAATATGCTCGACGCTGATGCGCTGGAGCAGGTGGTGGCTGAGTTTGCGCCGGATATGATTGTGCCGGAAATTGAGGCGATACGCACCACCAAGCTGGCGGAATTTGAACAGCGCGGAGTCACAGTCATCCCGACCGCCGAGGCGACATATTTGACCATGAACCGCACCGCGATACGCGAAGTGGCCAGCAAAGAGCTCGGCCTGCGGACTGCGAAATACACATATGCAAAATCCCTGGCGGAAATGGAACGCGCCTGCCAGGGAATCGGGTTTCCGTGTGTGGTCAAGCCGGTGATGTCGTCATCGGGCAAGGGACAGTCGAAAGTTGACAGCGCCAATGACGTGAGCGCCGCATGGGACTATGCCTGTTCCGGAATGCGCGGCGATGAGCAGGAAGTGATTGTCGAGGAGTTTATTGACTTTCATTTAGAAATCACACTTCTGACAGTCAAACAACGCAACGCCGAGACGCTCTATGTTGCGCCGGTGGGCCATCGACAGGAGCGCGGCGACTATCAGGAGTCATGGCTCCCGGCGGAGATGACCGCTGAGCAATTACGCTCTGCGCAGGAGATGGCGAAGAAAATCACGGACCGTCTCGGCGGCGCTGGAATCTTTGGTGTGGAGTTTTTTGTGACAGGCGCTGAAGTGATATTCTCGGAGTTGTCGCCGCGTCCGCATGACACCGGGATGGTGACGATGGTCTCGCAGGATTTGAGTGAATTCGATTTGCACGCCCGCGCAATTCTCGGCCTGCCGATTCCGACCATCAATTACTATGGTCCCTCGGCTTCGGCGGTGATTCTGGCTGACAGAGAATCAGATTCATTTACCTTCACCGGTCTTGATAGCGCCTTGAAAGCGCCAAATACATCTTTGCGTATCTTTGGCAAACCGACCACAAGAAAATATCGTAGAATGGGTGTCGGCTTAGCCCGCGCCGAGTCAACAGAATCAGCACGCGAGTTGGCAAAGCAGGTTGCCGATAGTGTAAGCATAGTCTATCAGGAAGCCCCGGAGCCGG
>CAZFAL010000030.1:1580-13652 GCA_964516945.1 uncultured Ignavibacteriales bacterium
GCAAAGCAGGTTGCCGATAGTGTAAGCATAGTCTATCAGGAAGCCCCGGAGCCGGTAGAGGTCTGATTTAATCGTAGTGGCGTCCCTTGGGGCGCCTTGGTTGGATATGCGTGACAGTTGCCTTCTGCAAATAGGGCAGGACAAGACCCGCCACTTCACTTGTTTCGTTGTTACGTTTGGATTGTGAACTTACAATAGCTCAAGAGAGACACCCATGAAAGCAATGACCACGATGTTTTTGACTGCGATAGCGCTGGCGTCGTTCGTTACCACATCCTGCACTGCAAAAGAAAAAAGTGACAGCGCAGAAAGCGCTCCGCAAATGGTTGTAGTCAACGATGCCGGTGACACAACAAAGATAGTCCGCAGTGACGACGAGTGGCGCAAGATACTGACACCCGAGCAGTTTCATGTCGTCCGCGAAAAGGGCACAGAGCGCGCTTTCACCGGCAGATATTGGGATAATCACGAAGCCGGACAGTATTTGTGTGTCGCCTGCGGGCAGGAGTTGTTTGATTCAAAGACAAAGTTTGAATCCGGCAGCGGCTGGCCGAGTTTTTGGCAGGTCGCCGACACGTCCAAAGTCAGTGAAGTGCCTGACCGGAGTTACGGCATGCTTCGCACCGAGGTTGTCTGTAGTCGTTGTGGCGCACATCTCGGCCACTTGTTCTACGACGGCCCTCAACCCACCGGCGACAGGTACTGCATCAATTCGGCGTCGCTTTCATTTGTCCCGGACAAGTCGGTCGAAGATTCCAGCAATTCGGAATCAATTCAACAGAAATAGACAGCAGTTCATGCGCATCGGTTGTTTGTGGGCTACGAGAACACAGCAGACCTGTAATTGTGGTAATCCGCTATCCGAACGCCGGGAGCAGGCCTATAGGTTTGAAATTTTTGTGTGTATTGGGCTGTGTCGGGAAAAATGGAGGCGGCTCCCGGACTTGAACCGGGGAATGGGAGTTTTGCAGACTCCTGCCTTACCACTTGGCTAAGCCGCCGTTACCAGATACATCGGTAATTCAGGAGGTAGCGTTTGCGCTGAAAAAGCTGTGAAAGCTGAAAAAAAGCGGGAGACGAGACTCGAACTCGCGACAGCCACCTTGGCAAGGTGGCGCTCTACCAACTGAGCTACTCCCGCGCTACCTTGCGCCAGTATACATAGAAATCCTGTTTTGTCAATAACTCCGGCCTAAGTTCATCCCCTTGAACTGATTAAGTTTACAAAAATATTTCACTTTTTTCGGGAATTTCTTCGAATCACCTGATTCTTCGGCTACCGGTTCATTTAGAGGTTGACTCCGCTACTAATGATGCGGATACTGTCTGGCAATGAAGACAGGACGCTACCAAAGAGTGAGATGGATATCAGGCAGGCCGGGGTACTGCGCGAAAACCTGTGCCATAGTTAGTGTGCTGGCGTTTTGTTTGTCGGCACCCGGTAGCGTTTCTGCGGCAGGACCTGAAGCGCCTGTGGCGCCGTTGATTTTCGAGAAGCCAAATAGTGAGCGGTTCGAGGTCGTCTGGTTCCATCCGGCTTTTCATAAGCGGGTAATCGGAAATTTACAGGCGCCGGACAGGTATTTCACGGTTTATCAAGATGACCGGGAGGGGATAGTCGCTTCACGGCTCTCGCTTGCTGCGCCCTTTGCGGTCTATCGGGTGGCGGCGTATGTGGATACGTTAGACCACAACTCCGGTCTCCCCGGCGATGGGTACACGCCGCTCGATTTGCAATTGACCACCCGAAGAAACGAAGTGACGTCCCGCCCGACGGATATACCATTCGGGAATCTGAGAACGGGGAGCGACACTGGCGCCGTGACAGTGTTTCCTAATCTGTCGTTTGCACAGGGGGACTCACTATACGTTGGCTTGCAATGGCGCGCCGGATTTCCTCTGGCTCCGGCGATTGGCTCGGCAACGGACTTTGGTGGACTGGTTGAACAGGAGTTTGTCTACCGGAATGGCGAGGGGGACCATTGGCAGTCGCCTACTGAACTGGCGGGGATTGAAGTGGAGGCGCTGTCCTGGCGACCTGATTCACTTACATCCGGGAATGGATTCAGTGTCAGTGAGCTTGAAGAAAGACCGCACTTTCTTGTCTGGTATGGCAAAGACTCACTAACAGACCTTGGCTCCTCGACACCCAATGCGATAGTCACGTCCGATACTCTCTCGTGGGAAACGTCACTTGGAGTCGGTGGCTATGTGATGCTTGTCGCCGAAGACGGCTCAGGCGGACAATCTGCGGTTGTGAAGAAACGTGTCACTCGCGCAGGATTCAAAAAGATTACCCTCAGCTCCGCTAAGATAACATTTGACTGGCGCAATCCGGCAAGCGTTTCGCAGACGTTGTTTGTGACGAATGAGGCGCTCGGTCCGGTGAAGCTGCGCCTGCGGACTGATGACTCTCGTGTGACGCTTTCCGATGAGACATTGACTGTCGGTGGCGGGGGCGCATTCAGACCGCTGACTATTACGATGTCCGAACCGCCACAAGGTGGGACAGATGAGCGGCATTCGCTGTATATCTACAACGACAGCGGCTGGCTGCCGTTGAAAGTTGATCTGGTCGCGAAACCTGATATTCAAACTTCAATCCATGACAATTCTCCCAAACCACTGTCATTTGAGGTCTCTGAAATATACCCCAATCCGAATTATGGCTCTGCGCAGTTGAAACTTGTCAGCCCGCAGAGGAAGATGTTTAGAGTCGAAGTCTACAATGTCCTCGGCCAGTTGTTGCAGTCTGAGGATCTCCCGGTTTTTGGTGAAGCTGAGATTCCGGTCCGGCTACTTCCTGATGGTAATCTGCCGCTTGCCGCAGGTATCTATTTCGTACGTATTTCCTCCGGCCAGGAGTCAACGATGCGCAAGCTTGTATTTGTTAAGTAGCTTTACGACTCCATCCGATTGCGTTTCAGAACCAAAAGTTAGCTCCCGGAGCTTTATTTGCCTTGCTACGCGTGGTGCTGGAGTGTAATATAGGGGTAATGGATGAAGTTAGTCCATTATGACGATTATCTAAAAAGAAGAGGGGTCATCTCTGAATCGGGTAGAGGGGGCTAGGAAACTACCCAGGGACAACAGAGAATCACCCTCCGAACACATCTTTCAATAACTTTTCTCTTTACGGTCAGAATTCTTCCAGCGGAACGGGCCTGCGCGAATTAGCGCCGCAGGGCGCATTCGATTCAATTCTCACAATCTTATCAGTTTCCAAGTGTAACGGCGCGTTTCAGCAAAGCCCCCCCAGGCCGGGTTGCAAGCTAATCTTGTCGGTAGTCGTTCGAAGCTCAATTCAGATTTATGTCCGATAATAAATCCCCCACCCTCTTAAGTATCGTATACATGTTAGGTCTTGTCAATAGAAGAATCTCAGACCGTGAAGTCTGCTTTGCCGGGCGGCCTGCTATGGCTTCGAGTAGGTTGTATCAACGCTCTATCGTCTGATAAGCTTGACCGGCAACGAGATACGCGACGTATCCTCCGTTTCAAATTCCAGTGTCAGTGTAGAATAGAACTCGCCGGCGGGGAGACTGTCGCGCACAGCGAGATAGAGATGTGTGTACCCATCGCCGGGCACATAATTGAACTCAGAGCCCAGCTCAAAGAGCGCTGAGTCGAGAAAAACCGGATGGAAGAGAATATCCCGGTTTGTATAGTTTTTGATAACGAGAGAATCGCCAGCATCGGTGTCCAACAGCAAAAGAGATTTGGGTAACATGCCGACTTCGGACGGCCGTCCTCCGATAACGGCCTTGAATTGCAGAACACGCTCCGGGGCCAGCGGATCGGAGGAATGGACTTCCACAAAGCGGGATTGCAGGCCGGAGAATTTTTCGGTGTTGAAGATGATAGTCATCGGGGCTGAGGAGTCCGGCGGTAGAATATCATGGCCGAGTTTGGGTGTCGTACATTCACAGGTTGAGACAACATCCTGCAACTGCAGGGTGTCCTTACCGAGGTTGTGGAGCAGGGTTTTGTAGACCATTTTGTAACCGCGCGGGACATAGCCGAAATCCCATTCGTCTTTGAACGACGACGGGTCGAGGCGGCCCTTGAAACTGGTTTTTGGCGCTGTCGTGGAGAGACTGTCCTGCGCCGGAGCCGGTTGCGCCAATGACAGGGAGAGGGCTGTCATGATACATATGATTCGTATTGCCGGATGGATATTCATAGGTGTCGTCTCACTGCCAGTTTTATTACTCAGTCGTTGTTATATTTCTCCGGCAATTCCCGGTGGAAACAAGTCCATTTTCCTGGAGAAATCAAGTTCTTCGAGGCGATGTTTTCCAAAATCAGGAGCGTATTCAGCTACTTGTATGACTAAGCGCTTTGTTTGCATCATGTACGGCAATACAGTACCATTGACTCAGAGGCGCGCTGGAATCGCACACGCCGACATTGGATTATACTGTTTGTCCGAACAGCGGTTTCGTGGTTTGCTGATGTTTTCGTGACGCCAAATATGACAAACGCCTGACCGGTGAAGTTGAATTTGAACGTATGGATTGCAGATTTGTAAGATAACATGGAAGTGACAGTTGAAGGGAACGAAGGCCTGAGCGCTCAATCGTAGTGACAGAGACAATTGACGCCAATTGGCCGGAAGAGTTTACTCTTTAGCGAATACCCGTTAGTTACACCTTTTAGTCTCCGAGGGAGGGGAATTATGAGTTACAATGGTAAGAGTGTTA
Organism: uncultured Ignavibacteriales bacterium; assembly: GCA_964516945.1. Taxonomy (GTDB): domain Bacteria; phylum Zixibacteria; class MSB-5A5; order GN15; family JACZUZ01; genus JAJRPJ01. The sequence goes on from CAZFAL010000030.1 coordinate 6,284, forward strand.
TGTGCGCAGGTTTGTTGTGTTTGGCATTCGGGGCGCTGGTTGGCGGCAGTTTTGTCACCGGTTGCGCTGACAAGAAAAAGGAAGAGGCGGCTAAACGTGAGGCGGCGAGACTTGAGCAGGTGCGGCAGGATTCTATTTTGCAGGATTCATTGGCCAAGGTAGCGCAGGCAAAGGCGGATTCAATCGCCGCCGCGGAGGCCGCGATTCCGAAGGAGCCGCCGATGCCGCCCCAGCCGAAGATTGAATGGGGAACATATACGGTGCAGATTGCATCGTATGACAGCCGTGAGGCGGCAATGCCGTTTTACAACGTCCTCGAGAAGGAAGGCCGTGAGCCGTACATTCTCGATGAGACTGTTACTGATAAGAACGGTGAGGAGAAGATTGTCTACCGCTTGAGATTCGGTAAATTCTCCAGCAAAGACGAGGCGCACAACAAAGGCAGTGAGGTTGCGCTGGTTCATGAGCTGGATTATTGGGTGGATAATTATAAGCATTAGCAAGTGAATTCATCAGATAGAAAATTCGAATGTCAGATTACATACCTGTTGGAGAGTATGTGATCTGACATTTCTTTATCGTCTGGTTCAAGTAGAGCGGTTGAAGCCACAGCAAAGTGAGAGGGGATCGCTATGTGGGGCAAACCCACAGCAAGCTGTGGGCGACCCAAGGGGGTAGAACGGTCACATAGGTAACAAAAGGAACCAATGCACGTAACCGGTCGCCCACCCCTTGGGGTGGGATCCTTGACATATAAGACCCCGTTGGCAAATACAAATGACGAATCACAAGACCTTCAACAGGACATTGCAGCAAGTCCATTGCAGAAACCTTCATAACCCGGAGTCAACCTCTGAACACTGACCAAAACCAACGCCCCGTTCAACGGCTGACAAAGCCATTGCGGCGTTTCTTACATATTGAATCCTCCGGCGGGATTGTCCTGCTTGGGGCGACTATTGTTGCGTTGATAGTAGCCAATTCGCCGTTTGCGGACGCGTATCATGGCTTCTGGAACCAATTGTTCTCATTGGGGATAGGTGACGCTGGAATCTCGTATCCGTTGTGGTATTGGGTCAATGACGGCCTGATGGTCATCTTTTTCTTCGTGATCGGGCTGGAGCTGAAACGGGAGCTGACCACCGGTGAGCTCAGTCAGCCACGCAAGATTATTCTCCCGGCAGTGGCGGCGGTCGGTGGAGCTGTCACACCGGCGCTCATTTTTCTTTGGTTACAGCAGGGTGAGCCGTCGCAAGTTGGCTGGGCGATACCGATGGCCACCGATATCGCGTTTGTGGTGGGTATTCTCAGTCTCCTCGGCAAGCGTGTCCCGCACGGGTTGAAGATATTCCTGCTCTCGGTTGCGATTGTGGATGACCTCCTCGCTGTTTCTGTAATTGCGGTTTTTTTCACCGAAAGTATTCATCTCAGTTGGCTGGCGCTATCTGTCGGCGGGTTCGGATTGATAGTCCTGCTCAATAAACTGGGTGTGCGCTCTGTGGCTGTTTATACAGTCGTTGGTACCGCTATCTGGTTTTTCACACTAAAATCTGGCGTGCACCCGACAATCGCCGGAGTGATTCTGGGTTTGCTGACTCCGGCGACCAGTTTGCTGAAGCGGATGTCCGCGCGCAAGACACTGGCGACACTTGGGGCGACAGCGGAGGAGGACGATGAAGTCAGTGTCAGGAAAGCGCAATTCACACTTGCTCAAACAGCGCTGTTCACCGCGAGGGAGTCTGTCTCACCGCTTCAACGTCTCGAGACGGCGCTTCATCCCTGGGTAGCGTTTGTGATTATGCCGGTGTTTGCGCTGGCGAATGCCGCAGTGGCGATTGATGTCTCTACTATGGGAGCGTCGTTGTCGGTTGCTGTAATTCTCGGCCTGGTGATCGGCAAGCCAATCGGGATTCTCCTGAGCGCATTACTGGTCACCGCTGTTGGTTGGGCGAAATTGCCAGCGAAGGTTGACTGGTTTACTATGGTTGGCGCCGGAGCGCTGGCTGGAATCGGGTTCACCATGTCACTGTTTATTGCCTCGCTGGCTCTTGAAGGCAGTCTGTTGGAAACAGCGAAGGGCGGCGTGCTGATTGGCTCCGGTATCAGTATGGTATTGGGATTTGTGATACTGATGATCTCATTGAAGAAGCCACAGACGGTTACTGCTTAATTGCTCCGGCAGTTATTCCTGAAACTATCTTACGTTGGAAGATGATAAACACTATCAACACCGGCGCCACTGCGATTGTAGAGCCGGCCATCAGATGTTGCCAGTCTATCGCCTGATGTCCCTGCATCAGCGCCAGCGCCACCGGTAAGGTGCGCAGGTCGGCGGAGTTGGTGAGGATGAAGGGGAAGAGGAAGCTGTTCCAGTTGACCAGAAAAGTTTGAATCGCCAGCACAGCGAGAATCGGACGGCAGATAGGCGCCACGACCGAGAACAATGTGCGCAGTTCACCGGCGCCGTCGAGACGCGCCGCCTCCTCAAGTGAAACAGGCAATGTCTCCACATACTGCTTGACCATAAAGACCCCAATCGGTGAGACCAGAAACGGCAGGGTCAGCGCCCAATAGGAGTCGAACATGCCGAGCTTTGTCACCAGCAGAAACAGCGGCACAATCAAAATATGCGCCGGGACCATCAGGATGAGCAATGTCAGCGCAAACAGCGCCTTGCCGCCGACAAAACGCTTGCGGGCGAGCGCGTACCCGGAGACAAAACAAAAGGCGACATTACCGAGCGTGACAATCAATCCTACCAGCAATGAGTTGACTGTCGGCCTGATGATACCGTTGTCAGAGAACAAATCCGCAAACGAAATCAGTGAGAAATCAAAACTAAAGAGTGATGCGGGACTCAGGTCTGTTCCGACCGGAGCGAGCGCCACGCGGATCATCCAGAGTAATGGCCCTATCATCACAATCGTCAGCGCCAGCAATGTCAGATAGCGAACTGTCAGATAGCGCACTGTCAGATAACGTAGTGGCGAGGCGCCTGTATGTTTTGAATCATGCGCCATCAGAGCGCCACCTTCCGCTTACGCAAGAGCTGAAATTGAATCGCCGAGAAGACGGCAATAATTGCGAACAGGATATACGCCGCCGCTGAGGCCTCACCGAAAGCGAAACGCTCCAGACCGCGCGTGTAGACATCGTAGACACCGGTTGCGGTGCCATACTTGCCTTTGGTCATTACAAATATCTCGACAAACACCTGCAGGGATTTGATGCCATTGATTACCAGAGAGAAGAGGATGATTGGCCGGAGTAATGGCAGAGTGACACTGAAAAACTTCCTGATTGGCCCTGCGCCGTTGATTTCAGCCGCTTCATATAGCTCTTTAGGTATTGACTTTAATCCGGCGAGTACCAACAACATATAGTATCCGCTGGCCATCCAGATGTCCATCGCCATGATGGAATATAGAGCTGTTGACGAGTCCAGCAGAAAGCCATTCGGCGGCGGGTTCAGCCCGACCATATCGGCGAGAGCAAGGATATATCCACCGCGACCGTAGAGGTTGGTGAAGACCAGCGCCACAACAACCATTGAAGTCACCGACGGCACAAAAAACGCGCTGCGGAAAAAACTGCGGCCCCTGAAACTGCGGTTGACCAGCAGGGCAAGCGCTATAGCCGCGATTTGTGTGACCGGAATTGTGCCGATTGTGAAAATGAATGTGTTTTTCAAAGCCGACAGAAATGCCGGGTCAGACAGGAGGTTGCGGTAATTGTCAATCCCTATCCATGAGACATTCTGCGCAAGCAGATGGTAATCTGTGAAACTGAGCCAGAGCGAATATAACAGAGGAAAGAGCCAGAAAAGCGCGAGCGTAATCAGCCAGGGGGAGACAAGTGTCAGGCCGCCGCTGTGCGCAGAGTTGTGTTGTTGTGGTTTGGCGGTCATGGTGTCGCTTGCGCTGAGTTCAATGACGACTCAAGGTGGTGGCGAAATGCAGACGATGTTACCATATCAGTTTTAGTTCAGCGCTCCGATGTCGTCATTTCCGCGCAGGCGGAAATCCAGGCAGGCTGATGTGTCAGACACACTTGCTATCAAGTCCCCGTACTCGGAACGCGGTTTCCTTACAGTCGTTTGTAAGTCAAGAATACTCTATTACCCGAACTTGTCTGGATCCCCGCCTACGCGGGGATGACAGACTTCTTGCAGGTGATGACGAACTCCTTGCATGGGTGACAAATTTCGCGCGGAGATGGCAAAATGTGTGTGGTGTCGATGAAATCTGTCCCGAAAATGCAACACTGAAAGTGAACATACACGACACCCCTGCTATTTCTTCCCGCGGCTGATTTGCTGGATCTTGGCGCGGGCGATACTCAGTGATTCAAATGGTCCCATGCCTTCGAAGAGCGTACGCTCGACCGCCTGCTCGAATTCATCCTCGATATAAACCCACTTCGGTTCAAACGGTGGCGCTTTCGAGAGTTTGAGTTGTTTGACAAAGGTCAGCAAATATGGGTCGTTGGTGAAGAACGAGTCTTTTGTTGCCTCAATGTTTGACGGATTGGCCGAAAAGTTCGCTTTACAGAATTTCAATTCATTTTCTTTGCTCGTGAGGAACTTGGCGAATTTGAGCGCCGCTTCTTTGTTGTCACTGTCTTTGTTGACTACAAGGTATTCACCGCCGAGGAAGGATTTTCCTGCGCCATTTTGCCCGGGAAACAAGCCAGTGACGAAATTGAAGCCCGGTTTTTCTTTGCGAATGCGTTTCAACAGCCAGTCACCGGAGAGCACACAGCCGATTTTGCCGGCGAGGAAGGCGTCTTCGAGACGGCGCTGCGTGTCTATCATCGCGCAACTGTCATTGAGTTCTTTATAGAATGTCAGCGCCTTGCCGGCTTCCATTGATGAGACGACGCAGTATTCATTATTAAGTGAGTAGAAACTGGCGCCGTAGGTCCAGAAGAAGGGCAGGAACTTCTTGTATAGACGGTGTTTCTCAGCGGAGTTGGAGCCCCAGCCATAGACGTTCTTACCAAGTGAGTCCACCTTATAGCAGGTTTCTTTGAACTGGGTCAGGTTGACCGGAAGATAGAGTGAATCATAACCGGCCTGATTGAGTAAGTCGCGATTGTAGTACATCACCCGTGTGCCAAGAATCCAGGGGATGCCATACAGGGAGCCATTGTTGCGCACAGGCGCCCAGCCGGTGTATTGGTCGTAAAGAGGTTTGAGGTTGGCGGTGATGTCGGTGATGCGGTTTGCCGCAACGAACTCCGGAACCCAGTCGGAGCCAAGCTCTATCAAATCCGGTCCGGTATTCGAGCTCAATGCGATGGCTATTTTCTCGTGACCGTTGTTCCAGGTCAGTTCGGTTTGTTCAATTTTGATATTCGGGTTCTGTTTTTCAAAATTTGCAACTATTTGGTCAATAGTCGGCTTGATTGACGGGTCAGTCCAGAAATGCCACCATTTGACGGTTGTCGGGGCGCTAACGGTTTCGTCAATCAGCGGGGCGGTGGAGGTCAGGGCTGTGGTCGAATCGCCATGAGAGTAAACCGGGGCTTTTGTGTCGGCGCTTTCTTTCTTTGAGCAGGAGACTGACAAAGTCAGCGCGAATAACGAAAAGATCGCGATTTGAGCTGTCCGTCGCGTTGTCAGGTGTTTGTTATGACTACGATTAGTAATGAAAGACATTGTTTAGATATTCCTCTGCTGTTTCGCTATCTCTATGGGCAGATTCGGGAAGCAGACTATGCTGATTTCGCATCCTGAGCTCCCGCATGTCACAAATCATAAAAGGCGCTTCTCATCAGCCAAGTCAACTACTATTATAGTCAGTATGACCTGCCCGCGTTGCAAAAGTCCGATGAAAGAGGAAAAGCGGAGCTTTCATAAGAACCGCAAATGGATTTGCCCCAAATGCGGCAAAGTCCGCTTCCAGCCCACCCGACCGAAAGAGCCGAAGAAGAAGGGCTCATGAGCGATGGCGGTAGATATCGACCTCAACATGGAGCAATGCGATATCCGTATCGGAACCTCCGGTTTCAGCTTTGATGACTGGCGGGGGCCATTCTATCCTCGCGATTTACCCAAAAGCAAACTGCTCGAATACTATGCCGGGACCTTCAAAACCGTAGAAATCAATTCAACCTATTACGGTATCCCGCGCCCGGCAGTGGCTGAGAGCATGGTCTCGCGTACAGAGCCGACATTTGACTTTATGGTCAAAACGCACGCCAGTTTCACGCATTCGCGGAATATGTCGCAGATTCAGCGGATTGCTTTTCAGTCCGCCATTGAACCGTTTGCGGAAGCTGGAAGACTTTCCGGGGTTCTGGCTCAGTTTCCGTTTTCATTCAAGTATAATCCTGCCAATCTTGATTATCTCTTGCGTCGATGCGAGCAGTTTGAGCGTCAGAGGTTTTACGTTGAGTTTCGCCACGATAGCTGGTATCAGAGGCCGGTGTATTATCGCCTCAAAGACGCCGGAGCGCGGTGGGTCTCGGTGGATTTGCCCAAACTGGCGCATCTACCGGAGCCGCATGCCCTCTGCACAACCGACACCGCCTATATTCGTCTGCACGGCCGCAATGCTGAAAGCTGGTACGGTGGGGGAGACCGTCGATATGACTATGGTTACTCACCGGAAGAACTACAGGAATGGAAAGAAAAAATAGAAAAGCTCAAACCACTTGCGAAAAAAATCTATGTCTTTTTCAACAATTGTTACAGGGGTCAGGCAGTCAAAAACGCCAAAGAACTGATAAAGCTGTTTGAAATGTGAAATATGGAATTGAATATCTTTTTGATTGGGCAGTATGTATGTTGACGCGCGTTGAAGTGCGTGAGGGCGAATGTTCATCCTTGAGACCGCGCCCTCATGTGACGCAGATAAAAACGTAGATAAGAAATGAAACTTTTTGACACGTGATTACGATAAACACCCTGAGACAGGGACACGCCTCATTCCTCGAATTCGAGGGGCCGGGCTTCTGTTGAAATACCTCTTAAGGAAATACCTCTTAAGGAACAATCTCTGAAGGAAGAATCTATGAGTTCCAGCGTCAATGCGTCCGGGTTTCTTGAATTGAAACATATTAGCAAGTCCTATGAGGGGAAACAGGCGGTGAAGGACTTTTCCCTGTCCGTGCCTGAAAAATCCATTTACGGTATGATAGGCCCCAACGGGGCGGGGAAGACCACGACGATCCGCATGATTATGGATATCATCGCGCCGGACAGTGGCGAGGTCTTACTGCGTGGCTCTCAGGTTGACGAGTCATTTAAGAATCGGGTGGGATACTTGCCTGAAGAGCGTGGCTTGCACAAGAAAATGAAGATTGAGGATGTGATTAAGTTTCTCGCGGAACTGAAAGAATACCGCACAGACAATTGGGACGCTGA
>CAZFAL010000030.1:13752-16169 GCA_964516945.1 uncultured Ignavibacteriales bacterium
GATCATATTGTGATGATTCACAATGGGGACAAAATGCTCGACGGCTCATTGGTTGATATCAAGGCGCGTTTTGGCAAAAACACGGTGCATATCGTTTTTGACGGCTCGCCGGAAACAGTTGAGTCGCATCCGACAGTCGAGCGGATTCTTGAATTCCCGAATTATATAGAGGCAAAACTAAAACCCGGCGCCGACCACATGCAATTACTGCGTGACATTGTCGCCACTAATAACGTTTCACGGTTTGAGCTGGTTGAACCGTCACTGTATAACATCTTTATCGAGACGGCGCGTATTGATCCTGAAGAGGTTGGCTTGGACGTTCAGAAAGAAGGGGCTCTTCATGTCTAAAATGATGACGGTTATCAAGCGTGAGTATCTGGAAGTAGTTCAAAAGAAGTCCTTTCTCATCGGCATCATTATAACGCCCCTACTGATGGGCGTCTGGATTTTTGTGCCGTCTTTGCTGATGCGGAACACGGAATCTCCCACCCAACAGTATACGCTTGTTGATTTTGACAATGGCTCTATCGCTGACTCTATTCGCAGTGAATTGCTGACCTTGCAAACATCAGACAGCGCACCGCAGTTTTCATTTGGCGCTGTGGAGAAGTTCTCACCGGATGACGAAGCGAATTGGTCACGCAGGCAGGAAGAGTTGAACAGCGAAGTGCAGAATGGCGCCATTGACGGTGTCTTGATTTTGTATCCGAATATTGTACAGGCGGAATCGTTGGTTGTTATTTCCAAGAAATTTGATTTCAAAGTGTTGCGCCGCGCCGAGCGCAAAATCACTAAGATACTGACTGCGGAGCGTCTTAATCTTGCGCAAATCAACCTGCCTTCAGATTCATTGGCGCGATTGACGCGTGGTGTTGATATCGGGGTTGTTTCTCCCTCAGGGAAAAGCAAGAACTTCGGTTCAATGTTCTTTGGGATGATGCTCTATGCGATGGCGATGTTTATGCTGATTTTCAACTATGGGCAGGTGTTGATGCGCTCGGTGATTGAGGAGAAGACGACACGGATTATGGAAGTGATGGTCTCCTCAGTGTCTCCATTCCAGTTGATGATGGGCAAAATCATCGGACTTGGAGCCGCGGCGCTGACACAAGTTGCCATTTGGGGCGCGCTTGGAGCGGCGATGAAACTGTATATTGGTTCGGGCGCGATGGACTCTTCAATGCTGGAGTCAATGGATGCGCTTTTCAACCCCATCACTCTGACATTCTTCACACTGTTTCTGATAGTCGGATTCTTCTTGTACTCGACTTTTTTTGCGGCTATCGGCTCGATGGTCAACACCGACAAAGAGGCGCAGAATTACATGATGCCGATTGTGATGATGTTTGTCCTGCCATTCATGCTGGCGCCTTCATTCACCTCGACTTACGACGCCGGCTGGGCGGTGGCGCTTTCATTAATCCCGTTCACGGCTCCGTCGATTATGACCATGCGTCTGGCGCTGGCCTCGCCTGAGACGTTTTCACTCGCCGACCCCATTATCCTGCAAGCGATTATCAGCTTGGCGATTATGGCTGGGACGACGGTATTTATGAGCTGGCTGACAGCGAGAATCTTCAGGATTGGCGTCTTGATGTACGGTAAACGACCGACTCTGCCGGAAATTGTGCGCTGGGTGCGTCGGACGTAGCAAGAAGTATTTGACAAAAGTGTCTAACAAAAGTATTTGGCATAGGAAAGTTAAACTTGACCTGATTGTTTCTCAATCGCTTTACTCACAACTGGAAACAGGTCGCCAACCGTTGAAAACGGTTGGCGACATCTGGAAAGGCGCCGGTAGTGAGTGAAAACTGTGAAATGATGTTGTCTCGTCTGAAAAAAAGTCCCCGCCTGTTTGTCTTGGTTGTTGCGCCAATGGTTCTGCTGGCGCTGGTCGCCGGACGGTCGTTGCATATTAAGGATACTCCATCATTCGAGAGTCAATCCGCGCAGGCGGCGACCCGCGAGGCGCCGCTTCCGGTCAGCTTTCCTGATCAGCGCCGTGAGATATTTGTCAATCTCAAAGCCGCGTTGGTGATAGACAATAGTTCCGGTTCGCCATTGTATGCGTATAGCGCCGACAGTGTGAGACCGATTGCTTCCATCAGCAAACTGATTTCCGCCATAACCCTGCTTGATATGGATTTCCCGCGTGATAGCATTGTGACAGTTACTCGTGAAGACGCTCGTCGCAGTTCCAAGTCTAATCTCTATGTTGGCGACAGGGTAGAGGCGGGTGATTTGCTGTATGTGGCGCTGATTGGCTCAGACAATCGCGCAATTCGCGCCCTCGGCAGAACATTTGGTGGCTCATATGAGAAATTCGGTGAGCTGATGAATCAAACGTGCAGGCGAATCGGGATGGCTCATACGAAAATGGTTGAGCCGAGCGGACTGAACAAGGGCAATGTCTC
>CAZFAL010000030.1:16269-17961 GCA_964516945.1 uncultured Ignavibacteriales bacterium
AGTATTCGTTTCAAGGAAGCCCGCCGGCTCGCCGATTTTGGCTTCAAAAAACTACGTAAGTCGCGCGCCGCGAAGAGTTCTTCCTGATTTTTGCTATCCGGCCCGTTCAACTTTCCCGTCTTGCGACGACGCATTACAAAGACGCAGGTTTTTTCAAATAAGAAAGCCCGCCTCATCTGTGAGGATGATGAGGCGGGCTGAATGTATTAACTCCGTTGGACTATCTTAAATCATCAGGAAGTCAGGAGCGCGTGGGATTTCAATTGCGTCCTTGATTGACTGTTTGACGCCTCGCGTTGCCAGCACACTTTGCACGACACGCTCGAAACCGATACCACACCCTGACGACTGATGGTTATCGGCGGACTTCGACAGCACCTCGAAATACCAGTCGAACTGACCCGGATCCACACCGCGATCCAGCATGTGTTTGTACATAATTGAATCTTTGAACTGTTGCTCGCAGACCTTTGGGTTGCCTTCACGGACCGCGCTACCGACTGCTTCGCCGACTTCCGGCAACAAAAGGTCCGCACAAATGGTCTCGTTTTTGGCGATATCGCGCTTCATTGAGAAGAACTTGATGACCTGTCCCTCTTTTTCCGGCATCAGTATAGCAGGGTAGTGGGTGACAAATGTCGGCAGGCCGCCGAGCAGTTCGCAGAGTTTGGTTTCCTCGTTGTGTCCCAGGTCATCGCCGTCTGCAACTTCGAATCCGGCGTTGTTGAGTAATTCAATCGCGTCGGCGTACTTTATCTTGTTGAATGGTTGGTTAAGCCATTTGGAAATCACCACCGGGTCGCCATAATCACTGGCGGCTTCAAGCATTACTTTAACTACGGCTTCGATATTCTCAAGCAGTCCGGGAAGTTCAAAGTCCCGACCTTCCAGTTCTATCAGTGTGAACTCCGAAAGGTGACGGGTAGTGGCTTTGCGTTCCTGACGAAAGCTTGGGCCGATTGTATAGACCCGGTTATGCGCCTGAGTGAACCCCTCGAGATACAATTGAGCTGTCTGGCGCAGGAACATGTCTTTTTCAGCGCCTTGCGTGTCGAACATAGTGACCGGCATTGCATTCGGGAACCACTCGCAACTTCCTGTGGCGCCGGTGATATGCGGACAGGGCACTTCGGTGAAGTTATGCTCGTCGAACCACTCACGAGCGGCGCGAAGCATTGCGGCCCGCATGCGGGTCAGTTTTACGAATTTTCCTCCGGTGACGTCGAGATGTCTCATGATACCTCCGTTAAATGAAAAATGTTGAAAGGGTTAGTTATAATGATTCTAATATGTCTCATAATATATCTTATGTTACATTGTGTGATTGGCTGACATAGACTCATATGCAAACGGGTCAGTTCACATGAAAGACGCAAACACACCCATAAGCCAGCAATAATGCTGAAAGCCAGCGAATACTGTAACTGATTCAAATGAACGGAGGATTTACAAGTGGCGACGAATCCGGTGTGCGGATGTCGCTCTGTGAAGCTGTTTGTAGAGCCAGCTAAGCTTGTACTGCAACGCAAGCGCGTGTCCTCTCTGTGACATATCACCGAAATTTCCGCTTGTTAACAAGCCCGAACTTCGGCGCACTGTGTTTGCTATTTGTAATTCACAGAACGGAGTTGATACTCTCCTTCTGTCTTCTGAAACCTGAGTGTAGCGCGTCAAACGCAAAAACGCAAGCGG
>CAZFAL010000030.1:18061-21332 GCA_964516945.1 uncultured Ignavibacteriales bacterium
ACAGTTTGAGAAACCAGCGCATTAGGGTCGATTTTCGGCCAACCGGAAAGAAAGATGGACTCTTCAAAACCCAAAGCAGACCAGATTTCTTCGGCGAAATGCGGAATTAATGGCGCCAGTATGCGTAGCTGACAGCGAATCGCGTGGTTACGTAATGCGGTTTGTATATCTGTTGCGCGGTCAATATCACGTGAAAGCTCCATCATCGCTGAGATAACGGTATTATACTGTAGCCGTTCGAAGTCCTCAGAACTGCGCTTCAGCTTCTGATTGAGATCGACATAGAATTCCCATTCGGAATCATTCAATTCTTTACGCTTAAAGTAATGCTTTAAGTCGCTTTCGCTCTTGTCATAGAAATCCGGCAGACTACCAATTTTGTTAATCAAAAACTTCTCGACACCCACCAGCGCGGAGTCTGACCAAAGGACTTCTTTTTCTGACGGGGCGGTGAAATACATAGCGAGACGTGTCACATCCGCCCCGCGTTCGGCCATCAACTCAATCGGGCTGACAACATTGCCGCGCGATTTGGACATGACTTTGCCTTCGCTGTCACTGACCATGCCGTGATTGAACAGTTCTTTGGCCGGTTCATGGAAGTCCACCAGCCCCAGGTCATGCAGAAACTTGGTGATAAAGCGGAAATACAGCAAATGGCCGGTCGCGTGCGTGATGCCACCAATGTATTTGTCAACCGGCAACCAGGCGTTGGCTTTGGCGCTGTCAAATGGCGCCGTGTCATTGTGCGGGTCGGCATAGCGCAAATGGTACCATGACGAACAGATGAAGGTGTCCATCGTGTCCGGGTCGCGTCTGGCGTCGGCGCCACATTTCGGACATTTGACATTCATAAACTCTGGCACATCCGCCAGCGGCGAGCGGCCCTTGGGCAAATAGTCAGTAACCGCCGGCAGTTCAACCGGCAGAGATTCTTCAGGTTCGGGGACGAGGCCGCAGGTGTCGCAATGAATAATTGGAATCGGCGTGCCCCAGTAACGCTGTCGGGATATTAACCAGTCATGGAGTTTGAATTGTTTGGTCTTATGACCGAAGCCGCCCTCCTCGGCGAATCCCGCCATCTTGTCAATTGCTTCGGCTGATGGCAGATCGCTGAACCGTCCTGAGTCAACGGTGATGCCATTGGCAATCGGTATCACTTCTCCCTCGGCAACTTCCCTTCCATCAGCGGTCTTCATGATTTGGCGAATCGGGAGTTCATACTTTTCGGCAAACGCCTTATCGCGTGTGTCGTTGTATGGCACGCCCATCACCGCGCCGGTGCCATAATGCGCGAGCACATAGTCGGCGACCCAGATTGGAATTCGCTCACCGCTGAAGGGATTGACCACATAGACACCGGTAAACACACCGGTTTTTTCGTCGGTGTCACTTCCCCGCTCGATTTCTGTCTTTAGCAGAGACTCCTGCCGATAACGCTCAACTTCTTTGCGCTTTTCATCCGTTAATGGAAGTTGCTCAACATACTTCGACTCCGGCGCCACAGCCATAAACGTCACGCCGTAGATGGTATCTAACCGGGTAGTAAAGACCGGGATATTCCAGTTCTGGTTCTCCACCTGAAAGTGGACTTCGGCTCCATACGAGCGCCCTATCCATTCGCGTTGCATGGTCTTGACACTCTCCGGCCAGCCGGGGAGTGTGTCGAGGTCATCCTGCAAGCGGTCAGCATAGTCAGTGATTTTGAAATACCACTGCTTGAGTTCTTTTTTCTCAACCCTGGAGTCACAACGCTCACAGAGTCCATTGACCACCTGTTCATTGGCCAGCACGGTCAAGCAATCCGGACACCAGTTGACCAGCCCCTCCTTGAGATACGCGAGTCCTTTTTCAAACAACTTGAGAAACAGCCATTGCGACCAGCGATAATAGTCTTTACGGCACGTGACAACTTCGCGTGACCAGTCGAACGAAATACCGACTTTCTGCAAGGTTTCACGTGAGACACCGATGTTGGTTTCGGTCCAGTCAGCGGGATTCAGGCCGCGTTTGATAGCGGCGCGCTCGGCAGGTAAGCCGAAGGCGTCCCAGCCAAATGGATGCAGAACCTGCTTGCCGAGCATCAGTTGTTGACGCGCTACTGCGTCACCGATAATGTAGTTGCGAAAGTGTCCCATGTGGATGTCGCCCGACGGATAGGCGAACATCACCAGCATATAGTATTTCTCTTTATCGCTGTCCGGAAGTTCCGGCGCTGTGAACAGTCCGCTTTCCTGCCAGCGTTCTTGCCAGCGAAGTTCAATCTCGCGGAAATTGAATTTGCGGGAGACACTCTCTGTGTCTGGTATGGTTTCTGGTTTACTCATATATCAATATCTTAGCGCCAAATCTGTTAGTTCTCTTTTTGAAGCTCGCTCAAGCTGTGTGAGTCGACAGTGAGCTACCTCAAGAAGATACAGTTCACGTCGTCCAGAATGCAAATCTTCCGGCTCTCGCCATCAGGTTCGTTGTGCGTAGTTTCAGGAACTCCAGTTGTGATGCGAAAGAATCCGGATAGAACTTTGCGTTGACTGTCAACGGTGTGTCAAAGGCATAGACTCCCCAGCGGCCGAATGTGAAAGGTCCATTATCTCGCGGATTCATGCTCCAGCCGTGTTTGTAGCCGACCTCTTCGGCGACCTCCTCTACCCTGCGGTCATACAATCCAAACGGGTAGCAGATTGCGTCGACTTCTTCTCCTGTGACATTCTCTATCCAATCCTTTGATTCAGCAAGCTCTTCTTTCAATTCGCAGTTTGACAACGTACGCAAATCACGATGTGTCTTACCGTGTGATTGAACACGGTGACCATGCTCAACGCACAGTCTCAATTCTGTGGCAGTCATATGAGCTGAAGGAGCCAGTAGCGAAGAATAATCCCAACTATTGCTTTTTCCCGCCAATGAAGAAACTGCGAATATAGTTGCGGTAAAGCCGCACTCAATAAGCGCCGGATCTGCGTAATCAAGGAATGACTTGTAGCCGTCATCAAATGTAAGAGTGACATCACCCACTGCCCCGGCATCTGATTGCTTCCATCGCTGTAACGACACAAGCAGGCGCTGAAAGCGTTGCGGTGAGTAGTTTGTCACTCCCCACGTGAAACGGGGCTCAACTTTATGAAATGCCAGGACCATAGTGATTCATCCGCTCTTGTTTTGCGACTGCTCTCCTATGACTCTCGTATAAATCCATGGGATTGCCGCGCTTCGCTCGCAATGACTGCTCTTTTAATCAGTTTGAACCAACCTTAAACCGAGAGCGACTCTC
>CAZFAL010000031.1:0-21065 GCA_964516945.1 uncultured Ignavibacteriales bacterium
CAACTTCAGCTCTGCCGACCGGCGCGAGCTTCACTGACAATCTTGACGGCACCGGTTCACTATCGTGGACTCCGACATTTACGCAGGCCGGTGTTTACAGTATTACGTTCTTTGCCACCGATGATTCACTCGCAGTGGATAGCGAAGTTGTCAGTGTGACTGTCATCGATGCCGGTAACCAGAATCCGGTTCTGGCGCTGATTGGACCACAATCAACAACTGAAGGCACAAACCTGACATTCGGCGTTTCCGCCACCGACCCTGATGCGACAACACCGAATTTCAGTACCAGCGCCCTGCCGAATGTGGCCACCTTCACTGATAATCTCGACGGCACAGGAACATTCTCCTGGACACCGCTCTTTAATCAGGCCGGAACATATTCTATCACGTTCTTTGCCACCGACGGCGCAGGCGGTATTGATTCAGAAGTTGTTTCGATCACAGTCACTGAGTTCGGTAACCATGCGCCTGTTCTGGCCACTATTGGTAATCAGTCAGTAACCGAAGGCGCGTTGCTCTCGTTTACGACTAACGCCACTGACGCAGACTCCACACTGTCAATCATGACGGCCACCACCTTGCCGACCGGGGCAACCTATGTTGACAATGGGGACGGCACCGGTAGTTTCAACTGGACACCGTCATTCACACAGGCCGGATCATATAGTGTCACATTCTTCGCCAGCGATGGATTAGCCACAGATTCCGAAGTCATCAGCATCAATGTATTCGAGTCCGGCAACCAGTCGCCTGTGCAGGCGGCAATCGGCGCCAAGTCAGTAACTGAGGGTGTCGCGTTAACATTCGCAACTTCAGCTACCGACCCCGATGGCACTACGCCGACAATGAGCGTCGCCGGGTTGCCGACCGGCGCTACGTATACAGACAATACGGACGGCACTGCGTCATTTGCCTGGACTCCGGCATTCAATCAGGCCGGAACATACAATGTGACATTCTTCGCCACCGATGGTGTGCTCGCCGACTCAGAGATTGTCCAAATCACGGTTCTTGAAGCCGGCAATCAGCCGCCGGTGTTGGCGACTATCGGCGCCCGGGGTGTGACAGAGGGACTGAATCTCAATTTCAATATTTCGTCATCAGATCCCGATGGCACTATTCCGTCAGTCAGCGCCTCGCCGCTACCGACAGGCGCAACATTCAGCGACAATGCCGATGGAACCGGCACATTTGACTGGACACCGACATTCACACAAGCCGGAACTTATGTTGTGACATTCGCCGCCAGTGACGGCTCAGTTGTCGACAGCGAAGTGGTCACTATCACGGTCACTGAAGCCGGTAATCAGGCGCCGGTTCTGGCGACAATCGGCGCGCAGTCAGTCACCGAAGGACTGACACTTGCATTCGCCACATCAGCAAGTGATCCCGACGCCACAATCCCGACACTCAGCGCCACAGGCCTGCCGACCGGCGCCAGCTATACAGACAATCTCGATGGCACCGGCTCATTCTCCTGGACACCGGACTTTGTGCAATCAGGCGTTTACAATGTGACATTCTTCGCCTCCGACGGTTTACTGACGGACAGTGAAGTAGTGAGTATCACAGTACTCGACGCAGGTAACCAACTGCCGATTTTGGCGCTGATTGGCCCGCAGAGTGTCACCGAAGGTGTGAATCTGAATCTGCCGCTTTCAGCGACGGACCCCGATGGGCCGGTTCCGACATTCACTGTGTCAAACTCTCCTGCCGGAGCAACGTTCGTTGACAATGGCAATGGCACAGCGACATTTGACTGGACACCGGGCTTCACGCAAAGCGGCAGTTATCTCGTGATTTTCATTGCCACTGATGACTCGCTCACGGCAGACAGTGAAACAGTTTCAATCACCGTCAACGAAGCCGGCAATCAGGCGCCGATTCTGGCGACAATCGGCGCGCAATCAGTCACCGAAGGCGCCCCGCTGGCAGTCAATATTTCAGCGACAGACCCGGATGCGACAATCCCGACATTCACAACGTCACCGTTGCCGCTTGGCGCATCATTTACAGATAATCTCGACGGCACAGCTTCATTCAATTGGACTCCCGGATTTACACAGGCCGGAACATACAATGTCACATTCTTCGCCAATGACGGCGCCCTCTCGGATAGTGAGATAGTCACTATCACCGTGATTGACGCCGGCAATCAGCCGCCGGTACTGGCGGCTATCGGCGCGCAGGCCGGAACTGAGGGCGCTCAATTGCTAGTGAATGTCTCCGCCAGTGATCTGGATGCGACTATCCCGACTTTGAGCGCATCACCATTGCCCTCCGGCGCAGTGTTCACCGACAACCTCGATGGCACCGGAACATTCGATTGGAGTCCGACATTCATCCAGAGCGGTGTCTACAATGTCACCTTCTTTGCCAATGACGGACTGGCGACTGACAGTGAAATAGTCACTATCACCATCGCCGATGCCGGCAATCAGCCGCCGGTTCTTGCGGCCATCGGTCCGCAAATTGTCACTGAGAATATCAATCTGACATTTGCAACGTCAGCGACCGATCCTGAAGGCGCTCCGCCGGCGATGACCGCCAGCGGATTGCCAACCGGCGCCAGCTATACAGACAATCTGAACGGAACCGGAACATTCTCATGGACACCGGACTTTACACAAAGCGGCAACTATACTGTCACATTCTTCAGTACTGATGACTCACTCGCGGTTGATTCGGAGTTAGTGACTATCACGGTCAATGACGCCGGCAATCAGCCACCGGTGTTGGCCGCAATCGGACCGCAAGCGACAACCGAAGGTGTCGCGCTGAACTTCGGCGTCTCTGCCACAGACCTCGATGCAACAATTCCGACATTTACAACTTCACCGTTGCCGCTTGGCGCAACCTTTATCGACAATCTTGACGGCACCGGCTCGTTCTCATGGACTCCGGGCTTCACGCAGAGTGGTGTGTTGAATGTGACATTCTTCACCACTGACGGTCTTGCCACTGATAGCGAGGTAGTGACAATCACCGTCACCGAAGCCGGAAATCAACTCCCGGTTCTTTCTCCAATCGGCGCGCAAACAGTTCTTGAGGGTGTCAATCTGAATGTCCCAGTCAGCGCCACTGACCCCGAGGGTGGCCTGCTGACTCTGACAACTTCAGCTCTGCCATCCGGCGCCACATTTGTGGACAATGGCGACGGCACGGGTGTCTTTGACTGGACTCCGAACTTTGTGCAAACCGGTGTCTATAGTGTCACCTTCACAACTACCGATGACTCACTCGCGGTGGATTCCGAAGTTGTCACTATCACTGTCACCGAAGCCGGTAATCAGCCGCCGGTTCTCGCGGCAATCGGACCGCAAAGCGGCTCCGAGGGCGCGTTGCTGACCTTCACGACATCAGCCAGCGATCCTGATGGTGGTTTCCCCGCGATGACCGCCACCGGACTGCCATCCGGCGCCACCTTCTCCGACAATGCCAACGGCACCGGAACCTTCAACTGGACACCGACATTTGCCCAAAGCGGCAGTTATACGGTCACCTTCTTTGCCAGTGACGGATTCCTCTCTGACAGCGAAGTGGTCGCTATCACTATCAACAGCGCCGGTAATCAGGCGCCTGTGCTGGCGACAATCGGCGCTCAGAGCACAACAGAAAATGTCCTGCTCAACTTTACCGTTACAGCCAGTGATCCTGACCTGACAACTCCGAATCTCAGCGCTACATCAATGCCGACCGGCGCGACATTCACAGACAACCTCGACGGCACCGGAACATTCAACTGGACTCCGTCATTCACACAGGCCGGAGTCTACAATGTCACATTCTTCGCCTCCGACGGGGCCCTGACTGACAGTGAGGTCGTATCTATCACTGTCAACGAAGCCGGCAATCAGATTCCGGTGTTGGCCACTATTGGACCGCGTTCAACAACAGAAGGTGTCAATCTGACATTTGCAACCTCCGCCACAGATCCCGACGGAACAATTCCGCTGTTGAGCGCCACACCATTACCTGCCGGAGCAACCTACACAGACAATAGTGACGGCACAGGTACATTTGCCTGGACACCGGATTTCACACAGGCCGGAACGTATTTGATTGTCTTTGTCGCCTCTGACGGCACAGTCTCTGACAGTGAGACTGTTTCAATTTCCGTACTTGAAGCCGGCAATCAACCGCCGGTGCAGGCGGCAATCGGCGCCAAGAGCGCGCTTGAAGGCGCAAATCTGAGTTTCACTGTCACATCCACCGACGCCGATGGCACATTCCCGACTATGACCGCCGCTCCCCTGCCGACTGGAGCTGTTTACACCGACAATGGTGACGGCACCGCATTGTTTAACTGGACACCGGGCTTCACACAGAGTGGAACCTATAGTGTGACATTCTTCGCCTCTGACGGTCTCGTGACAGACAGCGAAATAGTTTCAATTACTATCAATGAAGCCGGCAACCAGCCGCCGGTCCTGGCGACAATCGGCTCGCAGAGTGTCACTGAAGGAGTACTGCTGAGTATTCCGGTTTCAGCGACCGACCTCGACAATATCAATCCGGCGCTGAGTGTGGTTGGATTACCGGCCGGAGCGAGCTTTGTCGACAACGGTAATGGAACCGGACAATTCGACTGGACACCGACATTCCTGCAAAGCGGCAGTTACAATGTGACCTTCCGCGCCAGTGACGGAGCGCTTATCGACAGCGAAATCGTTGTTATCACTGTCAACGAGGCAGGAAACCAGGCGCCTGTTCTGGCGGCAATCGGCGCGCAAAGTGTCAATGAGGGCGTATTACTCTCATTTGCTACCAGCGCCACTGACCCCGACGGCACAATTCCGACACTGACAACCGGAGCCCTGCCGACCGGCGCAACCTATATTGACAATGGTGACGGCACAGGTTCTTTCGACTGGACACCGGATTTCACACAGAACGGTATCTATTCTGTTACATTCTTCGCCAATGACGGTCTGCTCTCAGACAGTGAAGTTGTCACTATCACAGTCAATGAGGCCGGCAATCAGGCGCCGGTTTTGGCGACTATTGGCTCACAAATCACCACCGAAGGCGTTCTGCTTTCGGTGACTGTCAACGCCTCCGACCCGGATGCGACTATTCCGGGACTCAGTGTGACATCGTTGCCGACCGGCGCCAGCTTCACAGACAATCTCGACGGTACTGGCACATTCAGCTGGACACCGGACTTCACTCAGGCCGGAGTGTACTCTGTGACTTTCAAGGCCTCGGACGGTATCCTGCTCGACAGCGAAATCGTTTCAATTACGGTCATTGAAGCCGGCAATCAGGCGCCTGTTCTGGCCTTGATCGGCCCGCGAACAGTCAGTGAAGGAGTCACGCTCTCTTTTGCAACCAGCGCCACTGACCCCGACGGCACAACACCGGTGTTGACCACATCGACACTGCCGCTCGGCGCCAGCTACACAGACAATGGTGACGGCACCGGTTCCTTCAGTTGGACCCCGGACTTTGCGCAGAGTGGCAGTTATAGTATTGTCTTCCGCGCCTCCGACGGTGTCATCACCGACAGCGAAATTGTCGCTATCACCGTACTCGAATCCGGCAACCAGCCGCCGGTGTTGGCGACAATCGGCCCGCGCAGTGTGCTTGAAGGCGCCAATTTGAACTTCGGTGTTTCCGCCAGTGATCCGGATGCAACAACTCCGTCACTGAGCGCCACATCTCTGCCGACAGGCGCAGTCTTCACCGACAATCTCAACGGCACCGGCACATTCGACTGGAGTCCGACATTCACTCAGAGCGGAACGTATCTGGTGACATTCATCGCCACCGACGGTCTCAGCTCTGACAGTGAAGTTGTCACTATCAGTGTCAATGAAGCCGGTAATCAGGCGCCTGTGCAGGCGGTTATCGGTCCGCAGGCCACACTCGAGGGCTCACTGTTAACATTCGCAACGTCGGCCATTGACCCCGACGGCACAATCCCGGCGCTAACCGCTACGGGCCTGCCGACCGGCGCCAGCTATACAGACAATGCAGACGGAACCGGCTCATTCAGTTGGACGCCGGACTTCACGCAGAGCGGCACCTATGCGATAACATTCTTCGCCTCTGACGGCGCCTTGCAAGACAGTGAAGTTGTCACTATCAGTGTCAACGAGGCCGGTAATCAGTCGCCAATCATGGTCGCTATCGGCGCCCAGTCAGTAACCGAAGGCGCTACACTGACGTTCGGTGTCAGCGCCTCTGATCCTGACGGCACCACACCGGTGTTGACCTCGACAACTCTGCCGACCGGCGCGAGTTTCAGTGACAATGGCAACGGAACCGGTTCATTCTCATGGTCGCCGGACTTCACCCAGAGCGGTAATTATAGTGTCACATTCTTCGCCTCCGACGGTGTGCTCAAAGACAGTCAGGTGGTGGCGATTACTGTTCTCGAATCCGGCAATCAAGCGCCGGTTCTCGCGGCAATTGGCGCGCAGTCTACTACTGAAGGCGTGTTGTTGAACTTTGGATTGTCAGCAACCGACCCTGACGGCACAATCCCCAGCTTTACGTCATCAGCATTGCCAACAGGCGCAACCCTGACAGACAACGCCGACGGCACAGCGACATTTAACTGGACACCAAGTTTTGTGCAAAGCGGCGCGTATACAATTACGTTCTTCGCCAATGACGGCCTTGTCTCAGACAGCGAAGTTGTTTCGATTGTGGTCAATGAAGCCGGTAATCAGCCGCCGGTTCTCGCGGCAATCGGCGCCCAATCAGTTTCTGAAGGCGCCCTGCTGACTGTCACTATCAGCGCCTCTGACGCTGATGCGACAATTCCGGGATTGACTGCAGTCGGTTTGCCGCTTGGCGCCACATTCACCGACAATCTCGACGGCACAGGGACATTCAGTTGGACACCATTGTTCACGCAGGCGGGGGGCTACTCTGTCACATTCAGAGCTACTGACGGCCTGGTGACAGACAGTGAAATAGTCAGTATCACAGTCATCGATGCAGGCAATCAGGCGCCGGTTCTCGCGGCGATTGGACCGCAAGGCACAAATGAAGGTGTTCTGCTGAGTTTCGCAGTTTCCGCCAGTGACCCGGACAGTACAATCCCGGCGTTGAGCGCCACACCACTGCCGAGCGGGGCAACATTCACTGACAATGGCGATGGCACAGGTTCGTTTAGCTGGACACCGAACTTTACCCAAGCGGGAACCTACAATGTAACATTCTTCGCCACTGACGGCGTCTCCACCGACAGTGAAGTGGTCTCAATCACCGTCAACAGCGCCGGAAATCAAGCCCCGGTACTGGCGACAATCGGCGCGAAAAGTTCGACCGAGGGAATAGCGCTTGGTTTCGGAGTATCCGCCACTGACGCAGACCTGACAACACCGTCACTGTCAACCTCGGCTCTGCCGGGCGGCGCCAGCTTCATCGACAATCTCGACGGCACAGGCAGTTTCAACTGGTCGCCGACATTCACCCAGAGTGGTGTCTATTCAGTGACATTCTTCGCCTCTGACGGCGCATTGGTTGACAGTGAAATCGTCACTATCACTATCAATGAAGCCGGTAACCAGCTTCCGGTTTTGGCGACAATTGGCGCGCAAAGTGTGACCGAAGGTCTGGCGTTGACATTCGGTCTTTCAGCAAGTGACACCGACGGTGTCGCGGCGCCGACATTCAGCGCCGTCGGCCTGCCAGCCGGAGCGACACTGACAGACAATCTTGACGGCACAGGAAGTTTCAACTGGACACCGGACTTCACACAGGCGGGTGTCTACAATGTGACATTCTTCGCCACCGATGACTCACTGGCGACAGACAGTGAAATTGTCGCTATCACTGTCATCGACGCCGGCAATCAGAATCCGGTTCTTGCGCTGATTGGTCCGCAAAGTGTCACTGAAGGAGTCACGCTTGCCTTCGGAACCTCCGCCACTGACCCCGACGGCACAATCCCGGCGCTGACAACCTCTGCTCTGCCGACCGGCGCGAGCTACACAGACAATCTTGACGGCACGGGCAGTTTTAGCTGGACACCGACAT
This sequence comes from uncultured Ignavibacteriales bacterium, assembly GCA_964516945.1. Classification (GTDB taxonomy): domain Bacteria; phylum Zixibacteria; class MSB-5A5; order GN15; family JACZUZ01; genus JAJRPJ01. The sequence goes on from CAZFAL010000031.1 coordinate 7,996, forward strand.
TCACCCAGAGCGGCAGTTACACAGTGACATTCTATGCCTCTGACGGTGTCGCAATTGACAGTGAAGTTGTTTCCATCACGGTCAATGAGGCCGGTAACCAACCGCCGGTTCTGGCGACTATCGGCGCACAAAGCGCCACCGAAGGCGCCCTATTAGCATTCGGCGTTTCGGCTACAGATCTCGACGGCACAATCCCGGCGCTCAGCGCTTCGCCATTGCCGACCGGCGCCACCTTCACAGATAATCTTGACGGCACCGGCTCATTCAGCTGGACACCGGACTTCACACAGGCCGGAACCTATGTTGTGACATTCGCCGCGAATGACGGCGCCGTTATCGACAGTGAAGTTGTCACTATCACTATTAACTCCGCCGGTAATCAAGTTCCGGTTCTGGCGCTGATTGGCCCGCAAAACGGAACCGAGGGTGTCAATATGAACTTTGCTGTCAGCGCCACTGACGCTGATGCGACAGTCCCGGCGCTGGCCGCCGCCGGCTTGCCGACCGGCGCAACATTCACCGACAACCTTGACGGCACAGGTGTCTTTAACTGGACACCGGATTTCACACAGGCCGGAAGTTATATCATCGTCTTTACCGCCTCAGACGGAATAGCGATTGACAGTGAAGTTGTCACTGTCACTATCAATGACGCCGGTAATCAGGCGCCGGTTCTGGCGCTTATCGGCTCCCAAAGTGTCACAGAGGGGGTGGCGCTGACCTTCACCGTCAACGCCAGTGACCCTGACGGAACAATACCATCGCTGAATACCTCAACCCTGCCGCCGGGCGCAGTCTTTACCGACAACTTCGACGGCACTGGCAGTTTCAGTTGGACACCGGACTTCACGCAGGCCGGTGGCTATACCGTCACCTTCCGCGCCTCCGATGGTGTTGCGCTCGACAGTGAAATTGTCACTATCACCGTCACAGACGCCGGTAACCAGCCGCCGGTCCTGGCGACTATCGGGCCGCGCACGACCAGTGAGGGCTCTGCGCTGGCAATTCCGGTTTCGGCTTCTGACCCCGACGGTTCAATTCCGGCGCTGACAACGTCGGCTCTGCCTACCGGCGCCACATTCACCGACAACGCCAATGGAACCGGCTCCTTCAACTGGACACCGGACTTCACGCAGGCGGGTATCTATGTTGTGACATTCTTCGCTTCTGACGGTCTGGTGGTAGACAGCGAACAGGTGACTATCACCGTCAACAGCGCCGGTAACCAGGCGCCGGTACTGGCGGCAATCGGCGCGCAGACTACCACCGAGGGTATTCTGCTGAGTTTCGGCGCCAGCGCCACCGACGCTGACGGTACAATCCCGGCGCTGACAACTTCGGCGCTTCCGGCCGGAGCGACCTTCACCGATAATCTCGACGGAACCGGCTCATTCAGCTGGACACCTGACTTCACACAGGCCGGACTATATAGTATTGTCTTCCGCGCCTCTGACGGTGTCGCTGTTGACAGCGAAATCGTTTCTATCTCGGTCGGTGACGCAGGCAATCAGGCCCCGATTCTGGCGGCGATTGGGCCGAAATCAACGACTGAAAATATCCCGCTGAGTTTCACAATTTCAGCGACAGACCCGGATGCGACCATTCCGGCCTTCACCGCTAATCCATTGCCGAGCGGCGCAGTCTTCACCGACAACGGTGACGGCACAGCCACATTCAGCTGGACACCTGATTTCACTCAGGCCGGTGTCTACAATGTGACCTTCATCGCCTCCGATGGTATTCTCGATGATGTCGAAATCGTCGCAATCACCGTCAACGAGGCCGGTAATCAGGCGCCTGTGCAGGCGGCAATCGGCGCACAGACAACCACAGAAAATACATTGCTGAGTTTCACGGTCACTGCCAGTGATCCCGACGGCACCTTCCCGGCGCTGACCAGCTCCGCGCTTCCGGCAGGCGCTGTCTACACAGACAACACCAATGGCACAGCGTCATTCAGCTGGACACCGGATTTCACACAGGCGGGTGTCTACAATGTCACCTTCTACGCCTCCGACGGTCTGCTGACAGATTCAGAGGTTGTGCAAATCACTGTCGCCGAATCCGGCAATCAGCCGCCGGTTCTGGCTACTATTGGTTCACAGTCAACAACCGAGGGAATCAATCTGGCGTTTGGCGTTTCCGCCACAGACCCGGATGCGACAATCCCGTCACTAAGCGCAACGCCACTTCCGGCCGGAGCGACTTTCACCGACAACGCCGACGGCACAGGAAGTTTCTCCTGGATGCCGGACTTTACCCAATCGGGTGTCTATAATATCACGTTCTTCGCCTCTGACGGTGTGGCGCTTGACAGCGAAATCGTCACTATCTCAGTTAATGAAGCCGGTAATCAAACTCCGGTCCTGGCGACAATCGGTCCGCGCACGACAACTGAGAATATCAACCTGACATTCCCGCTCTCGGCGACTGACGCCGACGGCACAATTCCGTTCTTCACCGCCACCGGGTTGCCGACCGGCGCCACACTCACTGACAACGGTGACGGCACAGGTTCATTCAACTGGACACCGGACTTCACACAAGCCGGAGTGTATTTCGTCATCTTCATGGCCTCCGATGGTGTGGCAGTTGATAGTGAGACTGTCTCACTGACAGTCAATGAAGCCGGAAACCAATCACCCATTCTGACAGCGATTGGCGCCAAGGGTGTCAATGAAGGCGCGAATTTGAACTTCGGAGTCACTGCCTCAGATCCGGATGCGACAATTCCGACACTGTCAACTTCCACGCTACCGACAGGAGCGACATTCACCGACAATGGAACAGGCGCCGGAACGTTCGACTGGACACCGGACTTCACACAGGCCGGAATCTACTCAGTCACATTCTATGCTTCCGACGGCTTACTAATAGACAGTGAAGTTGTCACTATCACAGTCAATTCCGCCGGTAATCAGGCGCCGGTATTGGCGACTATCGGGCCGAAGAATGTGCTTGAAGGCGCGAATCTGAACTTCGCGGTTTCCGCGACTGACGCTGATGCGACAATCCCGACACTGACAACCTCCACACTGCCTGCAGGCGCGTCATTTGTCGACAACGCCGACGGCACAGGGGCGTTCAATTGGACACCAAACTTTACTCAGAGCGGCACGTATCTGGTGACATTCTTCGCCTCGGATGGTGTCGCAACAGACAGTGAAGTTGTCACTATCAGTGTCAGCGAAGCCGGTAATCAGGCGCCGGTTCTGGCGACTATCGGCGCCAAGTCTGTCACTGAAGGTGTCGCGCTGAACTTTGCAATCAGCTCCACCGATCCGGACGGCACAATCCCGACACTGACAACCTCAGCGCTACCTGCCGGCGCCACATTCATTGACAATGGCAATGGCTCCGGGTCATTCGCCTGGACCCCGACATTCATTCAAGCCGGTGTGTATTCTGTCACTTTCCGCGCCACTGACGGCGTCCTGACAGACTCAGAAGTTGTAGCTATCACAGTGGTCGAGGCCGGTAATCAGCTTCCGGTTCTCGCAGCAATCGGCGCTAAGACAGTAGTTGAAAATGTGGCGCTGAACTTCGCGGTTTCGGCCACAGACGCCGAATCAATTCCGGCGCTGACTACCACAGCGTTGCCGACCGGAGCCACATTCACTGATAATGGCGACGGCACAGGAGCATTTGCGTGGACACCGACTTTCACACAGGCCGGAGTGTACAATGTGACCTTCTACGCCACTGACACATCACTGGCGGTTGACAGCGAAGTTGTCACGATAACTGTCACTGAAGCCGGCAACCAGCTTCCGGTTCTCGCGCCTATTGGCGCCCAGACAGTCAATGAAAATGTTGCGCTGAATCTCGCTATCAGCGCCACCGATGCAGAATCAATCCCGGCGCTGACCACTTCGGCGCTTCCGAGCGGCGCGACATTTGTCGACAACGCCGACGGCACAGGCGCATTTGCGTGGACACCGACCTTTACACAGGCGGGTGTCTATTCGGTGACCTTCTACGCCACTGATGCGGCGCTCGCGGTTGACAGTGAAGTTGTTTCAATCACTGTTATTGACGCCGGTAATCAGCCGCCGGTTCTGGCGACAATCGGCGCGCAGTCGGTAGTCGAAAATGTTGCGCTCAATGTCGCAATCAGCGCCACTGACGCCGAATCAATTCCGACTTTGACAACCTCTGCCCTACCGACTGGCGCGACATTTGTCGATAACGCCGACGGCACAGGCGCCTTCAGCTGGACTCCGACATTCCTGCAATCAGGCGTGTACAATGTCACCTTCTACGCCACTGACGCCTCAGCGGCTGTTGACAGTGAAGTTGTCACTATCACCGTTGTCGAAGCCGGTAATCAGGCGCCGGTTCTGACACCTATCGGAGCGCAATCGGTTCTGGAAAATGCTCTGCTGACCTTCACCGTCAGCGCCACCGACGCCGAATCAATTCCGGTGATGACAACCTCCGCTCTGCCGACTGGCGCAACTTTCGTCGATAACGGTGACGGCACAGGCACATTCGACTGGACTCCGACCTTTATCCAAGCCGGTGTCTACAATATCAACTTCTTCGCCACTGATGATTCACTCGCGGCCACCGGTGAGACAGTCACTATCACTGTAGTCGAGGTCGGTAATCAGCTTCCGGTTCTGGCGCTGATTGGCGCGCAGACTGTCAGCGAGAATGTCAATCTGACTTTCCCGGTTTCAGCAACTGATGCAGAGTCAATTCCGATTCTGACGACTACTACTCTACCGACTGGCGCAGTGTTCACAGACAATCTTGACGGAACCGGATCATTCAACTGGACACCGGACTTCACGCAGGCCGGAATCTACTCGGTGACCTTCTATGCCACTGATGACTCACTGGCGGTTGACAGCGAAGTGGTCAGCATTACAGTCAATGACGCCGGAAACGCCGCGCCGCCGCTGGCTGTCGCAGACCTCAGCGCGCAGATTTCTCTCGATGCGATGCAGTTGAACTGGTCAGCGATTACACTGGATACTAACGGACTGGCCACTACTGTCGATCACTATGTCATCTATCGCGGCATAAGCGCTTACTTTGCCCCGACAGTGACCGACTCAATCGGCGCGACAACGGCGTTGGTCACCACGTTTACAGACAATAATATCGGTGGCGCCAATGTCGTCGGCGATACACTGACACAGTATTTCTATGTTATCGAAGTGGTCGACGCTTTCGGCAGACGTTCGGCGCTTTCAAATCGTGTCGGAGAATTCGACTATCAAATCGTGACCACCGCCACCACCAACTTCAATCTCGTGGCGATTCCATTCGCCAATACGGGCATTACCACCGCCGACGGCCTGATTGCGGCGATTGGCTCGGCAAATGTGCTAACGGTGAACAATTTCGTAGCGGCCTCGCAAAGCTTCGAATCCCGCTTTGCCGCCGGTTTTGGAGTGAATTTTGCAGTAACCGTCGGAGGTATATATCAGGTGAATGCCTCAGTGAATACGGTATTCTCTGTCGCCGGGTCAGTTCCGGCCCCGGGAGCGGTCAGTTACACGGTTATTACGACCGCGACGAATGATTTCAACTTCCTGATGATACCATTTGAGCGACAGGCGAGCTTCTCGGTTGCGCAGGATATTATCAACAATATCCCCGGTACGCTCAATACAGTCAATAACTTCGTGGCCGGCTCACAGAGCTATGAGTCACGATTCTCGGTCGGATTCGGGACTAATTTCCCGGTCAGAGCGGGCAAACCATATCAGGCAAACGCCGCCGCCAGTGGAGTATTCCCCGGTCCGTAACGGATTCAACGAGAGGGGAAAACAACTATTGGAGGCAAAACCGGTATAGAGTATGAGACAGACAATCAGACATAATCAGCCGCTTTGGAGTGACAGGTATTCTGCCACTCCCATGGCGCAATTGTGCGCAACCTGTTGCGCATGTGCGTTGTTTTGCGTCTGTGCCAGCCCGAATATCTCATTCGCCCAGGGCTCTATTTTTGGCGCAGTGTCGAACGCTGATCTATCAACTCCACCGAATGGAACTATCTCTCTGGTGGGCTTTATCAATGACTCTGACGCTGAAATCCGCACAGACATTTCAATCGGCGCCGGATTCGACAATGGCAACTGGTTCGATGACTTTCAGAACTATCTCTCAGAATCAGCCGGACAACCATATGACTATTTCTTCTACAATGCCGGCAATAGCGAAGGAGCGCATCTGAGCAATCTGATTCCCGGCAACTCATTCCAGCAGGAGGATGTCACACTGACTCCGGTAAGTTGGCCGTCACAGCCAACCGGCCTGACAGTCACCGAAGAAACTCCGGGCGCTGTGAGCTTACGCTGGGATTATGATCCGACACTTACATACCATGTCTACCGCCGCCCGACAACCTCGGCCGGTTCGTTCTTCCGAATTGATGATCCGTCAGGAGCGCTCACGAATCCGGGAGTTGCTGACAGTGTCTTTACAGACACAGCTATAGACGGCGCAACAACATTTGACTATCTCATCATCGCCGAAAACGGCTCAGGCGTTTTCTCGCGTCACTCCGAGCTTTCACTCCGTCAGACTCTGGGTTGTTGCCAGTTGGCCGGTGATATTAACCGCGATGGCAGACGCAACATAGGTGACGCGCTCTACATCATCTCATACATGTTCTCCGGTGGTCCCGCCCCGGTATGTCGCGAACAGGCGGATGTAAATAATGATAGTAAAGTAAATATCGCTGATGTGACCTACTACGTCACATGGGTGTTTCAGGGTGGTCCGGCGCCGTTATGCGGCTCTGCCGGTCTTGCCGGTTCTATAAAATCGTTTGATGGTAATAACTCATTTACAGGAAGTTCATGATGGAAGAGATAATCGGAGGAAAGATGACGCGAACCCAACCCGCTACGCAATGGCGCTTGAGCAAGTTGCGCTTTGCGCGCTCGCGAAGACCGCTACAACTGCTGGCGTTCATCTTTACAGTACTGTTGGTATCACCATTGTCGGCCTTTGCGCAGGGCTCAATCTTTGGCACTGTACAAAACGCAGACCTGACTGTTCCGGCCAACGGCCAGATGACATTCTTCGGGTTTACCAATGGCTCAGACGATGAAATCCGGATAATTACATCGGTTGGCGCCGGGTATGACGCCGGTAACTGGTTTGATGATTTCCAGAATTATCTGACCAAGGCCGCAGGAAACCCCTATGACTATTATTTCCTGAATACAATTAACAATCAGGGTTTCCGTTTGAGCAAATTGATTCCGAGCAACTCATTCCAACAGGAGAATATCCTCCTGGCTCCGGTAACCTGGCCTGCGCAACCGACCGGATTGAACCTCCGTGTGGTGTCGCCGACCAATATCGTTGTCACCTGGACACAACAGGCCGGACTAACTTATCATGTCTATCGACGGGTTGCGACCTCCGGCGGCTCGTTCTTCCGACTTGATAATACTTCCGGTTTGCTGACTGACCCCGGTGTGGCGGACAGTTTCTTTGTAGATACCACTGCCGATGGTGTCAGCTCATACAATTATCTCATCATCGCTCAGGACGCCAGCGGCAATTTCTCGCAAATCTCCGCCATCGCCACCGCCAATTCCAGCATTGTCAGCGCGCCGCTTATCTCCGGTATCACACCGAATAATGGCGCCTCAATCGGTGGCGCTACAGTCACTATCACCGGAACCGGTTTTGATATTGCCGGAGCAAGCGCCACTATCGGTGGAGCTCCACTAACAGGCGTTACTGTGACATCACCGTTCTCACTGACCGGAACGACTCCGGCGGGTACCGTCGGTGTCGCTGATGTCGCTATGACCAATACCGCTTCAGGGCTGGCGTCAAATACGCTTGTCGGCGCCTATACATATCAAACCGCAAACTTCCCGCCTGTGTTGGCGGCAATTGGTCCGCAAACCGTTACTGAGGGTGTCAATCTCAATGTTCCGGTTTCTGCCACTGATGTCGAATCAATACCGACTCTTTCAACATCAGCTCTGCCAACCGGCGCAACGTTCACCGACAATCTTAATGGCACAGGTACATTCAACTGGACCCCGGGCTTCACTCAGGCCGGATCATATAATGTAGTCTTCTTTGCCACTGATGACTCGCTTGCAGTAGACAGTGAAGTTGTCACTATCACGGTCAATGACGCCGGAAACCAGTTGCCGGTACTTGCGGCAATCGGACCGCAAAGTGTTGTTGAGGGTGTGGCGCTGAATGTTCCTGTCTCAGCTACCGACGCCGAATCAATCCCGACACTGACCACCTCGGCGCTTCCGACCGGAGCGACCTTCACCGACAATGGTGACGGCACAGGCGCATTCGGCTGGACGCCGACATTCCTGCAGGCAGGTGTGTATAGCGTCACATTCTATGCCACCGATGCGGCTTCTGCAGTGGACAGTGAAGTTGTAGCGATCACTGTCACAGAAGCCGGAAACCAGCTCCCGGTTCTCGCGGCAATCGGACCGCAATCAACCACAGAAAATACATTGCTTGCAGTTGCTGTTTCCGCGACCGACGCAGAATCAATTCCGGCGCTAACAACCTCGGCTCTGCCAACCGGCGCATCGTTTGTCGATAACGCCGACGGCACAGGAGCATTCTCCTGGACACCGACATTTGTACAGGCCGGGGTCTACAATGTGACCTTCTACGCCACAGACGCGGCCCTGGCGGTGGACAGTGAAGTGGTGACTATCACAGTCAATGACGCCGGTAACCAACTTCCGGTTCTCGCGGCTATCGGCCCTCAGGGTGTCGCTGAAGGCGCGCCACTGGCTGTCGCTGTTTCGGCAACCGACGCTGAATCAATTCCGACTCTGACTACTTCCGCCCTGCCATTAGGCGCTGCCTTTACCGACAATGCTGACGGCACCGGCGCGCTGAGCTGGACACCGTCGTTTGTCCAATCAGGTGTTTATACCGTAACCTTCTATGCCACAGACGCGGCTCTTGCAGTGGATAGTGAAGTTGTGGCTATCACTGTCACTGAAGCCGGTAATCAGCTTCCGGTTCTCGCAACAATCGGCGCGCAGAGCGTCACCGAAGGTGTTGCGCTTGCTGTTCCGGTCAGCGCCACAGACGCTGAAGGTGGACTGCTGACTCTTAGCGCCAGCCCGCTCCCAACAGGCGCCACATTCACAGACAATACCGACGGCACCGGTTCGTTCAACTGGACACCGTCATTCACTGACGCAGGTGTGTACAATGTGACATTCTTTGTAACGGATGATTCACTCGCAGTTGATAGTGAAGTTGTCACGGTTACGGTCATTGACGCCGGTAACCAGCCGCCTGTTCTCGCGGCAATCGGTCCGCAAACAACAACTGAGAATGTCCTCTTGAGTTTTGCAGTTTCCGCCACTGACGCCGAGTCAATACCGTCACTGTCGACCTCAATTCTACCGCCGGGAGCTGTCTTCACAGACAATGCCGACGGCACAGGCGCATTCTCCTGGACACCGTCATTCACTGATGCCGGAACCTACAATATTACTTTCTTTGCCACCGACGCCGGATTGGCGGTTGATAGTGAAGTAGTCGTTGTCACCGTTATCGATGCCGGCAACCAATTGCCGGTTCTGGCGCTCATCGGCTCACAGACAACTACTGAGGGTGTCAATGTCAATCTGCCAATCAGCGCCACTGACGCTGAATCAATCCCAGTGCTGACGACATCCGCTCTTCCGACCGGCGCCACATTCACAGACAACGCCGACGGCACAGGTGTTTTTGACTGGACACCGGGCTTCACGCAGTCAGGTGTTGCAACTATTACCTTCTACGCCACCGACGCGGCTCTTGCGGTAGACAGCGAAGTAATCACCATTACTGTCGCCGAGGCCGGTAATCAGGCGCCGATTCTGGCGGCTATCGGCAACAAAACAGTCTTTGAAAATGTTAATCTGAATTTCACAGTCACTGCCACCGACGGAGAATCAATCCCGACTCTGACAACTTCAGCGTTGCCATCCGGGGCTTCGTTCACAGACAACGCTGACGGCACAGGCCTTTTCAACTGGACTCCGACCTTTACCGACGCCGGTGTTTACAATGTGACATTCACCGCGACAGATGACTCAGGCGCCGTAGCGATTGAAATCATCTCTGTCACAGTTGTTGATGTTGGTAATCAGCCACCGGTTCTGGCCGCTATCGGTCCGAAGTCTGTGGTTGAAAACACAAATCTCAACTTTGCAGTCACCGCCACTGACGCAGAATCGATTCCGTCGCTGGCAACATCGGCCCTGCCGCCGGGAGCGACGTTTGTCGACAGCGGCAACGGAACCGCAGTTTTTGACTGGACACCGGGTTTTGCTGATGCCGGAGTGTACAACATTACCTTCTTTGCCACTGACGCCGGATCAGCGGTTGACAGCGAAATTGTTGCTATCACCGTTCTCGACGCCGGTAACCAGCCGCCGACACTTGCGCCATTGACTGACCAAACCGTCAATGAAGGCGCGGCGCTCAGTTTCCTGGTTTTTGGCTCAGATCCTGAGTCAATCCCGACACTGACAACTTCATTGTTGCCGACCGGGGCCACATTCATCGACAATGCCGACGGCACCGGACAATTTGACTGGACACCGGACTTCACGCAGGCCGGTGTGTACACAGTTACATTCACAGTCACCGATGCGGCTTTGGCAATAGATAGTCAGACAATTGCTATTACTGTGCTCGAAACCGGCAACCAGGGTCCGATTATCACACAAATCAATGACACGACTATCAATGAAGGCAGTGTGCTGACTTTGGTTATCAATGCTGTGGACCCCGATGGTGTCCTGCCACCCACTCTGACTGTCACCTCCGGTCTGCCAAACAGTGTTTTCGTGGACAGTGGCAATGGTGTCGGAGTGTTGACTTACAGTCCGAACTTTATGAATGCGGGAATCGGCTCTTTCACTGTCTTTGCGACAGATGACGCTACACCCTCCATCACGACGCAAATGACTGTTCAGGTCTTTACTCTGGAAACCAATCAGCCGCCGGTTATCGCGCAGGTTGATCCGGTGGGTGTTCTGATTGGCCGCACCGTCTCGTTCACTATCACAGCCACCGACACAACTGATCAGAATATCGGTAACCTGATTACACTGTCGGTTGCGAATCCGCCGCTGAATTCAAGTTTCACCGATAATCGCGATAATTCCGGATTCTTCTCCTGGACTCCGGACAGCCTCCAAGCCGGTGTCGATACCGTTCGTTTCCTTGCCGTTGATCAGGGACTTCCGCCGCTGTCCTCGACGATGGATGTCATCATCACCGTCGTGCCGGACAATATCCCGCCGGTGATTGATTCAATCAGGCCAAGCCCGGTCATCGTTCTTGAAGGAAACACAGTCACTGTACGCGTCGCCGCCAGTGATCCTGATGGCGGCTTCCCGTTCTTGTCCGTTCGTGATGCGCCGGCCAATGCAACCTTCATCGACAGCGGCAATGGCGCCGGAGCGTTGACGTTCACACCTGATTTCACTCAGGGTGGCTCCGCCGGGGCTTCACAGTTGTATGCCGTAGCCTTCATCGCTTTTGACGGGGTTGATAGTGATCGTGAATTGCTCCTGATACAGGTCAATGACGCCGGTAATCAGGCGCCGGGGTTTGATTTGGCGGTCGATACGAATGTAGTCGAAGGACAGACGCTCAACTATACAATCGTAGCCTCAGACCCGGATGGGACTATTCCGACTCTGACGGTAGATTCACTGCTACCAACTGGCGCCTCGTTCGTTGATAACGGAGATGGAACCGGCACACTGACTTTCTCGCCGAACTTTGTGCAGTCCGGGACATTTATTATCTACCTGACGGTCGATGACGGATTCCTGACTACTTCAACCTCGTTTATCGTGACGGTCATCGACGCCGGAAATCAGCGTCCTAACTTCCCGGTGAACTTCTTCCAGTTGACCGCAACTGAAACAGAAACCATCAACTTTACTATCACAGCCACTGATCCGGATTCAACCGTCCCGATAATGTCGATGACTCAGATTACGGCTCTGCCGCCACAAGTGACATTTGTAGATAATGGTGACGGCTCAGGGACGTTCGACTGGGTAACACAGAATCTGGAAGCGGGTGTCTATGATGTGCTCTTCTTTGCCACTGATCAGTTCGACCCGACTCTGAGAGACTCAATGCTCGTGAATATTACTATCAACGACAGCAACTTTGTGCCGGTTTTGCTACCGGATCCGTTTGTGCAAAACCAGACGGTCAATGAGGGTGACACCTTGCGCTATAAGATTCGCGCCCTTGACAGTGACGGAACACCGGCGATACTGACTATGGACACCGCAAGCTTCATTCCGAATCTGACATTTGTTGATTCCGGTAATGGCGTTGGTGTGATGACTTTCACTCCTGACTTCACGCAGGGAGCGCCGAACCCCGGCAGCTTCTATTTCGTGAGCTTCACGGCGACTGACGCTGTTGATCCGACGCTGACTGACCAGTTGAACAGCAAGCAATTCGTGGTCATGCATGTCAACTTGCCGCCGGTTATTGACCCGATACCGTCGCCGATAACTGTTATCGAAGGTGACACTGTCAGTTTTGCCGTCCAGGCCAATGACCCGGATGACCCGACAACATTGACATTTCCGATATTGACCGCTGAGAATCTGCCACCCAATGCCTCAGTCAGCAATATCGGTGGTTCAAGTAACAAAATGCAGTTCATATTCACGCCTGATTTCACACAATCCGGAGCGTACACTGTCCGGTTCATCGCCACAGACGGCTTGCTACCGGAGACACTACTGGTGCAAATCAATGTCACAGAGGCCGGTAATCAGAATCCGGTGTGGTTGACGACACTCGCAGACACTACTTTGGTAGTGGCTGGAACTCCACTTGTTCTTCCGTTGCAAGCAACCGACGCTGACCTTGATCCGCTGGTGTTGACTTCATCACCGACACCGTCGGGGGCGGCGTTGATAGATTCTGGAAATGGAGCCGGCTCTTTTGTCTTCAATCCATTCCCGTCGGATACCGGAACCGCCACATTCATAGAGTTCTATGTTACTGATCCGGCCGGGGCGTCAGATACCATTCGGACTATCTTCCAGATCCAGGGCTTCCTGCGC
>CAZFAL010000032.1:0-21014 GCA_964516945.1 uncultured Ignavibacteriales bacterium
TCAAACGCCCTTTCGGGGTGCTTATCCAAAACAAGAATCCCGCAATACCTCCAATTAGTCCCAGAAATATGAAAAGAATATTGGATTGCAGAAAATTCGAAATACCCAGAACAACTTGCGTCGGTTCCGGTAGCTCAGCATTGAGTCCGCCGAACATCTTGGCGAAAACAGGAACAATCCAGGTCAACATGGCAAACGTAACACCAATGGCGACCACAACGATAACCGACGGATAGACCATGGCGCCCTTCACTTTTCTTGTCAACGCATCGGCCTTTTCCCGGTAGTTTGCCAAACGGGTAAGAATCACATCCAGCGCGCCGCCGATTTCACCGGCCTCCACCATATTCGTGTACAGTGTATCAAAGACTTTTGGATGCCGGTTCAATGACTCTGAAAGCGTGGAGCCACCCGAAACGGAATCCTTCACTTTGTGGACAATCTTGGCAAATTCTTTGTTTTCGCATTGCGCGCCAAGGATATCCAGACACTGCACCATCGGAAGACCCGCGCCTATCATGGTTGAGAACTGACGGGTGAACCGGGAAATGTCGATTTTCTTGACACCGGTGCCAATTTTTATCTGCAACTCGGTGGGCTTCTTCTTGACACCGGTGACAATTATCTTGTTGCGGCGCAGAACACGATCAAGCTCGGCCCGGTCTTTGGTCTTCAATGTTCCGGTTACTACGGCGCCTCCGGATGTCTTACCTTTGTATTCAAATACTGGCATTGCTCTCTCTCTTGCTTTCAATCACGCACTATTTCAATTACACACTACGCGAAAGACGCTGTGGCCTGTCTGGTGAGTAGCTCGTTGAGTTCATCCGGATTGTGACTCTGCTCCATTGCAGTCTGCAAGCTGATTTGCCCGCTCTTGTAGAGATCATGCAATGACTGATTGAGTGTCTTCATGCCGTACTTTTGTCCGGATTGAATCATGCTGTAGATTTGCTGAGTCTTGTCATCCCGGATTAACGCCCGAATAGCAGGTGTCACTATCAACACTTCCAAGGCCAGCGCCCTGCCGCCTCCAATTTTGGGAAGTAACGACTGACAAACAATCGCCTGCAGGGAAAACGAAAGTGTCACGCGGACCTGATCCTGCTGAGCGCTGGGGAACACATCGATAATACGATTAATTGTTTCCGCCGCTGAATTCGTGTGCAATGTCCCGAACGCTAAGTGACCCGTTTCTGAAATCGTTAGCGCCGATTCAATCGTCTCCAAATCGCGCATCTCACCAATCAGGACCACATCAGGGTCCTCACGAAGCGCATACTTGAGAGCTGCGCCGAATGACTGTGTGTCGGCCTGCACCTCACGCTGATTGACAAGCGACTGTTGATGACGATGGAGATACTCGATTGGGTCTTCAACAGTCAGGATATGGCAGGCTCTCTCACGGTTTATCTTGTCGATGATAGACGCCAGTGTCGTTGACTTACCGGAGCCGGTAGGGCCGGTCACAAGCACCAAACCACGCGGCATATGCGCAAATTCACCGATTGACTTAGGTAACCCCAGCTCATCAAACGTTTTTACTTTGTATGGAATTGTCCGCAACGCCACAGCGACATTACCACGTTGCATATAAACATTGCAGCGAAAACGGCTCAATTGTTCAATGCCAAACGAAAGGTCCAGCTCGTTCGACTCTTCAAAGCGCTGGCGTTGCTTTTCATTCATGATTGAATACGCCAGTTTCTTGGTCATGTCCGGAGAGAGGATGTCATGTTGCAGACGAACAAGTTTGCCGTCAATCCGAACGACAGGCGGCGCGCCTACGGTAAGATGCAAGTCCGAGGCGTTTTCCTCTATCATCTGTTCAAGCAATTCGCGTAATGTTACCATCTTCGTGGCGCCTATCCTTCCGGGCTTGTGAATCTGTCTCTTTTGTTCATGCGTTCTCTGAATTCACCGGCAGGATGAAGTTCTTCAGAATACACCTGAAAACCCTGTCCCCCAGACCGAGGCGGGCTTTCTCACTGTATCGGCCAAAAAACGGATATTCTTGAGCGGAAACTTAAGCGCAGGCCGGCCCGTAACACGTTACTGCAACATGAGTTATGTGGACTTGACGCGGAGTCGAGTAAGAGAGGAAATTAAAGGAGCCGAACTACATGGTCACATTGAATACTTCATCGAGAGAAACGATGCCGTCGCGCATCTTCTCAACCGCCGCCATTTGCAACGTGTACATGCCTTCTTCAATTGCGGCGTCACGAATCTCATTGTCTGTCGCTTTTGCCAGAATGAGAGATTCAATCTTCTTGGTGACCGGCATGACTTCGAAGATACCGGTTCTGCCGGAGTTTCCCGTGCCATTACAACTGCTGCACCCTTTGCCACGGTAACCGACGAGACCTTTTTTCCAATCTTCGGGGATCTTCATCATCTCAAGTTGCTCGTCAGTTATTTGAACTTCTTCCTTGCAATGCGCACAGATTCGCCTTCCCAGTCGTTGGGCCATAATCAATCGGGTTGCAGAAGAAACCAGGAATCCCGGAATGTCCATATCGACGAGTCGGTTGATTGACGACGGCGCATCATTCGTATGCAGCGTGGAAAACACAAGGTGACCGGTCAGCGCCGCGCGAATGGCAATCTCTGCCGTCTCGCCGTCACGAATCTCACCAACCATGATGATATCAGGGTCCTGACGCAGAAACGAGCGTAGTGTTTGTGCGAATGTCAGACCGATATCTGATCGGACAAGCACCTGATTGATACCGTCAAAGTTAAACTCCACCGGGTCCTCGGCAGTCATGATATTGACATGTGGCTTATTCAGTTGTTTGAGAGCGGAATAGAGCGTGTTGGTTTTACCGGAACCGGTTGGCCCGGTGACCAGCACAATCCCATAAGGCAAATTGATGGCATGCTCAAACTTCTTCAAGTCCTTCTTGGCGAAGCCAAGTTGTGTCAGGTCTGTGCGCAATGTCTGCTGATCCAGAATACGCATAACAACTTTCTCACCAAAAATTGTCGGTAGCACTGAGACACGTAAATCAATCGGACGTCCGCCGATCTTAATCTTGATTCTACCGTCCTGAGGCAATCGTCTTTCAGAAATATCAAGGTCCGCCATAATTTTGATACGCGATATCAGCGCAGCGCGATACTTGTATGGCAGCGGGTCCATCTCATGCAGATCGCCGTCAATGCGATAGCGAACACGGAGCCGTTTCTCATAGTTCTCAATGTGGATATCAGAGGCGCCTTTACGTACCGCCTCGGTGATGATTGAATCAACGAGTTTGACAAGCGGCTTGTCCTGAATTGCAGAAAGCAATTCGGATTCGCTGGGACCCTGATCATCTTCGACGATTTCAAGGTCAGGATCGTCCTCCATGCCTCTGATAGCCTCGGCAAACGATGATGCGTCAGCATAGTAAGTGTCGATTGCCTTGGTTATCGCGTCTTCGGGTGAAATCACCGGCTGGATGTTACATCCGGTGATAAACTTCACCGCATCGAGGACATAGATGTTATTTGGATCAGAAATTGCAACGACCAGATTGCGGCCGATACGGGAAATAGCGATGACATTGAATTTGCGGGCAATATCCAGCGGGACGAGGCGGACAATTTCGGGATTCAGTTCTATATCAGAGAGGCGCAGGGCGCCCATATTCAACTGACGGCCGACAAACCTGTACACATCGTCAACGGACTCCATCGCTCCGCAGTTGACAAGTCCCTGCTCGAACTTGCCCTTGCCGGAATCTGCATATGAGACCGCTTCGTCATATTGCTCTTGAGTGATTTTGCCGGCTTCTACCAGCAGTGTTCCCAGATCTGATTTCATTGCGTCGACGATGCTTTACTACCAGAGTTTCTTGTTTAATCAATGGAACGATGAACGTGAAGTCCCCCTCAGGCCTTGACACGACCGAATATGTGAAAAACACATGATTACGGCCTGAACCGTTCGAGCGCGATTACTCGCGGAAGATATCATCGAGGCGCTCCTCAGCGGATGATGCGAACCCGTCTTCCAGACCGGATTCGTCAGGAGCGTTTTCAGGCGCTCCGGCCTCATTGATGATCTTCGTCAATTCCTGCGCGACTTCCTTTGAATACAGACGCACCATCCCGATTGTTGTGCGATCGTCAAAAATGATAGCCAGAATCGCCCTGTCACCAATCAATGACATATGTATGTGGTCTTTTTTGCCCTGATGGAAAAGCACTGAGAACTCATGCTCACCAACGAGTCGCGCGATTTCCTTTGTCGAGGCAAATGAACCGGCCAGAAGCGCAGACAACGCGGTTGTATCGAGCGAGTGTGTGAATCCCTGTTTGGTTATCAAATGGCCGTCTTTGTCCACCAATAATGCGCACTTGGCCTCTGAGCCCTTGAGAGTCTTACTCAACAGCGCTTCAATCTTCACTACATCTTCTTCGTAAATTACCATATCCTGATCTGACATATTTCCTCCGTCCTACTTCCGGCCAAATAATCTGCGGAAAAATCCGGCTTTTTTCTGTTTCAATTGTGGTGGCGCCTGCTCAAGCGGGTCATGACCAAATGCCCCTTGCTGACTCGTAGATGCTGACATCGACTCAGTATGTTGCACACTTGCCGTATCTTCTTTGTTTTCCTGAATTATGTCCGGGGTCTCAATTCTCCCTGTGGACTCCTGTGAGTGTGCGACAGGCCCCGGCGCCGAATTCACGTTTGTGACATTGGCAGATGTATGCCTGACTCTTCCGGTAGATCGTGGCGCGCCGAAGAGCCCGCCCTTCGCCGGTGAAGACTGGTTACGTGAGACACCTGAGCCAATCGGAGTTGCAACCTGCGCTTGGGCGACGGCGTCAACCGGCTGGGTGTCAACGGACTGAGCGCCAACTCCCCCCGATGCGCCGACTTGATGAGTAGCGGCCATCGCAGGTTCAGGTTGTGGCGCGGCTGAGACTGCAACCGGAGCTGTGACCGGTGTTGTAGCGTCTTGAGCAGGTCGCGCTGTTTCCTGTTTTAGGACTTTCGGTTTGGCGCTGGCGCCGGTCCCGCCCTTTTTCGCCTTTTCAAGGACCAGTTTCATGATGGCCTTCAACGTGTCAAAAACACCGACACCGTCCACGGCCGCGGCCGTATAACTCGGCCAGTTGTTTTCGTTGAGCTTTGCATCAAGCTCCTCTTTCGACAGCGCCGTCGGCAGGTCAGTCTTATTGTACTGAATGACAATCGGCAGTTCGTTGACATCATAGCCGTATTCCTGAAGGTTCTCTATCAAATTCGACAAAGACTCCATATTGTCATCGTGCTTGTCAGCTTGCGAATCGGCGACAAATACGACACCGTCAACACCTCGCAGAACAAGCTTGCGAGTCGCATTGTAATACACTTGTCCCGGGACGGTGTAAAGCTGGAATTTCGCGGCAAATCCGTTGATTGAGCCGATATTGATTGGCAGGAAGTCGAAATAAAGTGTTCTATCGGCCTCTGTCGCCAGGGAAATCAATTTACCACGCGTATTCTGTGGCATTTTTTGATGCACCACCTGCAGATTTGTGGTTTTCCCTGACAAGCCCGGACCGTAATACACAATTTTGCAACACACTTCCCGGGTTGCGTAATTTATCGATACCATTGTGTTAGCGCTTTCCGTCAGTCGTTCTATACTTCATTAATAGCAGGAGCAGCGTATCGGCGCAGTGGCTTTGACAGCTCACCAACCTAAACAGCCACTCCTATCTTACTGGCCGCATTCTTCATCTCGAGACGAATCAATCCCATATTGATATCCGGCTCTGTAGTGACAACCAGAATTCCAATCTCCACCTCGGCGAGGAAGAGCTTACCGTGCAACGCTTCGACCGTGACTTCAGTCAATGGAGTCGCATTTAATCTGTCCAGCGATTTCCGGATATTCGAAGAAATCGAAGCGGCCAGCGCTCCGACAGTCTCTTCTTCAACCGACTCATCAAGGTCAGAGGCGATGACAATTCCGTCTTCACCCACTATCATTGACCCGGTGACACCACTGGTCTTGTTCAATTCACTCAACGCTTCGTACATTATTTCCCTCCATACCTGCGAACAGCTCTTCACTGTAGCGAGCGGATATATATTTCCCGACTATATCAGACGCCTGAGACATCCGAACTCCTAACAAATCATCATCATGCCTCTCTGAGGCGACAAACAGAATAAACCGCCCTATCAAGCGACATTCGACACGCAATTCATCGTAGTGTAATTCCACGCGTTTCGGCCCGGATTGCTGATGCCGTTCCAGAATCCAGGCGTTCTCTTCGACTAAAGACAACGCAAACGGTGACCAGGATACGCTCGAAAAACCGTCGCGGGCGAATGACGCAACTTCCAGGCCGTCGAGGTCAACGACGGCGGCAACTTTCACTGTGGCGTCTTCAGCGAGATAATTGACAGCGCGCTCAAACCCATTGCCCGAGTAACTTACAGCTCCCGGAGCGTTTCGCGTGCGATCAGCGTCCGCGCCAAAGGCAAAACTATCTTCGTCAAGACCATACTCAGCGCCTCGCTGTTGTGCTTGCTGTTGTTCATTGCGCTGTGTGTGTGGCAAATACGGAGCGCTTCCGGTTTCGGCGAGTGGCGTAGCCGCCGAAATACCGGAGACTTCAGGTGAAATCAGCGATGAAGCAGAGGCGCCCCTGCCGGTAGCGCTATAGCTAATCTCGGAGGAAGAACCGTCAAGACGATCGATTATCCACTTCACGAAGGACAGCATTACAAAGGGACTCGACAGGATGAATGTCATATATCCCGGCCAGTAGCCATAGAATCCTTCACGGATGGCGTCACCGAGAACAACACCACCCGGAGCAAAAATCATCAGTCCAAAAAGAGTGGCCAGCATAAACCGATACAGCGTCGCGAAAACCGCTCCCAATAAAGTCGCCTTCAACCCGACACCTGAATTGAAGACTGAAAACACGATGACATAGTACAACGCTTCAAGAATCAGCAGCGTCGAAAACGAGAATGACAGTGTCACCCCGAATGTGCGCGGATAAATCAGCAATGGACCGAGCACTGCCACAAGCGTAAACACAACTATCTGCAGAACTTCACTGGACCCGAATGTGATTTGCTTCTGTTTCACGCATTAAACTCCTTTTGCCGCAGATTCATTTTCCCAGAGAATCATTTCCCCTGAGAATCATTGAGCGGATTTCCTTCAAATGCCTTCCAAATCCTGTTCAGATTCGCACGCAGGCGATTAGTGGTAGTAGCGGGATTTGCAAAGAAGACGAAATAATCGTCCCCACTCACAAGGAAATACATCTTTACGCCTTTGGATTCCACTAAAACTGTTTGGCATTCGCCAAATGTCACTCGCTCAAGCGTCGCGCTAACACTGCGAAAGGCCTCACATGCCGCTGAACCGTACTCTTCTTCATGCTCTTTGACCTCCCAGCATGAATCAAGTATCTCGCCGGCGACGGTCTGCTGTACGGCTCCGAAGACACCATCGAGTTCGATGCCTTTTTCGAGAACATCCATGGCGCTGAGTTTGACTGCTGGAGTTGAAGCGCCTGCTGTTTCGTTTATCGCCAACGTCTCGCCCGCTGTCTCGCCCGCTTTGGGTTTGGCGCCGAGCGGCTGGCGCTTCTTGCGCTTTGAGCGTGCGGCCAGCTCAGTTGCGATATTTCCGGGGAATTTCACGTCCGCCGGTTTCTGTTCCACTTGCTGCAATGACTCCAGCAACTTCTTGAGTTGAGTGTTCTCAGGATTCCTCTTCAATTGCTTGCGGATTTCCCGCTCGGCTTGCTCGAGCTCGCCCTTGGCTATTAGAATCTCGCAACGAAGTGTCCCGATTGCATGGATGTTACCACCCTGCTTAGCGGCCTTCTCGACTTCGGTTTCCGCCCAGTCATACAACCCCTTGTCGAGGTTGATTTTGGCCATAACCACATGCGCAGACCCGTACGCCGGATGACTCTTGAGCCCCTTCTGGCATACCTGGAAGGCCTTATCAAGGTCTCCTTTGCGACGATGCGCCTCGGCAAGCGCGGCAAAGATTTGCGAACCCGGGTTGGAGCTCAAAATCTTCTCGCACTTGGCAATGCGCTCATCTATTTCCTGATCCTCAACCATGTCTTCTTTTCTAAAGATACTCCCGCTAACTCCATAGTTCGTTAAGAGTGAACTAATCACAACGGAACCTTACAAGTCAACCAAATACTGAGGTCGCCGTCAGCAAAAAACTGCTGCCTTCTCTCTTCAACTCAAGGTGCGGCGCGCCTTTAACACACCGAGCAGGAAAAGCCCCGCCATCGCCGCCAATGTCACCGGACGCAGAAGATCCGGCGCTTGAAAGTATCCCGCAATATCCGCCAATTGGAATAGCTGAGCGAGAACCAGGCAGATAAGCCCGATAACAAAGAATTGCCAGCTTTTCGCCAACAAACCACCCTTCACTGAACCATAGACACGCACGGCGCCGAGTAACGCCACGAGGGCAACAACCAGAATTGCGCCATCAAAAATTGACGGCAACGTCAACAACAGCCCGAGTTGCGCCGCATGCGAGACCAACGGCGCTCCAACTACAAACGCCACTGCAAGGGTGATTGTCGTGAGAGTTGAACGCAGCGCTCGCCGCCCGGCGCCCTTGCCGGGTTCAGAGGAAGCCGGCCTGACACATTTCTGAGAATTATCTTTGAACGATTTACTCCAAAACATAGCTCTATCCTATCGCTGCTTTTACGATTCGCTCCGCTCGATGAAGAGCGGTGTAGAAGTTCTCATCAATTTGATATCGTTTCACCAATTCACGGCGCGCCGCGAGCGGTTCGGAAATCTCTTTTTTCACACGACTGACAGCATTGCGATATTGCCGTGAGCCAACAAAACGAAATACCAGCTCTAACTGGTCTGTCAGCATCGTTTCCAGCGAACTCATCAGGGAATGCAAACGAATCGGCGCCGGAATCTTGACAACCGCCGCATAAAACCGGTCAAACGCGGGGCTCCCCTCAGCATCAAATTCTAATCCCGGGAAATATGTCGCAATACTCGAATAATCCGGTGAACTGGCATATTTGCTGAACTTTCCGCAGGGCACACTGCCTTTGCCAAAGATTTCATCAACAATTTGGCGAATCTTGAAAAAGCAATTGTTGTAGAGCTGGAAGATAATGCTCAAAACCACTTCTTCCTCGTTTTCCATGCCTGTAACCGTTACATTCGTCGCCAATCCAGCCCCTTCCACATAACCGCCCACAATCAATTTGTAGAGCGCGCGATAGCTCGGGAACTCGCCGACAGGGGACAAATCTATCACCTGCGGTGTCGTGCGTTCACCGTTGATAAGCGGCAACAAACGGAATTCATCGACTGACAGTGTAATCTCTTCGGCGTCGGTTTGTGGCATATTGACCATCCGCAATAACACATCATCCTTGGGCATGACCTTTTGAATCTCCACCCATTCATCAATCCGGCGTGTGCCTTCCATGATAACTGACATCGTCGGCAACTCAAGGAGGAATGGCGCATTGGTGGGTGCGGCGCCTTCTTTGAAATCGAATTCACCTTCAGGCCAACTAAAGAGGTTGTACACAACTTCTTCAATCTGCATCTTCAAACACTCAGCGACATCGTCCTGTGTAAATACTTTCATATCGACAAGTGTCTCGCCCAACGGACGACCGGACTGCTTGTGCAAAACAATTGCGCGTTCGAGATCATCTTTGGAAAGCTGGCCACGCTTCAAGAGCAACGCGCCCAGCATATCTTCGGACGTATTCAACGAGCTCGCAAATATGATAATACCGTCACGAAAGGCGACTTCTTTAGAGCGATTCGCGTCGGTAACCTGCAGGATGCCGGTTTTCTTCCCGGCGGCAAGCAATTGTAGTATATCTGCAAAAGCGATTGTCTTTAGATTTCCAGCAAGACTCATATTCAATCCCGTTCCCGTTCAACAATCTTTCTTCAAGACACTTCCTTCAGGACACTTCCTTCAGGACACTTTCTTCAAGACACTTTCTTCAATTCAGAGAATGCGTCGACGCCAAATCATGTTACGCGCAAATAGTACAGTCACCATTTGACGCATGAGCGCAAGCGGCGGCTTCAGTTGCGGTGTCTCAATTCGTTTATCGGGGAAAAAACATCCTATCTTAACCGATAAGGCAATTATGCCCAAACAAATAACTCCCTCTGAGCAAGTTTACCCCGCTGGCTGACAATGATTTGGCGTAAAAATTCAATCGCGGATCGGGCTGTGGATTCTTCTGAGCAAAGCGCAGGAATGAGGCGCATCAAAGAGTATCATCGTGAAACAATAGTTACCGCTCCGGTTTCGGAGACGTATGTAATCAATTGCGCGAAGTCCGCAGAAAGATGCAGGAGTTTGTTACGATGCGTGGCGATAATTTTCAATTGTGTTTTGTGAGACATTCCTTCAAGGTAGGCGCCGATTTGTGTATCCAGGCGCTCCACCACAACGATTACCGGTGTTTCAGATTGGAGTGGCCGGTTATCCGCTGAGACTTGTCTGAGGATTCTGAGCGCCTGTGAGAGTTCCCGTAACTCTGTGGCGACAGACAAATACAGTATTCGTAGCCGTCCGGAAATCTGGATTGCCAGTGAGGATCCGACGAACAGCGCTGACGGTGAACTCACCGGAGAGTCATGCGCCTGCGAATCATGTGCGGCGCCTGCGATCTCAAGAGCTCTAACCAGCGCAGCTGTATCCAACTCAGAGCTGAATCGCAGACGATATTTGTCTGTGTCGACATGGTAAAGCGCTTGATAATCAAGCCACAACCGCTCCGAACGTTTTGTCAGACTCATTTGCGCCTCAGGAAAAGAATCACAAAGTATGAGCGAGTTGACGAGAGTCATGTAGTCCGCCGATAGTTGCACTATTTGAATGGTGTCGTCAGACCCGATACCTGCGCGTTGCAAGGCGGGCTTGAGCGTGTATTGATACTGATTCCCCGGCCCTTCGACCAAATCGGAGAGTACAAGCGCCGGTTGTTGACCGGCAACCAGCGCGCAAACTCCTCCGCGAGTGGCGAGAATAGTGGTTCCCGGATTCGCTTTGCCCTGACCGAAAATCTGAGGAGCCAGACCAAAAACCGGAACAATAATCAGTAGCGAGGCAATGGCATAGACTGCAATACGTCTGGCAAGCTTATTTGTCAATGACATACCCAACAGAAACACAAACCCCAACGCAAGGAAGGCATACAGCGGTGAAAAATGTCCGAATCGCACCTGCGAGACGTCGGGGCCTCCCAGCCATGACAATGACAACAAAATGCCTTTGAGCCAGAGATTGAGCGCTCCACCGACAAAGGCCCCAAGCAAGGGCAACACCAGAGACGCCAATAGCATGACCAGAGACAGCGCCACTGCAACACCAACTGCCGGACCGATTAGAAGATTCGAAAGCGTTGCGTTCAACGGCGCCACACCGAAATAATAGAGAGAAACAGGTGTCGAACTGAGTTGCGCAACGAATGCAATTGCGATCGGTAAGACCAGAAACTTGTAGACAAATGTTCCGCGCCAGCGACTGCAGAACGTATTCAAGTGCGGAATAAAAAGAATCAACGCCCAGGAAACGACAAATGAAAGCTGGAACCCGACATCAAACAGTTGATTGGGACTCCAGAGCAGGATTAACGCGCCGGATGCGGCTATCAGGTTGTGGTAATCGATACGACGCTGGAACATACGCCCCAACAAAAACAGCGTCACCATCACACTGGCGCGCACCACTGACGGGTCATTGTGTGACAGGAAAGAAAAGAACAACGCGCCAAGAATTAGAATTACATAGCGCACTCGACGACCAATTGGAAACGGCCAGAGAAACAGTCGCAACACAATCAACGCCACTGCGACGTTCGACCCGGAAACAGCGAGCAAATGCACTGTGCCGCTGCGCCGAAACTGACGATAGATACCTTCATCAATCCCCGAGATTTCACCAATTAAGAAGCCCGTGGCCAACGCCGCCGGCTGTGGCTCCAGGTTATCGTGAAACACCGTGCGGATATATCGCCGGACAACACGCACCAGACCACCGACACTGAACCCGGTTTCCGGATTTCTCTGAATGCCGAAATGATGCGGCAAATACGTTATCGCAACAATATCTTTCCACCGCAAATATCGCGCATAGTTGAACCCACCGGGGTTTTTCTTTTCCGGGACGCTGGAAAACTTGCCCTCAAAGACAACCTTATCAGCATATTGAAAACCTGTGGTCTGCATGTTGATACGAACCAGAACTGTCCCTCTGCGCTTGTGACTTTTTTCGTATCTGTCCTCAGCCACCTTCCTTGCCGTCGAATCTACTCTGACTGTCAAAAGAGTGTTTTGTTCGCGCACGTCCGGCCAGTCACTGATACGCCCATAGATACGATAGCGCGCGCCGTTGTCGACACTGTGGATTATGTGATTTCCGGGTGTGGCGCTTTGCGTATAGGCGGAGCGAAACGCCATGGCGGCTACCAGAGTGAGTATTGTCAGCGTAATTCCCGCCGTCACTCTTCCCCGCAACAGCATGACACCGGCCGCCGCGACAAGGACAAGCGCGATAGCCAGCCAATACCAATGTGACAGTACACTGAATTGCCCAAGGACAATACCTGCGACTATGGCGCCGAGCGCAAACAGCGCCGGTCTGCGATATGCCAATGGCGCAAGGCGAGCTGTGAACCAGCGCTTGTAGATTTGATTGTCAGCCGAAGCCGGTTGTGTGTCGCTCATCAACGACAACCTGTTTGCTATGTTGAACGTTTATGACCGGTAAACAGGCGCCTGCGCCTGGTCACTTGCGAATCATCTTCAATACCCGCCGTCCCTCGGAAAGTCCGAGCGCCAGAGACGCTAGCCAGTAAACAAGCGCTCCTCCGAAAACAGTCAGCGTCAAACCCAGTCCCTTGCCGATGACACCTGCAAATCCGAATGACAAATCGAACGGCTGAACATACAGAGTGAGCGCCATTGCTCCGGCGGCCAGTATTGTCTTGATAATTGACTCGAGATACGAACCCACCTGTGTGAACACCTGCCGTTTGCGCAAACCGATTATCAAGAGCGTAATGTTCAGCCAGCCGGCAATTGATGTCGCCGCCGCCAGTCCGGCAAATCCCATGTGAACCCAGGGAGATTCGACGAGAAGCAAAGCCAGAACTATGTTGGCCACGACGGCGGCGACTGAGTATCGCATCGGTGTCCTCGAATCAGAAAACGCGTAGAATATCGGCGTGAAGACCCGCACTCCCGAGAGCGCCGGTAAGCCCAGCGAATACCAGAAAAGCGCCAGACTGACTTCGGAGGCGTCATGAGCGGTGAACGCGCCACGGAGATAAATTGCATTTATCAAATCTTCATTGAAAAGCGCCAGATATATCGCCGAAGGAATTATCAAATACAGCGCCATCCGCGCCGCCGACCGCAATGTTCCGGCAAGGCGCTCAATGTCACCTTTGGCAACCAGCTCCGACGCTCGCGGTAGCGCCACGGTGCCGATAGCCACAGCGAAGACCCCTTGCGGGAAATGCATCAATTGATACGCATAGACGAGATATGAAACTGCGCCGTCTCCCTGCATCGAAGCCAGTAAGGTGGCCACAAATATGTTCACACGACTAGCGCTCAAGCCGATTACCATCGGGGCCATCAGCTTCCCGACGGACTTGATGCCGGGATCACGGAACTTGAAATCAAACCGCAGACGCCCTCCGGCGCGATACAACGCCGGCACCTGAATACCGAATTGCCCTATCCCGCCGACCAGAACTCCGACAACGAGACAATAAACATGGACATCAAACACCTCATACAGAAAAACCATCGCCAGAATCATCGCGATATTAAACATTGACGAGGCAAACGCCGGAACCCCGAATTTCCCATAGGAATTCAGTATCCCCATCAAGAGCGCGGAAAGCGAGACAAACAACAGATATGGAAATAACCAGCGCGTCAGCGTGACGGTCAATTCGAATTTTTCCGGCTCGGAGGCAAATCCACCGGCCATCAGGAATACCAGCCCTCCTGCGGCGAGAATTCCGAGAACAACAGTCAACGTCAAAGCAAGAAACAACAGCGTGAACATTCTGTCAGAAAGCTGTTGCGCGCGGGCTTTGCCGTCGGAAACCAGAGTTTTCTTAAAAACCGGAATAAAAGCGGTCGAAAGCGAGCCCTCGGCAAACAAATCGCGAAAAAGATTGGGGATTCGGTAGGCCACAAAGAAGGCGTCGGCGGCCATCGAAGCCCCAAAATATCTCGCCAGCAGTTGAACCCGAATCAGCCCCAACACACGGGAAAACGCCGTCGCTCCGCTGACAACAGAAACCGAACCCATTAACCCGGAGGAACTTGCCGTCTTCGGCGTCTCTGTGGCTCCTTTTTTTTCCCGCTTGTCCGGTTTCATGCTCATATTAGAAGCTCTATGGCTAATCACCGCAGTCTCCGGTGACGCCGTCAATACCTAACCATATATTGTTACACAACTTAGCGCCAAGGCGCGCGCAGCGCCCCGACGTGAGAACTTTGTCCGCGAAAATCGTGTCAGCGAAATTATCGCTTGACTTTCAACGGCAAATCAGTATAGTGTGGCGCTGAGTTGGTATGCAATCAGAAAGGAATAAATAGAGTTGCCACATCACAAATCTTGTAAGAAAAGACTGAGATCGTCTCAAAAAGAGCGCGTTATGAACCGCACGGTCAAAGGGCTGGTGCGTAACGCCGTCAAAGCAGTTGTCGCCGGAGCATCCTATGAAGAGGCAGTCGCCGGGCTGTCAAACGCCTATGCGGCATTGGACAGGGCTGTCGGAAAGTCAGTTATCCACAAAAACGCCGCAGCGCGCAAAAAGGCCCGCCTGAGCGCCCACGTAGCGAAATTGCGTGGCTAAGAGCTGATTCTACAGAACGCTTGAGCGCACAAATATGGCGCCAGCGGAGAAATTCAAAGAGCCGGTGAGAATTCACCGGCTCTTTTTTTATGTCGATAGTAGTCGATAGTAATTGGCGCCCACACTCCGAATAACCTTCACCAGTCTACAGCGCCAGTTTACATCACCAGTCTATATTGTGCGCCTGCTCTGCCCCAAAGAACACAGCGCCTTTGCCACCGGCTTTCAATTGCACCTGCGGGAATCCTTTGCGTATCTTGTTGGAGAACAGATAGTAAAACGGTTGTTCGATACCAACGGGTGTAATAACTCGCAATGCGCTACCCACCATCTGTTTGCCTTTGCTGACCATTGAACCCCGCGACACACGTATCGCCAAAGCCAGCATATCTGACTCCGGAGAGTATTCTACATCTTCAAACACCCGTCCCTCGCCGATAGTCGGATAGTCCATCATCACCACACCATTGAGTGTATTGATATTGAAGAGATGTGTTTTCGTCAGTATGAACACTCGTCCGCGAGAATCCTGATAGATGATTTTGCGCGCCACCGGACGAGAGATTTTATGCGTCGCAAGAAGTGTGTCGAGATGATACAGCAGAACCTGGGCATTGCGGAACATCGCCACCCGCTTGCCGGAAAGCGAAAAGTCATAACAATCCGCCGCAGGGTATGAGGCGACTTTCTCGCCGGAGAAGAAGAAGTGAAAGAGCCCCTTTGAACCAGCGTCGACCATAAACCCGCGCTCATTGGGCGCAAAGATGATAGTGTCACAGGCCGCGACATGACACAGCCCGATTTTTGCGCCGAGACTGTCAAACACGTACAATTCAACTCCAGCGCCGACATCATAGTTTGCCAGCACATACCGTCCCGATGAACTCAGGAAAAACCGGGAGTTTGGGGGGGCATTTCCTGCGTGCAGGCGCTGACCCAGAACATTGTAGAACACATACGGATTTGTTGCTGACGGGACACCACTGACAATTAGCGCAGTGTCGCCGGTTGTATCCAGTTTGGTTGCCTCCACGCCTGACACCAGATAGTGAAAACCGCTCGTCGAAAACCAATAGCGCTCTCCATCCGCGACATCCATAACCCGCCTTTGCACTGCGTTTTTGTCGAACTGCTTTATCGTCTGACTATCGATAATATACAAGGCGCCGCTTACATTACCGGCGAATGTCGCTGTTGCGCTGAATGGATACTCACTCCGTTTCTTGACTGCGGCTTGCGCGTGTGACAGGAATTGCGCGCCAATCGTCAGGAATATGACAAATCGCACAAATCGTACAAATCTCACCAAGCGCAAGACAGCCGATGTTCGTTGAGTAGTCATCACGGGATTATACACACTTCTCCGGTGGGGGATATATCAAATTCAAAAAGGATCCAATAAGGAGTTCGAGTCATAAGCGCCTTCGCTTCTTGTCTGCGGCATCACATCACAACTCTATGCCATTCTGCAATGGCATCATTTTCCCTTTTTGGGGCCATTTTAGAGGATTGTAGGTCAAGGGGGATTCTACATCAGAGGGTGTTTTTGCCATCCCGTGGCAATTATGGCGAGCCGGATTCTGTGACGGCTCGACAAGTCTGAATTCCAGCCGGTATTTCTTACGATATACCTGCATCATTTCACGCTTGTCCTTCGACCGGCGGGCGACTTTCGCCTGCCCCGTCGCTTGAAAATAGTACGTCGGGGAATCACAAACCAGAGTCACGCGTTCGATATTGGCCTTCTTAAGAGAAACTTCGAGAAAGCGCAGTCCGGTCAGAGCCGCAGCCGAGACAGCATCGGCGGGCGCACACACAACCCGACAACGAAACATTATCCCGTAATCCGGAGCCGCGAATGACAACAATGTCGGCCGCGCCTTTTTTGAGTCTTTACGCGACTCTCTAATAGGCGCATTATTTTCTGCGGGCCATGCGGCCACGTAGAGTGTCAGGTCGCCGGACGGTCCGATTCTTTTCTCAGGCGATTTACTCTCTGCTGATTTACTCTCTGTTGCTTTACGGTCGATTTCGCTCATACACTATTGCTATGAGCAAATATCCGGCCTTGTCCTGAATTACCCGTAGAAACAGACTCAGGACTGACTGCAGTTCTTTCTAAGATGTAACAGATTGTGATGCAAGCGCTTGCCGGAAACACTACGGCAGGCATAGAGCCGTACCTTGTCAGCGCTCATTCTCAACCCGCTCCCGGCAACCACAGACAATGAAATCATTTGCACAATCAAATGCAAAATCGGAAGCAGAATCAGCGGTTTGAATCATCGAGACTCGCAAGCAACTGGCTCTTGAGAGCGCCATCGGCAACTTCGATATATTTCGCAGACGCGCTGGCAACCAACTCACCGGATCCTTTTCTCGCTACACCTTCGGTTAAAAACAACCGTCCGCGATGTTTCAACACACGGGCTTCAAAGTTAATTGTCTCGCCTGTTTTCACCGGTTGCAGATACTTTGTCGTGAGTTCACCGGTTACTGCAACTACATCCTGCGCGAGAATTGCCTTGATCATCACTTCATCAAAAATCGTCCCCAAAATACCGCCGTGTAACAATTGATGATACCCGCAGAATTGTTCAGTCGCGACAAATGACGTTCGACAGACTGCGCCATCCCAGAAGAACTTCAGTTGCAGACCATGAGCGTTTTCGGCGCCACAAACAAAACAGTTGGCATAGGAAACAACCTCAACAACCTGCTTGTCATTGACGTTCATACCCTGGTTTTGCGATACCATCAGAATGCAATAACATTCAAATTGACATTGATGTGCGACTGTTTGAAGTCCGTTCCACTGGATGTGGTCTGTCCACCACCGAAATACGCGCCGAACTGCCAGTGACGCGCGATCTCATATCCAACTCCGAGCAAGAGGCCGAATCCCGGATCATTGGCTTTGAAATCCTTAACATCGAACACATACACACCCAATCCCACAGTAGTAAACAATGACCTGCCAACCGAGCCATAATAATGATACCACGCGGCGCCATTGAAACCCTGCGTTATGGTTTGATCTCCCATCCCGGTGAACCTTCCAACACTTGACGCCACATCGGACGAGTAACCAGTGACATTTCCCTCATAGACAATCATATTCGACTCATCCCACGCATACCCGACAAGCAGATTTAATCCCAATCCGGCTTTGTCTTCAGAAACCGGCAGATTGTCGATTTCCCAGTGTGAGTTAGCGGCGATACCGAGTCCGCCTCCAAGCACAAATCCTTTTCGTTTGCCGTCAAAGGCCTGCGCTGAACCGGCGCACAACATTGTTATTCCCAGCAACATTGCGATTCCCAGCAACGCCACGAGCGCCGAACGTGTCACTAATCTTTGTCGAACTCCCTGCATAATTTCCTCCAGTTTTGATTCACACCCTTGCTCATCCTCAACCACAACAGGGAGAATACATGAAGCCACTGTGGGTGTCAATTCTACACACAGTCGCGCTGGAAGCCACTGGCAAGCATGCGGTGTGCGGCGTTTGGCGCAAGAAAAGGCGTCTCGACCTGAGGTCAAGACGCCCGATAACGTGAACTCGCTGATTTGATTCTACTGAGCCGGGCTGCAAACAGAGACGCTATATCCCCATGACGTTGTTCCGTCGGTGACACTCACCACTGCGGCGCCGTTGGCAAAACTCGCGGTTCCTGTCCAGGAGATATTTGTCGTATCAACTGCAGAGCCGTTGGTGATGATTTTCACCTGCTCAACAGAGAATGACATTGATCCTCCAGACGGACAACCTGTACCCCAGACGCCCCCGCTGGGCTGGGAGACACTGACATTGGTAGAGCTACTGGTGAATGTGAAGTTGTCATCAGTCACCACTGCGGCGCTGTCTATTTTGCGTTGCGCTACATTGTAACCGTAGGAGCCGTTGATGAGCGCGTTTTGCGTGTTGAGATTGCTGAAGATATAGCCAACATCTCCGGAGAAATTTGTGAAGTCGGCGGTTTGGTCTACCTGTGTGACTGACCAGTGATGGCGATAATCAAGCATGTCAGCTCCGGCGGACAGCTGTTGGGGGGTCATACCGTTTTTGAATTGAATTGAATCGTTAACGCCAATAACAACAGAGGTGTTGTTCACAATCAACGTAATGTGATGCCAGCCATCCGCTGTATATTCATACGTCGACTGATTAGCGCCGCCGGGGATGCCGGGGCCATAGAACTTCTTGATTTGTCCGTCGGTAATCGGGACCTCATTATATGAACCCAAGCCGGCGCTATAGGCGACAAATACGCTGTCCAGAAATGTATTAAGTTGCGGCTGGATATCGACAAACGCCGGGTCTGACAGTGAGCCCCCATTACCGGTCGGGTTGTCAGAGCTGCAACCGGCGGTCAATGTCACGGCGAATATCATCGCAACTGTCATCAGCGCCGAAAACGCTATCGGCGCGAGCCCCCGCTTCAATGCTCTTTTCAAAAGTCCAGCGTTCATAGATCCTAACTCCCTTTCTGTGAACGCTCGCGGGAACCCTGTGTTGCGCCTGCCTTACTGTGTTTGTTTCAGCAGGAAGGCCATAATCGCCTTCTGGATATGCAACCTGTTTTCGGCCTGATCAAAGACCACCGAGTTTTGTCCGTCCATCACCTCATCAGTGATTTCGCGTCCTCGCTCAGCCGGCAAACAGTGCATCACCAGACATTCCGGATTGGCTCCGGCAAGCAGTTCTGTATTAATCTGAAATTTCTTTAGCAGTTTACTCTTTGCTTCAGCTTCGTCCTTCTGGCCCATCGAGGCCCAGACATCTGTATAGACTACATCGGCGTCAGCAACCGCTTCTTTAGGGTCGTCAGTGATAGTGATATTCGATTCGGGATTGGCTTTGGCCCTGTTCAGAATCTGCTCATCGGGCTGGCAACTTGCCGCTGTGCCGATGCGTAAATCCATCGGGACCACCGAGGCCAGATTCAACCAGCTATTGGCGATATTGTTACCGTCACCAAGATAGGCGATGGTATAGCGTTTCAGGTTTGGCAGATGTTCCGCGCAGGTGAAGTAGTCTCCGAGGATCTGGCAGGGATGCACTAAATCCGTCAGCCCGTTGACCACCGGCACATCCGCATAGCGCGCCAGCTCATCGACATCACTCTGCTTGAATGTGCGAATCATTATCAACCCCACAAAGCGTGAAAGCACTTTTGCCGCGTCGGCAATGCTCTCACGTTTGCCAAGTTGGATTTCCTGATCAGTGATGTACAGTGACTGCCCGCCAAGTTCACGGATACCGACCTCGAACGACACTCGTGTGCGTAGTGACGGCTTCGCGAAAATACAGGCCACCGACTTTCCGGCCAGTGGGCGTGGTGCAATTTTGCCGTTCTTCATATCCGAGCAGAGCCGGATGATGAACGTCACTTCCTCCTCTGTCAGATCAGTAATCTGTGTCAGAGAGCGGGGTGTGACTGCCTGAATGATTGTATCTACTTCCATTGGTATATCCTCGTATTACGTAACAAATGGCGATGACTCCCGTCCGGTTTGTCAGCTCAGAATTCCGTCGGACGGCGACAGAACATAGCCGAGAGCCAATCACCCGTCAAGAGCCAAACAAGCAATCTATCTATTGACTATTAGAGTGACTATTAGAGCATATAACGGCTCAAATCCTCGTCTTCGACCATGCCCTTCAGTGTCTCGTTGACCATTTTTTCGCTGACCTTGATTGTCTTTTTCCCGTTCGGTGAATCAAACATCACATCCTCAAGCAAGGCGCTCATGATTGTATGTAAACGTCGGGCGCCGATATTTTCTGATGTTTCGTTGACCTCTTCGGCCAATTCGGCAAGTTTTTTCAGTGAGCCCTCGGTAAAACTCAAGTTTACGCCCTCCGCCGAGAGAAGCGCCTGGTACTGCTTGACCAGCGCATTCTTTGGCTCAGTGAGAATCCGCTGAAAATCTTCGGCTGAGAGCGAATCCAGCTCAACACGAATCGGGAACCTGCCCTGCAATTCGGGAATCAAATCCGACGGACTCGAAGAATGAAACGCGCCGGCGGCGATAAACAGCACATGGTCAGTGTGCACCATGCCGTATTTCGTAGAGACAGCGCTACCCTCGACAACCGGCAGAATATCCCGTTGCACACCCTCGCGTGAGACATC
>CAZFAL010000033.1:0-17444 GCA_964516945.1 uncultured Ignavibacteriales bacterium
ATACTAATTGACAATAGTAGTAAAATAAAGGACTTTTTCAACAAGCCCCAAGGGGTGGGGTACCGTTGTGTTTTTTGTTTCGGATAGTGTCATAGTTGGTTTTTGTTTCTTGTTCCTAAAGTGAACCCACCCCAGGGGTGGGGTGCCGTTGTGATGTTGTACTCTAAGAACAGAACGAACGATTCAGTTGTAGTGGCGTCCCTTGGGGCGCCTTGGTGGATTACGAGAAACAGCTGTCATTCACGAATCACATTACCTAATGATACTTGCGAACAAGGCGGGGCAAGCCCCGCCACTACAATTGAATACGGGATTCTTACATCTTCTTCCAATTCGACAATGTTTCAATCAACAACCGCACACCGAAGCCGGACGGGCCTTTGGGGGTGTACGGTTGCCCGGACGGTTCAAGGTCGACATAGGCAATGTCAATATGTCCCCAGGGGTAGTCGCCGATGAACTCTTTCAAAAAGGCCGCGGCGGTGGCGGTTCCGGCGGGACGTCCGCCGCTGTTGACCAAGTCAGCAATCGCTGATTTCATTTGTTTGGTATACTCCGGCCAGAGTGGCATTTCCCAGACTTTTTCTGCTGTGGCTTTTGAGCCGACGCGCAATCTGTCCATGATTGGTTTGCTTGTGCCGAATATCGGCGCTCCGGCATAGCCGAGCGAATAGAGAGTGGCGCCGGTTAATGTGGCAATATCAATCACCGCCTGCGGGTTGAATTTGTTGGCATAGTCCAGAGCGTCGGCGAGAATCAAACGTCCTTCGGCGTCGGTGTTGATAATCTCGATTGTCTTACCATTGCGCGCGGTGACAATATCACCCGGTTTCAGCGCTGTTCCCGATGGCATGTTCTCGGTTGTCGGAACCAGGCCGACCACGTTTAATTTCACGCCTAATCTGGCAAGAGCCGAAATTGTCGAGATGACCACCGCCGAGCCGGTCATGTCGCCTTTCATTTCGTGCATGTTCATGCCGGGTTTCAGTGAGATACCGCCGGTGTCAAAGGTGACTCCTTTGCCGACGAGAACCACAGGCGCCTGCCCTGCGCGACCGCCGTCATATTGCATGATGATAAACCGCGCCTGGTTATCCGCCGACCCCTGATTGACCCCAAGCAAAGCGCCCATGCGCTCTTTTTTGATTTGCTCGACAGTGAGGACTTTAACTGAGAAGCCGTCGCGACGCCCCAGCTCTTTGGCTTTTTCGGCCAGTTTTGCGGGTGTCAGAAAATTTGACGGGTGAAACGAGAGCCGTCGGCACTGACTGACCGCCGCGGCGATAATTGCGCCACGCTCGACGCCTTTGAGGATTTTCTTTTCGGCTGTGCGATTGGCGCAGACGATATTGATTGTCTGTCTGATTTCTTCTTTGGCTTCCGGATCACTTTTGTAATCGGTCATTTTCCAACGCCCGAGACGATACCCCTCGACCAGCGCCTGCGCCCGGGTGGCGTCGAGTGCGCTCTGGCAATCAAAGAGGATTTCCGACGCCTTGCGGAGCGCGACATGGCGCGAGATTGTCCCGGCGGCCTGCCGGAAATCATCGGGCTTGTTTCCGGCGCGTTTGCCGACACCGGCCAGCAGAACATTGCGCACGCCCCATCCAGCCGGAGCGCGGAACAACGCTGATGTATTCGACTCCCCGCTAAACTCACCGCTTTCATAGACAGAGCTGACAGCGCCGTCGGTATCTGAATCAAGGGCTTTAAGTAGCGCCCCGGATGGTTTGTCGCCCTCATAGCAGAAGTAAACGAGCGTATCAGCGTTCAGCTCAGATGACAAGCCGACGACGGTGTGAAAGATTTTCGATTTGAATCCAGCCATAATTTCTCCTTCAGTTCTTCGGGGGATGCAGTTTCTACATTACTGCCTTTACACTCCCGACAGTTTTCACTTCGGACAAGAAATAGATAATCGACTGTGAACGCAAGGGTTGAAATTGAGCGAAGGCATATGAAGGGAGGTGAAAGAGAGATTGACTGAGAGGGGCGATTCAGGTATCCTTTGAAGATACGCAAAACCTCTGGCAGGAAAACATGCGAAACGACCATCAACACATCAATGGAGATTCAGCTTCGATGAAAAGACTTACGGTGATTTGCGGAGTGGTATTGTGTTTCAGCGCCGGCAGTGTCGGCGCACAGAATTGTGTTCCCACGGTTGAACAGCATGTTAAAGTCGGTGACCGTCTTGACCTGACATTGGCCGACTCGACCCATGCCAGCGGGATTGTGGGGATGTTCAACGAGGAATTTCAGACTCTGACACTATTTCGCTTGAATTCATCTGCGGCGAATGACTACAAATACGCTGACATCGCCAGTATCCGCTATCGCTCACCACGACATCTCAAACCCAAGTGGATGTTAATAGGTGCGCTCGGTGGAACATTGATAGGAGTCGGGGTTGGTTCTGTGGCCGTAGACAACAACACATCCATATTCGCAGATCTGGTTCCTATCGTCTACGGAATGTTCGGAGGGCTGGTGGGACTCACCGCAGGAACCACAGTTCCGCTTGTTTTCCCCGGACATACAACGGTCAACTGTTACAGATAGCGACGATTCACCCGAGCTTCGTCAAACGGCGAATCTCAAGCTCACCGGCCAGCAACTCCGGGATGCGTTGTATTGCATTCTGCAGGTGTGGACTTTGCAGGTGGGCATTCAGCGCGGCGTCATTTTCCCATTCCTCAATGAAAACAAACTCTGCAGGGTTGTCGTTATTGCTGTGTAGCTCATAGCGGATGTAGCCCGGCTCTTTTTGAGTCGGTTCAATCAGCGACAGGAGAAGCTCGCGAAGGTCATTCTCTTTGCCGGGTTTGGCTTGCATGATGGCTACGACACGGAGTGGTTGGTTGGGCATAGTGATTCTCCAGATAGTTAATTGTGAGTAAGAATTGACCGCTTTCGTGGCGTTCTTGCCACTTATTGTCAGGAGCGCAAGGCTCCTGACCTACTCGCCTAACCGGAGATGTCGGGTTTCTCTCGCACTAAAGCGCGTTCGGAACCCGACCTACGAGTTCGGCTTTTTCTGATTACAACTCAAACTCAAGATGTCTCTGCCAGGCGGCTTTGATGTCTTCGAGGTTGTCGTGGCCGAATTTGTCGAGGAAGGCATCGAAGAGTGTCAGCGCCACTACCGCTTCGGCGACAACACAATGCGCCGGAGTGACACAGTTGTCGGTGCGCTCGACTATCGCGACTGCGGGCTCTTTGGTGAGAATGTCTACGGTATCGAGCGGTTGATAGAGCGTTGATATTGGCTTGTTGGCCGCGCGGATTACCAAGCGCTCACCATTGGTCATCCCGCCTTCAAGGCCGCCGGCGTTATTGGTTTTGCGATAGAAACGGCCTTTATGAGGGTCGCCGTCTTTGTCATAATAAATCTGGTCATGCACCTCGGAGCCGCGACGTTTTGCCGTTTCGAAACCCATCCCGATTTCAACACCCTTGACCGACGGAATGGACATAACCGCTGCGGCAAGCTTGCCATCAAGACGCACATCACTCTGGCTGAAACCACCCAAGCCGACAGGCAAACCGTCCACGAGAACCTCATAAACACCGCCGAGTGAATCTTTCTTGACAATTGCCGCGCGGATTTCGGCTATCATTTTTTCTTCTGTCGCCGGGTCCACACAACGGACCTCGGAGTTTTCTGAACGCTCACGGATTTCGGCGAGGGGCAAGTTACAAGCCCCTAACTCAACGGAGCCGATTCTGATGACATGTGAGCCAAATTCAATGTCGAATTGCGCCAGAAACTGCTTGGCAATCGCTCCGAGAGCGACTTTGGCGGCGGTTTCACGGGCCGAGGCTCGCTCAAGAACATTGCGCAGGTCGCGATGGTGAAATTTGATGGCTCCGGACAGGTCGGCGTGTCCGGGGCGCGGACGGACATTGTCGAAGGCCAGACCTCGTTTCTGCCCGGAATAGCCCTCCGGGATGGGATTGACCGGGTGCATAATCGGCTCCCAGTTTTCC
Source organism: uncultured Ignavibacteriales bacterium (assembly GCA_964516945.1). Taxonomy (GTDB): domain Bacteria; phylum Zixibacteria; class MSB-5A5; order GN15; family JACZUZ01; genus JAJRPJ01. Next base: position 3,991 of record CAZFAL010000033.1, read on the forward strand.
CAGTCGCGGTTGTTTATCAGGAACGAAATCGGCGAGCCGAGCGTTTTGCCGTGCCGGATTCCTGATTGCGGGATAATCCTGTCCCGCTCGATTTTCATCCGCCCGCCACGACCATACCCCTTCTGGCGCCGGGACAGTTCGTAGTCTATTTGCTCGAGGTCAAGTGGGACGCTGGCGGGGCAGCCCTCCAGAATCAGAGTCAGTCCCGGGCCGTGTGATTCACCGGCGGTCAGATAGCGTATCATAGTGGCTAAACTACAGCAAAGTGGGGCGGCTTGTCAATTGGGGCTTGCGCCCGACTGCCAGACATCATTTGGACAGCGGCAGGACGCTGGTTTCCAATCGCGCTGAGTCTTTGATGAGCTTATTGAGGTCCAGCGTATTACTCTTATCATGCACGGCCATGATGTCGTTGTCGGCGACGTGTGACATTTCTTCGAGAGTGTTCTTAATATCTTCAATAGATTCAGCAATAGTTTGCAAATCTCTTGAGACTTTTTTGTGAACATCCTTTGGCAATTGACCACATAGAATCACCGACAGGGCCTCGGCCTTGCCCATCGCAACCATCGCGGAATTATTGATATGGTGCGAAAGTGTGGCCATGATCGCCACACGGGATTCTGCGACACCCTTGCGGCGCTCTTCGGTGAGGATCTTGGCGCTGAGCTCTTCCCTGTCGCGCATCAGGCGTTGTAATGAATTGAGATACTGTCCCAGTTTTTTGTTGGCTTGCGCCAGGAGTTTTTCGACAGATGATGCGTCCATGCCAAATCCCGAAGCAATTTCCATCGACTGGTTGAGAACAGTAGTGACTATCTTGCTGAGCGCTTCGTCTGAGAGATGCAACGCGCGCATCAAGTCACTGACGCAATGCAGATCACATTCAAGATTGCGACGATATTGCAGATATGAATCGCCGGACACTGAAACAGCCAACCTGACGATGGTTATCAGTGAATTTTCTTCGCCGGCAGTCGTGGATTCACTCTCTGCAGGATTATCGTCAGCTTCGTTGTGATGATGCCCGCTGACACTACGACAAATGAGATCCGGCAGATGCCACTTTCGAAGGAGCGCCTCACCTACCTCCATATGTGACAAGCCGAAGACTTCACGTTCGGCGTCATTCAGATTCTTACCGGCGGCGCTTGTCGTTGTCACTTCGCTATACTTTTCGGTATGGTTGCCCATGAAATAGAGAATACCGATATCATGCAGGAGACCGGCGGTGAGAGCGTCTTCCGGAGAGCGATAGTTTGTCGCGACAGCGATTTCGCGCGCCATCGTTGCCACCGTGATGGAATTTGCAACAAACTCCTCCGGGTTGATTCCGCATTGTTCTTGAATATGCTTCGGATTCAGCGCTGTGGCGGTCAAAGCAATCGACTTCATAGTCAGGCTGCCAAGCGTCATGACGGCATCCGACAAAGAACTGCAACGAGCCATGCGACCATAATACGGAGAGTTAGCCACACGTATGACTGTGGCGGTCAATGACGGGTCCTTCTGGATTGCAGCGGCTAAGGTCTCAATTGAGGCGTCGTCATTATTGATGACCTCGAGGACCTTGGCCAAAGTCGCCGGAAGCGAGAGCAGATTGTCACCACGCGTAATTTCCGCCAGAATGGATTCACGCATTGCTGTGGCGGCGCTCTTCTCTTCTGCCGACCCATTATCTCCGCTCTGAACGGTGGATTTAGTGCTGGTCACTGTCTTCATAATGTCCCCGCGGTATCTTGCTCTGCTTATTCAATGAAGTATTCCAATAAGGTATTCAATCTGAAACATCCTGAGCCATCGACACGCGACTGCCCCCCTATAGTAAATATCGGTGGACACTGATTTGAATTGAGTGTCTGACGGTGAAAACCACGGAGAAACAAGTAGAAACAGCAGGAATTGTACCTAATAGCTCTCAGGCAAACCCTCCACCGCTTCAACACGACAAGCATGTTCCGAAACGATAAACGATGGCGGGTGAAGCTCTTTGCACAGACGTTCGGCGCGGGACTACAGAGATCCGGTTAGAAATCATCGAATTGGACTTGGATTCGACAGGCGCCTGGCCTTTTCGAGGGCGGCGGTCAATTGCTCAAGCCGGAAAGGTTTTTTGATAGCGGCGTCGATATTGAAGGCCTGGAGCCGCTCCGCAGAGAGCCCTTCCTCCCAGCCGGTGATAAATATCACATAGGTTTCCGGGCGGAGTTTCTTGACCGCTGTGGCGACCTGCCAGCCATCCATTTCGGGCATCGCGACATCAGTAATGACAATTTCATGGTTACCACGTTCAAAGGCAGCGATGGCGCGTGTCGGAGATTCGAACGTATCGATTTGATAGCCCAGTGAATCGCACATGGCGTGGAGTAAGTCGAGAATCATAGACTGGTCGTCGATTGCCAGAATCCGTTGCGGTTGTGTCGAGTCCGAAACGTCAGCTTGCGCCAGAGGCGCTCTTGCGTCGTTCCACACACGCAGAGTGACATAGGCCGGCCTCGCGCTACGTTTATCCAACGCCGTTTCAACTCCCGACCTGCGTAATTTCTCCAGCAAGTCGGGAGTAATGTCAAAAAGGCCCTGCTCCGGTTTTTCGAATCGAGCGTATGAGCCAATGCGCCCGACAGCCGGAAGATTTCTCCAGCGCCGGGAAATATCAAGGTAGTCGTAGCCGTTATCTTCATACACAACCGCTGTCACGATTTCGCGCTCATCAGCAAGAGCGCTGAGGCCGTGGCAGAGGCGCTCGATGAGCGTCTCTGCATCCTCAGCGGAAATCGGCAGGGAAAAGTTTGCGTCGAACTGGAATTCCACTTCCCGGGCTTTACCTTCAGTCAGAAGGATTTGTCCGCCGACTACCCGCTGAGTCGCGAAATTATTCAGTACTGTTGCAAGCGATACTGTCTCAGGTGACGCTGTTTCAGGCGAAACCATGGACAACCCATGACTAATCTGGTCTTCGCTCACGTTGTCATCAGAATCACTTGTGGCGGAGCCGTGCCTGTTCCGCAGAATCAACGATGAATGTTCGGCTCGTTCAACGACCAGACGCAAGACCCGCTCCACCGCCCCGGACAGGTTTGGATCGTCAGCCACCAGTTGGCAGTTTCCAATAATTGTTGACAGGTCATTATTGATATCATTGACAAGTGTCATGGCGTCTTCTCTGTCTGACAAGACGGCCGAATTCAGGAGCGACACGCCATTCTCAAGTTGTGAATCTTTCACACTGAGAATCAGAGACAACAAGTTTGTCAGCGGATTCAGCGTCTTGAAGAGTTCTTTGGCAATCACACTATTCGCAAAGAAGAAACACATAACATAGCGGGTGTCACCATTGATTACCACAGGCACAATCACTTGCGCCTGCGTGTCTCCCATACGTGTATAGGCCTCACCAAAGATGTCGCGGTTGAGCATATCATATTCATTCGCAGATTCGGCAAGGCGCTCCCGGCCGGTTTCGAGAACGGCGGCGCCCAACGCCGCGCAACGGCCCAAGGGCCCTTCTCCGGGCAGAATAACCAGTGAATCGACGGCCTCAAGCGCTATCCCGAAAGAGAACGCCGGTCGCAATTGCCCGGCGGTCGAGCGCTTGAAAATCAGACATGTCTCCGAGACATCAAAGACCCGACGCACCCCCTCAACGTAACGTTTCACTCGTTTTTGCTCGGTCAGCGGTTCAAGCGGAGAGGTAGAGTGCGAGACTGATTGTGAGTCAGACTGCGGGGCAACATCCGGCTGAAGCAAGTCACGAATGATTTCCAGCGCTTTGGCGGATTCGGCGGTGCGTTGGCCAATAAGCACATTCCGCAGAGCAACAGTCAACGGCAGGAGCCACTCCTGCAAATCCTGTAATTCTTCGGGAGCAAGATGGAATCTGCCAGAGCGGTTCCAGAAGAGTAATCCATGCAGAGCGCCATTGCCCCGCTTCGGCGTTGCGGCTTGCGATTCCTGCGGGGCCAGCGTGGCCACCGTGGCCAGGGGGGCCACAAGAGCCATTGGCTCACGTTCGGCTTGCAACGACGCCCCGGCCTCAGCGGTCTTCTTTTCGCGTGAAAGCAACACCAGAGTTCGACGTTGCAGCGCCTGGATTGTCGCTTGCTCAAAGCCGGCGCTGACTTCAGGAAAGTTCCCGGAGCTTGCGCAAAGAGAGAGCTTGGAATCCGGGACATTGCACTCAAGGACGGCGATGGCATCGGCTCCTCCAATGCCAACCAGACGCTGGCATAAGGCGTCAAGATTGCTTTCGCTTTTCAGCTCCTCAAATCCACGCTGAAATGTTTGCGATATGTGTCGGCGTGACTCTTCCCGCTCATGCGCTTTCTTTTTTGTTCTCGCTAATTCGCCCCGTAGTTTCACATTCACAAATTTGTCTGCAATGATGTCAGACATTTGCGAAAGCGTTGCTGTTTGAGAGCTCGTCAACGTCGGGGCGCTCTGAAAAAACAGAGCCACCAATCCCAGCGGATCGCCGTTGCGCGCTATCGGAATCAAGAGCGCATACGAACCCGGCTTACTCTCATCGCCGGGGTGTTTCCTGTACACTGCTGCGACAAAACCTGCGGATATGAGTGTTTCTCCGGTAACGAAGACTTCATTCACGACAGGCGCATCCACAGACAGACGTTCGAATGTGCGTTCCTGTTCTGTAGAAAGCCCTGCGGCGGCGGCGATAGTCATTTCCTGCATTGCTTCGTTGTAGACATAAAGCGCCCCACGAGGCGCCTTTCCCACCCGTGAGACTGACTCAAGCGCCACGCCCGCGAGCTCGACGAAAGGATATGGCTGAGAAAGAGCCATCCGCAGTTGATTCAGTTGATTCAATGAAACGAGGCCGGCGCTTGTTAATGATGAGTCTGTGGAGAGTTGCTGATGCGCGTCTGCTGACAAAGCAGTGGTAGCCCGGTCGTCATCCCTGCTGTCATCGACAACTTCCGCACTTTCTACGCGCTGGATGAAGGCCCAAATAACAAGCGCTCCGCCGGAAATCACCAGCGCTATTCTCAACCAGTCGAGAATCGGATACACAATCGGCACAAACCAGCCCGGATAGGCGCTAAAAGCTCCCAACCAGAAAATAAGCGCCGCAAGAATCAGGCAGATTCCTGACGCTATCACCTGTATGCGGAAACGACTTCCCGCGTCTTCATGCGTTTTCATCAGTCGGGCATACGTCAGCCCGACTAAAGAGAGCCATAAAACCGCCAGGATATGCTGGGCAATCATGTTGCGCCGGACTCCTTCACAGCTGTGGCGCCGAATGCCGGAGACGCCTCGTTACTTTTGTTTTTTTCGCCGGTTTCCGGTCGATAGAAACCGAGCGCTCGATAACCTGCGCGGTCTTTCTGGAGTGTTCCATGGAGGGTCCATGAATCGGCCTGCGAAATCCGCACTGGAGCGATTGTTCCAATCAGCTCCTCCCCTCCGGCAAAGAGGGCTGTCTTGCCGCCGGGAGTCTTCCCTTTGAGAACTGAACGGTCACGTCGACTGAAACCGTCGATGAGCGTATTCTGAATCTTGCCCAGTTCGGACTGATTCTTGTGATAGCTGATTTTCTTTTGCAGTTCTATCAGCCGCTCGAGACGCTCAATCTTCACTTCGTGCGGGATATCATCTTCTATCTCTTTCGAGGCCAGCGTTCCCTCGCGTTCGGAATAGTGGAACATAAAAGCCGAATCAAAGCGAGTCTCTTCAAACGCATCAAGCGTCATTTGAAAGTCCGCCTCGGTTTCAGTCGGGAAGCCGACAATGACATCAGTCGTGATGGCAATGTGCGGTGTCGCTTCGCGCAGTTTTTTGACGATGTTGCGGTAGTGACGGTACAAATAGGGCCGCGCCATTTTCTGCAGGATTCTATCCGAGCCGGACTGCAACGGCAGATGCACATGGGGCATCAGCTTCGGCTCATTGGCGTGTAACTCAATGAGTTTGAGAGACAGGTCCTTGGGATGCGGGCTTGTATAGCGAATTCGACGAATATCTGTTTCAGCGGCTATCCGTTTGATTAGCCCCGGAAAACCGACGTCACCGTCACGATATGAGTTTACATTCTGACCCAGCAGGGTCAATTCAATGACACCATCCTCTGCAAGCGCCCGCGCCTGTTCGACGAGGCGGTCAGTCGGGTGGTATTTTTCTCTGCCCCGCACAAACGGTACAATACAGAATGTGCAGTAATTGTTACAACCGCGGGTGATCGTAAGATAGGCGCTGAACGGTGTGTCGCGAATCGCAGGCGCATCATCAATGTTCTCATGTCCAAAGGCAGTGTGAACTTCCGGGATTGATTCCTTTTGCGTCAGAATCTCCGGCAAGTCAAACATTCTGTCAGTGCCGAGGACGAGATCCACATGCGGAATACGCTCGATTATTCTGGCTCCCAGCCGCTGGGCCATACAGCCGACAACCACGATATTGAGCTTGCGGTTATTTTTCCTGAGCCGACGCAAATCCCCGAGACGACCGAAGGCGCGCTCCTCAGCTTTTTCACGCACAGAGCAGGTGTTGACGATTATCAGCTCCGCCTCATCCTCTTTTTCTGTTGCAGCGAAACCTGCGCCTTCCAGGCATCCCGCAAGAGTTTGAGAATCCGCCACATTCATCTGGCAGCCGTAAGTAATGATATGATATTTTTTTTGAGTCATTCTGTTGTTTTCGTCTGTTGTCATTGGCCTGTCAAACATGATTCACTCACGCCGCCCGCTCTTTCATCCTTCGGATTACGGCAAGAGGCCACAGAGCGGCTTCTTGTATAGTAACACCTGGTCTGACGCTCGCCAAGCGTCAAATGCGCCTGAATTTCGGGAAGGTTATTTTGCTGTTCGAAATGCAGATGGCAAAAAAAACCCGCCGTAGAACTTGTCTACGACGGGGAGAGTCAATCGCTTGTGAAATCCGGCTGTTTCGAACTTGCAATCCTTCAGAAAGCCTCGTTGCCACATGGCGCGTCGCCACCGGCGAAGATATATTTCATGAGAAAAGTAACATCACTGATAGAAACGGTGCCGGTGCAGTTAACGTCTCCGACATAAACCGCAGGCTCAGGCTGGGGACCGCTACTGAATATATACGCAATCAGGTAGACAACATCGGAGACATTGATCCTGTTGTTATAATCTGCGTCGCCAAACAGCCGCCAGACCTGGAGTGTGACCTGAATCCCTTTAGGAGAGTTACTCGCGTCCGGCGAAATGATGACAAATGAACTGTCATATTCACCGAATGTCTTATTGGTACCGTCCCCGATTAACAGAACATTCTTCGGATTTTGCCCCGATATTGGCCCGGCGCTCAGCCAGGAAATCGACTCATCAATAGACCAATTAAAGCATCCCCCGAAGAAGTTTTTGATTTGGAGAACATCAGTCGGGCCATATTGGAAATTCGTCCCCTCACGCGCCGGGATTTTGAATATCACCTTATTGGGCAGAATAACCGGCTGTTGGATTCCGGCTATGATTGAGAGCCGCACATACAGATATTGTGGATTCGTCTGCGACAATGGCGCAATCACTTTGACTGAGTCCAGATACACGCCCAGAGGCATATCCGTCTCCGAAGCAATAAAGCCCAATGTCGTGGGGGCTGTGCCGAAGTCCTGCATCGCGGTCAGCCAGTCGATGTCAAACTCAAGAGTGAAAGGCGCCGGCTCACCATTATTATTGAAGCTACCGTTAACAATCGTTGGCACAAAGCTCGCTCCCTGCTCACATTCGAAAAGAGTAAACTCCAGCGTGTCCGGGGAAAGCGTTATATTCGCGGGTGTGAATGTGAAATGGTATTGAATGTACTCATAGCGCGGTGAGTTAATCGCTTCCGGCGAAGTGACAAGAATCGAATCCAGAATGTCCCCCGGAGAGCCACCGACAAGCTTAAACTCCACCTCAATACTAGCCGGCGCGTTTCCTGAGGCGGGTGTCAGTCCAAATATTCGGCTTGACGACTCAGACAACGAGTACGTCATACTTCCGGCGCCGTCATTCCCAATCGTAAAGAACGCGGTATCAAACAACGCTCCGGCGCCTTGCAATGGAGCGGCGTTCAGGTCTACGACAACATGGATTGTGTCCGGATCAAGAGCAATGATTGGTAGATCTGAGGCGACAGACAGATGCACACTCACTTTGACTGGACTATTCGTTGCGCTCGGATCGGTAATGACCACTGTGTCCTGATAGTTACCAAACGGCAAGCCGGTAATGTCAGCCGTCAACGTCACATCCGTCGAGTCTCCCCCTGAAGACGGAGTCACAGACAGCCAGCTTTCAGTATTCGTCGCCTGCCAGTTTAATGAGCCATTTGTGACATTCTTGACAATCAATAATTGTGAAGGTGGGTTTGTCGAATCGGCTATGGCGTTAAAGAAATATTCCGTTTGCGACACTGAGATAGTCGGTGGCGGAGGGGTCACGACCAGTTCAACCGGGATTTCGAATGGGCTGTTCGTTGCATTCGGGTCTGTTATCACAATTGTGTCCAGATACGTACCCACCGGTAACCCGATGGAGTTTGCTGTCACCTGCGTTATTGATGGAGCGACACCCGACGTGGGGGAAACATTCAACCAGGTGGAGGAAACAGTCGCCGTCCAATTCAAAGTTCCCAGACCGACGTTTTCAATATTCAATGTCTGAAACGGCGGGTTCACTCCGCCTTCTGTAGCGGCAAACTGAAAGCTGGTCGGATTGACGTCTATTGTCGATGGCTCGGAGGGGTTTCCGATTTTGACCTTGCCGCCGACGAACTGTGGAATGAAAGACACGTTCCCCGCTGAGGCTACGAAAAGAAAATCTCCACTGGGCGGGAAGAAAACCGAGTCAAGATCTATGAACTGATCAAACGCCGCCGGGTCGACCGTGAACCAATATCGTGCAAAGATACCGGAGCCGGGATTAATTCCCGGAGGTAAGAAGACAAAAAAGCCGACGAGCCCTGCGAACAGAGACGTGTTGTCAATACTCACTGGATGTTGCGTGGGTGGCAAGACGTCAAGTCTTGAGCCGACAAAAGAAATCGAATCAAGAAACAAGTCGGGCGTTCCCCATTTGATTCCGATAGTGGCGCCGGCAAGCCCTTCATCATTGACGAACGAAACATCAATGCTAAAATGGTCACCCTGATTCACATCTGCGCTCGACACGAAAACCGTGTCCGGTATGCCCGGGTCTGCTCCTGCAACTGCATTCAGTTGTCCAAGTTGCGCCGATGCAGGCGCCGTAGCCAGAGCCACGCTGAAAATGGCTAGCGCTATAGTTAGTCCGGCGATTCGCTTACGGCAATCCATGCGACCGCTCATCTGCATGCTGTGAGGATTACTTGAGAGCATGTTCATCTCCTCTGTTGTCTTCAATTGTGTACAGTCCGTGTTACTACGTCTATTTACTATGTCTATCTTATTTCTTAATATCCTATTACTTATTGAAGATTCTTATTCAGAAACTTCCCTTAAGAAATCCTAAATCAACTCATCCAGATACAAACAAGTGTCCCTTGCGTTTCTCTCCGGCCACGGCGAGTAGCAATAAGCGCCGGATATATTTGCACAAATCTCTTCCGTTCATATAGAACTATTCCCCGCTGAACTCTGAAACGAGTCTGCCGGAAACGAGCGTACTATCTTTAGTTTTCTGACGGCGCCCATTGGACGGGCTTGTATTTGGGTATGCGGGTAATTGACATGAGTGCCAAATGCCAGACGTACATGTATATATAACCACACGAACGCTCAGGTGTCAATGACTTTTTCGGCCATCGGCGTCCTGCATGCGACCCTGAAACGGGCGAAGTGGAGTCTCTAACTCCCGTTTGCTGCATCCAACAGTATGCGGGATGCATCACTTGAACTACTTCTTGCTTTTCTTTTTGGCGGACTTACGAGCAGGTTTACGCTTGACTTTAGCCGAGCGTTTGCGTCGCGCCTTCTCAAGTTCTACGGCAAAGAGTTTTTCCAGCGTGTATGATGAGGGGGTAAAATCGAGCAGGGCTTGTTCAAATAACTCATCGACAGAACCGACGAAAATGAATTTCGTGCCCCGGGTGATTTCGCGGGGTAGCTCTTTGAGATCTTTTTCGTTTTCGCGAGGCATACAGACATATGGAATGTTAGCGCGATACGCGGCCGCAACTTTTTCTTTAATCCCACCGACAGGGAGGACATTGCCTTGAAGTGAAACTTCACCTGTCAGAGCCATGTCGTTGCGGATTGGACGCTCCGCCATCACTGACGCGATAACAAGCGAGACAGCGATTCCGGCGGACGGGCCGTCCTTGGGTATCGCGCCGGACGGAAAATGGACATGGATATCAAAGTTCTTGAAGTCGTCATGGTCGATTCCCAGCATATCCGCTTTTGAACGAATATAACTATGCGCCGCCTGAATAGATTCGCGCATCACTTCTCCGAGAGAGCCGGTGTAAACGATATTGCCGTCGCCACGCATTTTGAGACACTCGATGAGCATCAATTCTCCACCCACACCGGTCCATGCCAGACCGGTCGCCACACCGATTTGCGGTTCTTTCATCGGCTTTTCAGGGATATAGATCGGAGCCCCGAACGCGGAATCCAATAGCGCATCGTCCAGTTTCCATTTCTTGCGGCTTTTGGAGCGTTTTTCACTGGCGATATGCCTGAACAATCTATCGAGCAACCGTGAGAATTCCAGAATGCCGGACTCCATCGTGTAATCGCGAATCAAGCGCACCAACCCGTCCGACGTGACTGAGACTTCTGTCCGCGAAAGATCGTATTTCTTGTATAGAGGTGGAATCAGATGCTTACGAGCTATCGAGACTTTTTCCTTTTCTATATAGCCGGGGATTTCGATGGCCTCGATGCGATTATCAATGACTTCGGGGATACCGTCGGGGTAACGCACACCACAGACAAAAAGCGCCGCAGAGAAATCAAACGGAATTCCGATATACGTATCGACAAAGCGGTGGTTAAGACGGTGATCCATGACTTCCAGTAACGCAAGCGCCAGGGAGTTGTCGCCGTCGCCCAGATATTCGAGGTCTTCAACGTAAATAACCGGGTCGGGGGTGTTGAGCCGCTGCAATTCGCGGATGAATACGCCGGGTGTCGCGCCTATCATTGAGCGATTCATACCCTTCAGCTCGGTAATATCGACGATGGAACCGAGACTGAGGCGCAGGAACTCCCGATTCAAGCCCCGGGCAATTGACCGCGCCAGAGTTGCCTTGCCTGTTCCGGCGGCCCCCATGAAACAGATGATTGGTCCCTTTTGTGACCCGCCCGTGAGCAGATTTGAGGAAATGCGCTCGATTATTCTGCGTTTCGTCTTTTCAGAGCCATAGTAATCCTTGAAAATTGCCGCCTCAAGCTCTTTCATGTCGCTCTCAACATTGTGTGACGGGGCCACGCCCCACGGCAATGACAGGAGCGTTTCCACAAAATGACGCACACTGGCGTATTCGGCCGCGCCGATTGGCAGAATCGCGAGACGGGAGGCCTCTTCCCACGCCAGTTCGCGCACATCCTCGGGAAGATTCGTCGCCAATTGTATTCTGCGTTTGAGCGCGGCGGAGGCCTTCTCTTCGGCATACGGGCCGCCAAGTTGTTTCTTGATCTCCTCAAGTTTGAGTTCAAGAAACTCGCGATGGCGGTTCTCTTCCATCTTGGCCTCAGCCTGACGCCCCAACTGCAGATTGAGTGAGATACGATCCAGCTCTCTTTTGAGGAGGTCACGCAATAAGTCAAAGCGCACACGCAAATCTATTGTTTCCAGTAGCGTTTGCCGCTCGGTGGGATTCAATGGCGCATAGGTTGTGACTGTGTCGACAAATGCGCTATCGGTTTCATAGGCCTCGCGAACAACTTCTTTCAGCTTTGGATCCACGGACGATCCGCGCTCGATGATTTTCTCGCACAAGTCAATTATCTCTGCGAGAATCGTATCACGTGACGCTCCCTGCAACCGCAGTCGCTCCTGTATCGGACGCGCCTCACCTTTCAAATACGGCGAGTGGCTGGTTATTGAAGTCAGCGCTACGCGCTCCAGCCCTTCAAACTCCACATCCTTCGCTTCACCACGCCCCTCACGAACATTAGTGACTTTTGCGCTGACACTGACTTCACTGAGTGGAATAACCGCTCCGTCGGCATGTTCGCGCGGAGAGGGGCTGTAGCTGACTATTAACGGACAGTCTCCCCCGCTACACGCTTCAAGAAGCGCGAGTGATGATTTGCGTGTTATGTTGTATCTACGTCGATTTCCCGGAAACAGCAAGCCGACTTTCACCGGCAAAATAGGATAGACTTTGCCCTCGTCGGTCGGCTTCAACGGGAGTTTGTTAATAGACTTAATTATCATCTGGCTGTTGTGTCCTCTTTGCAGGGCATAGCGTTGATGCGCTTCATTGGTCGCATCCTCTTATCGGTCTTATCGGACTGTCGCTCCGCGCCGACATTCGCCTTCGGAAGCGCCCTCCGACAGCGCCCTCATGCAAGAAACCTGATGCACAAAACCCCTGATGCACAAAACCACGGGCGCCTGCGGGCGCCGTCACCGGCGAACCCGAGGCAATTTCCCGTGTTTTTGCATTACTGTCAACGCTTATTCTTACGCTACTGTTTTGCGCTGTGAGACGTCCGGTTAGACACCGACCGCATGGACAGTTCTTCAACCAAGACGGCGATTCTCAGAGGGCGCCGCAGCGACCGCCGATGACGATGTCGCAAGTGGCGCGTCCGGTAACGCGCCCACGGCCTGTACGACTTCATAATCAGGACTATTCGCCAGTGTCTCGCGATTGACATCAAGCGCCACCGAATCCAGCGCGAGGCGATAGTAGCCCAGACGATTATTTTCATACACTGACCAGCGATAGCCCGGTAGCTGGGCGACAATTTCGCGGCGCAGACGATACAAATACCGCGCCTGATTGAAACCGACTTCGATGTCATCCTTATATATCCAACCATCCGGTTGACTCAAACGGGCGCAGGTAAGTTTGACCAGATACTTGAATGACTTTCCGGTGAGCGTTACCGGCAGACCGTCAACGAGCGCCAGAAAGCGCTCACCCCGCGCGGCGCCGTCAAGCCGGAAACTGCACGGAATCAAACCCGGGGCGTCAGCCGGATATGCTGTGGGTGATTGGGGTAGCGATGGTGAAACTGTGGCTGACATCCCAGGCGCTAACCCCTGCGGGGTTGCGCCGGATACTGCTACGCTCGATAGAGTTTGCTCTCTCATGATTCTCTCCTTTGCATTTGAATGAATGGTAGTGTGTTGGTTTTTTGTATTCGGTGTGGACGCCGGCGTGTGACCGAGGCGCTCAAGCCGTTTAGCCAAACGACGCTGTTTGTTTTTCAGCGCCACGCCGGGATTGATGGATGTCCCGTGGAGCGCTTTCATACCGGAATCAGCCAGCAAAACGGCAATATCTGCGGCAGTCCGACAATTGGAGCGTTCAAACTCCATCAATTC